>JAOPVX010000424.1 GCA_025965975.1 Mycobacterium sp. | reverse complement strand
CGTGCCCACCGACGTCAGGATCACCACCGGCCGACCCTCCAGCGTGCCGCCCTTGACACCGCCGCTGGCTTCATAGTCGGCCACCTGCCTGCGCACGCTTTCGGTCGGGCTCGGCACGTAGGCGCCGCCAAGACCGCTCTCAGTTGTCAGCGCCATCTCGGGCCTTTCGGTGATGCACCGTGCGTGCACCTGGAGAAAACAATTTAGACTGATCTGTCTAGTAACCCGGCAGTGACAGCTTCCATTCCCGCCATCGCCTCTACGTCGCGGCGGCGCGCCGGCGTTCGGGTGTTGCTGGCGGTAATCCGGTCAGCGGGGCTGGTCATGGTGCATCGTTTCTCGTAGTGGCCCGTCGCACGATGTGCGGCATGTGGTGTCCTGGGGCGCCGGACCCGGGGTCAAGAGGGAAATGTGTCTTTGAACACGGGCATTTCACAAGCCCGAACACGCCATCGCGACCCAGCTCGTCGTGCGCGCTGTGCTGAACGTAGTAGGGGAAACCAAAAACGTTGCACTGCTGCGGAATCCCGCTCATCGAACAATGTGTCGAACGCCTCGCATGCAGCCGCCTTGTTGTTGCGTTCCACGGCGGAAGCCCTGGTGACGTTGGCCTTTTGGCGCGGCGCGATGGTGTCGCTGTGGTGTTCGGAGTCATCTCTCGCCCCTGGGTGGTTGTCCGCCACGACTGCTCTGTTTAGACCGATCTGACTAAACTGACATTAGCTCGACCGGCTACTGCCGTCAAACACGGGACGGGATAGCGGTCCAAGCGAGCTGTTTGCGCACCTCCCTCGCGACCCGACGACGACGCTGGGTGGAGACAAGTTTCCAGCCCGTGCGGTCGGGTGCGACTTGCATGCAGACGGTCTCCCATCGGTGCGCAGCCGGTACTGTGCCACGTCGACGTGCTCACCGAGAGATAAAACAAAATCGGTGGAGTCGATGTCGAGGTCGAAACCTCGTCGCGCCACCGCCGCAGCTGCATCTGGAACCGTGGAAACTCCTGGGATGCAATGGGATTAGCCCAGTTGCGGAGTTAATAGCACCGATCGCTCGGGGTCGGGTTGACTGGCAGTGCGGCCGCCGTCGACGGCGATGTTGGGGCCGGTGATGTACGACGCGCGGGGAGAAGCCAAAAATCCGATCACCTCGGCGATCTCAGACGGCTCGGCGGCCCGACCCAGCAGTGTGGTCTTGCCCGAGGCGTCGAACAGCTCGCGTTTGGCCGCGCCTGTATAGACGGGTCCTGGTGAGATGGCGTTGACACGAATGCCGGCGGGTCCGTATTCGGCGGCCCAGGAGCGGGCGAAGGAGGCCAATGCGGCTTTGGTGGCGCCATAGGCGGCGCTGTCGGGCTGACCGACGGCGCCGGCCCTGCTCGCGATGTTGATGATCACGCCGTCCCCGCGAGCCACCATTTTGGGGGCCAGTACCGACACCAGCAGGTAGGGGGCTTGCACGTTGGCGGCGAACAACTGATCCAACGTGTTGGCGGCCAACCGTTCCGACGGGCCAAACCAGGGCACTCCGGCGTTGTTGACCAGGATGTCGACGTCGCCGGCCTCCCGAGCCAGCCGCAGCGCCTCTGCGGGTTCGCCCAGCTCGACGCCGACGAACCGGGCTGAGCCGCCGCGGTTTGCGATCTCGGCAACCACCGCAACGCCTCGGGTCACATCGCGGCCGTGCACGATCACTGTGGCGCCCTGCGCGGCCAGCTGTACCGCGGTTGCCTGACCGATCCCCGACGTCGCGCCGGTGACCAGCGCGACCCTGCCTTCCAGATCCCGAACCACGGTGGGGCTTGCCATGACCACTCCTCAACTGCTTGAACCGATCTGTCTGATCGTGTCGGCGCAACACGCACCAGTCGCCGGTTTATTCCCCGCTTTTGACACGTCGACTGGACAGGCAACCGACGAGCGATCGGCCACGGCACCTGCCTTATTCGGTCTGTCCGGCGCTACACACACGCGCTGCGCGGAGTCGACGCCCTCTCCTCACACATGCGAGCGGCGACGCACTGAGCGCGGACGCGACACGGATTCCGGTTTCTGCCCCCTTCACACGGTCGTCCATGGGGTCCACTGTCTCGATCCCGCATTGGGGGCATTCGGATCCACGCGGACCCGGCCGTCGGCAGGGAGAGGCGGATGAAACCTCGGGGGAGGCGTCGGCTACGACTATCAGACAAGTCTGTCTGATAAACTGGTGTGATGGCGACGAAGACGGCGAAACGGCCCTCAGCGCGGGAACGCCTGCTCGCCGCCTCTGATGAACTGTTCTACCGCAACGGGGTGCATTCCACCGGGATCGACGCCGTGATCGAAAAGGCCGGCGTGGCCAAGGGTTCGCTGTACTACATCTTCGGCGGGAAGGATGAACTCGTCGCCGCGTACCTTCGAGGCCGCCTGGACGCGTGGCGCGGGCGCGTGACTGCGGCGCAGGCCGGCGTGGATGATCCGGAGGAGAAGATCCTCGCGGTGTTCGATGCGATCGCCGACTACGTGTCGCTTCCGGAGTTTCGGGGCTGCCCGTTCGTCAACGCCGCGGCCGAGGCGCCGGCGGGCGAGGCCCAGGAGATGGTCATCAAGGAGTACCGCCGCTGGGTGCGCGAGTCCTTCGTCGCGCTCGCCGCAGAGACCGGGGTAACCGACCCCGCGGCGCTCGCGGATGCACTCATCGTGCTGTACGACGGGGCACTCGCCACCGCGGAAGTGGACAACACCGCGCGGGCCGCGGCGATGACCGCCAAACGCGTCGCGCGACTCACCGTCGCCGTCGCGAAAGCCTCCAGCTCGACCTGATCTGACAGGCTCAAGAAAGGCCGAGGTAGCCGACTGCAGTAATTAGGGCTTGGCCTGTTGCGTCGCAGCTTCCCATCTCTGGATGAGGGCGACGAAGTTCGCGGGGTGGTAGATGTCCTCTTCGAGAGAGAAGAGCCCGTGGCCGGCGTATTTGAGCCGAGTCCAGTTAGTCGCTGTGTAATCCATTCCGTCGCCTAGATCGGCCATATGCGTTCGCGCACAAAACACCATCTCGGCGGTGCGTGCGTCGAAGTACACCCAATCATGGGTGTACTTGACCATCTGATTGTTCGGGTACGTCTGCATCAGCGGAACGATCCAGTGCCGGACGGCTTCGCGGCCATGCATCTCCCCAAAGACGTGTTCGATGTAGACGCAGTCATCAGTAAACAAATCGGCGAATGCGTGGTAATCGGCAGTCTCGGCGCAGTGATCGCTCACTCTCGTGAAGTTGTCGTATTGACGTTGCAATTCTTTTAACATGAAGGGCGCCATCGCTTTTCAGTCTTGCCAGAAGTTCTTGATGAGCTCGCGGCGTTCGTCGCGCGTCGATTTCTGGGTGAAGGCTTGGATTCCCGCGGTGGCGTTCTCACCGGGTCCGAATCGGGCGGGGTTGCCCTCGAAGAACATGCTGCTCCACATGTCGAGATCGGCGGCCTTGTCGACGAAGTACTTGGTCACGGTGGTGGCGTGTCGATCCTTCGACAGCAGAACCTCACTGAGCATTTCGATCTTCCGATCGAGGTCCTCGGGCTCGCACAGGCGGTTCACGAGGTTGTGGCGTTCGGCGGTCGCGGCGCTGAACAGGCCGCCGAGCAGGTTCCACTCCTTGGTCTTGCGCCGGCCGGCGAACTTACTCAGCCGACCCGTGCCACCCCACCCGGGCGTGATGCCCCAGTTGATCTCCGGCATGCCCCAGCGCGACCGGTGGGTGGCAATGACGAAGTCGCAGACCAGGGTGAGCTCCAGGCCGCCTCCCGCGCAGACACCGTCGACTCCGGCGATGGTGACCGGGACCAGGTCGTCGATGATGTTCACCGTCTCCTGGTACATCCGGATGTTCCACGGTCCGTCGTCGGGAGCGAAGTCCAGGAAGCCCTTGATGTCGTCGCCGGCGCAGAAGGTGTTGCCCGCACCTCGCAGGATCAGCACGCGGCAATCGCGGTCCACTGCCACGTCCTTGATCGCGGCGTTCAACTCCTCCGAGATTTCCTGGTCGAGGGCGTTGTGGACCTTGGGGCGATTCAGCGTGATGGTGGTTACCGGGCCGTCCTGGCCCACGATCAGCTTCCCGGACGGCGATGATTTCTCGGTCATGTGGGCTTCCTAACCGTTAACTTTGTCAGCGACGCGGCTAGAGTAGCCCCATGGAGTCTTTTTATGCAAGCTAGTGTTATAACTGTACTTGGAGGACTGTGAACGACGCTGCGCCGTCAATCACGAGCGGGGCTGATTCCATCCTGCGCACGGCCGATGCCGTCGGGGATGCGTGGTCCTGGCTCGTGATGCGCGAGGCGGTTTTGCACGGCGTCAGTCGGTTCGCAGAGTTCCAGGCGCGGCTTGGCGCGCCGCGTTCGACACTGTCGGCCCGGCTCACGCAGCTCACCGCGGCCGGCCTGCTTGTCCAACGGCCCCGATCTCAGGGCGCCGAATATTGTCTGACCGACGCGGGCCAGGACTTCCTTGGCTGTCTGCTGGTGGCCATGCGCTGGGGCGACCAATGGTTTTTCCGTCCGGACACTCGGCCCCAGAAAGGGACCCATTCCAGCTGTGGCAGCCCTCTGGAGGCGGTGCTGCGCTGCGGACAGTGCCGAATGGTGTTGCGGGCGCGTGAGGTGAATGCCAGTCCAGGCCAGCCCTTTACCGCCGTGCCGATTAACGTCGTCAAGGGCACGAAGCGGCGCCGCCCAGGGCTCGAACTGCTTGAACGGAACGGCCCGTGCTCGATTGCGGCGACACTGAAGGTCACCGGTGACTGGTGGAGCGGGCTGATCATTCGAGAGTGCTTCTTTGGCACTCACCGGTTCGATGACTTCCAACGACGGTTGGACATCGCCCCGAACATTCTGTCCCAGCGACTGCAGAGACTCGTGCAGTTGGGCATCATCGCCAAGGTGGTCGACGACAGCTGGGCTGTGCGCCACGAGTACCGGCTCACCGAGAAGGGCGCGGACCTGTATCACGTTCCGCTGGCCATCCTGACCTGGGGGCGGCGCTGGCTAGGTGCAGCGGAATCGGACACGACCCTGACGCACACGCCGTGTGGTGCCGATGTCCGAGCCGTCCTCAGTTGCGCTTTTTGCGCCGAACCCATTTCCCGCAGGGACATCGTGCTCAACGATCGCTAGTCTGCAGATGAGTGTCGCTTGCATAAGGCGACGACTAACGGGAAGCGCGCAAAGCGCCGTCGAACAGGGCGCGAAAGTGGGCGGGCGCCAGTGCCACGTCAGCCAGGGCGAACTCGTTGGTCAGCACGGAAGCCGTTTCGAATACGTCCACTTCGCCAGTGCAAAGAGCGGAACGGCTTACATGCCAACAGTTTCCAACCAGTGGACCGACCTTGACCGGCGCCGTGGTAATCAAGGTTCAAATGGCAGCGGGTCGGTCTGCGCGGTCGCAACCCGTCGGAACCTGGCGCAGCCTCATTCGCCGGAGAAGACGACCCTGTCGAGCAGAGCCGCCGTGGTCTCCCACAGGTCGACCTGAATTCCCTTGCTACGTCCGGGTTCAGGGCAGGGGAGCGGGGCGGCGTCCTTGACCGAGAAATAGCCGCCAGTGGTTTCGCCGAAGGCGGGATCGGTGGCGAGTCGCACGATGATCCCGGCGCCGCGGCGCGGGTCGCCGATCCGCAAAGCGTGCAGAAGTCTTTCGAGCAATCCAGCGAACGGCAGATCCCTGCCAAGGCCCGTGGTGTTGAAACCCGGATCGCAGCAGTTCGCGGTGACGCCCGTGCCCGCCAGCCGTCTGCCGAGTTCTTGGCTGAACATGATGTCCATCAGTTTTGATCGGAAGTAAAGGGTCATGGCCCGCCGCCGGCCGTAGGCGGTGGTCAACGTCAGATCGTGGGCGGGGTCGATACTTCCGGCCCACCGGGCGCCCTCGGAGGCGACGGTGACGACCCGGGCCGGTGTCGAGGCCACCAGCTTGTCGTGCAGGGTGTTGGTCAGCACCCAGGGGGCGAGGTAGTTCACCGCGGTCATCTCGGAGAATCCGTCGGGGGTGATGCGCTGGGAGAACGCGTGCACACCGGCGTTGTTGATCAACACATCGATCCGCTCGTAGAAGGAGTCGATCTGTTGTGCTGCCGTCCGGACGTCGCGCAGGGACGTCAGATCGGCGATGAACGAGTCGACGGGCGTGCCAGGAGCCACCTTTTCGATCTCCTGGCGCAGCTCGTCCACCTTTTTCTGGCTGCGAGCGACGATTCCGAGCTGGGCGCCCGATCGGGCGAGGTCGAGCGCCGCGAGCGCGCCAAGGCCGTTGGTGGCGCCGGTGATGACGACGACCGGTCGGGTGTCCATGGGTTCTCCGTCCACGTCTATTTATGAGGTACCTCAGCAGTGTAGTATCGCTGAGGTACCTCATAAAGGAGCGGACGCCGGAGCCCACAAAAAACACCAGGAGTGGCCAGATGGAATACCGGAATCTCGGCGGAAGTGGCTGTGCCGTATCGGCATTCGCGCTTGGCACAATGACTTTCGGCGAAAACACCGATGAGGCAACCGCATTCGCTCAGCTCGACGCGTTCGCCGAGGACGGCGGAACGCTGGTGGACACCGCGGACGTCTACGTCGATGGTGTCTCGGAGAGGATCATCGGACGATGGCTCGCCGACCGGCCCGCCGACATCACCGAACGAATGGTGCTGGCCACCAAAGGCCGGTTCCCGACGAGCGGGGAGCCCAACGGGGCCGGTCTGTCGCGCCGTCACCTGGACCGCGCGTTGAACGCCTCACTGCGCCGCCTAGGAGTGGACACCGTCGACCTCTATCAGGTTCATTCCTGGGACTCCCTCACGCCCGTCGAAGAGACCCTGTCCTTCCTCAACGACGCGATACGCGCAGGCAAGATCCGATACTTCGGGCTGTCCAACTACCTCGGCTGGCAGATCCAGAAGGCCGTTGACACCGCGCAATTCCAGCGGCTCGCCCGCCCGGTGACACTGCAAACGGGATACAGCCTGCTTTCCCGCGAGATCGAATGGGAGATCGTTCCTGCGTGCGAGTCCACCGGACTCGGCATTCTGGCCTACTCGCCGCTGGCCGCGGGCATCCTCACCGGCAAATACCAGCAGGACGTAACGCCGCCCGCAAACACTCGAATGGCCGACCACCCGATGGGGCCATATCTCCGCGGGAGAAGTCAGGACAAGCGCACCCTGGCCGTCCTCGACGCAGCGAAGACGATTGCCGGAAACAGGGGGGTCACGATGGCCCAGGTAGCACTGTCGTGGCTGGCGGCACGCCCGGCCGTCAGCTCGGTGATCCTCGGCGCCCGCACACTCGATCAGCTCACCGCCAACCTCCCAATCGGTCTGCAGCTCAGCACCGAGGAAACCGCGCTGCTCGACGAGGTCAGCGCGCCCCGAGTCGACTTCCCCTACGGTGGCGCGATTGCTCAACAGATGACCCGCCGAATCGAGGGCGGCTGGCCGACGTGATCGCAGGACGGGCGGGCGTGCGTTGCTCAGTTTCCGCCCGCGGCGTCGTCGATGGCGTTGAGTAGTGCGTCCAGACTTGCCAGCTGCTTGCGATCGAGGGTGCCGAAGATCCGCTGGAGCACCTGTGCGCCCGCCTTGGTGCCCGCGGCCAGGGCGGCGGCTCCTTCATCGGTGAGCGTCACGAGTTTGGCCCGACCGTCAGCTGGATCCGGCATGCGTTCGACAAGGCCGTCGCTCGCCAGGCTTTCGACCGCTTGAGTGACCGATCGCTCGGCGAATCCCAACTGCTGGGCCAGCGCCTTCTGGCGGATCGAACCCTTCCCGTCGAGTATTTCCAGCACCTTCCACCGCGCCAGCGACAGGCCACTGCTGATCATGTGTTTGTCGACGACCTTCCGCACCCGGTAGGCCAGGGTCAGATACCGCAATCCCAACCGCTCGGGCTCGGAGTCGTCGGCCACAGTCACCACTCCAGTAGCTGGGACACTCGCGGAAGGTACACAGCGACACTATATTCATGAGGTACCTCACCTGGTACACACGATCGTGCCAATGCGGTCGTGTGCCAGCCAACAAACAGAACGCCGATGATTATGCGGGTAATGCGGTCGAGTCGACTGGGCTGAAGTAGGTGGCGGCTGGTGTCTGCGCCATCGCCTGGCGCGCGACCTACTGCGTACCGCCCCGCAGTGGATTGCGGCGCACCAGTGACCGCACAGCCCAAAACTGTCTGCTGTCAACCATTCTGAGGAGATGGCGAGTGGTTGAGAACATGGGCGACTTCCGCGCTCTCGATCCGTTCTTTCGGATCATCGAGCAAGGCCTTGCGGGATTGGCTGACGGTGATCACTTTTTCGACCTGCTGGCCCAAGACGTGGTGTTCGACTTCATCATCACGGTTCCGAACTACCCACGCCACATCGTCGGCCGCGCCAACCTCGTCGAACTCTACCGAGGCTACGGCTCCACGCTGTTCCTCGACCGCTGCTACGACCTGCGTGTCCACCCGTCGCCGTCAACGTCGTCGGTGGTGCTGGAATATTCCTCCGAGGGAAGGGTCGTGGCCACCGGGCAGCCGTACAGCAACCGATACATCTCCGTTGTCGTCATCAAGGAACGCAAAGTCACCGCATGGCGCGACTACCTGGACCCACTGCGGGTCCTCGCCGCCCTCGAGGGACGCTCCTTCGAACCGGACGCCCGAGAAGGGACGTGACGATCAACAGGCGACCCTCCGAACGCTGGTCGACGCACCGCTCGACACCAGACTGACCCGTCGCAAGCGATGTCCAGGCTTACGTGGCCGGCTTGGCCGAAGCTAGAAGCGCGCGAAGCCGCCCCATGCGGAGTGGTAGGTAGCGCCGAGGCGGTCGAGGATCTCGCGGGCTGCCGCGTTGGGTTCGCCGTAGGCGGTGACGCGGGTTACGTCGGCACAGTCGACGAACCGCCCCGCCCAGTTCTTGAACTCGAACCCATCGCTGACGTGATGGGCCACCACCGCCGCAGAGTCCGCGTACGTCTCCACGA
>JAOPVX010000154.1 GCA_025965975.1 Mycobacterium sp. | reverse complement strand
GCAGACCGCGGAGCTCATGCAGCCCAACGTCGCGATGTTCATGGAGCCCAGCGCCAGCGACTGGCATCTCATCGAGCTCGTCGTCAAGAACTTCGGCCAGACCCCGGCCTACGGCATCCGTTTCGATTTCGCCAATCCGCCGACGGTCGGCAAGTACGAGGCCGCTTACGACGACCGCTACGTCGACGTCACGCCGCTGAACCTGCCCGCCGAGATCCCGTACCTGGCGCCGTCGCAGGAATGGCGCATCGTGTGGGATTCCGCGCTGGACCGCAGGGAATTGGGCGAGGCGATCGCGTCGCGCTTTGACGGTGCGGTGACCTACTACGACGAGCCAAGGACCGGCCGGAAAGGCCAGCAGACCAGGAACCAGTTCCGGTCCACCGCGGTGCTGGACTGGGCGACGCTGCACCCTGTCGATCGGCTGGAGCTGCTGACCGCGCACGATCTGGCCCGGCAGGAGAAGCAGAAGCTCGAGCTGCTGCGCAACCTGTTGACCTACTACCACTACGCGGCCAGTGAGAGCCGCGAGGAGGTGCTGCGCGTCGAGATCAACCGGGTCCGCGCGGCCGCCGACGTGCTACGTGAGCGTTACCGCGCCGAGTACAACCATGTGCAAGCGCCGGTCAACGACAACTACGCGCCCGCGCCGGTCAACCACAACTACGCGCCCGCGCCGGTCAACGACAACTACGCGCCTGCGCCCCTCAACGACAATGAGGCCTTCGAGGAGGCCCAAACCACGATCATCAACGGCAGGCATCGCCGCGACCTCGGCTAGCGCGTCACTTTCCAACGGAGCCGATGCCGCATTCTCAGAGGCCGAGCTTGGGCACGCCGCTCTTGCCTGGTTGCTTACAGCGCGGGGGCGGGCACGTGTAGCGCACCACGCGAATCTGGGTGGTTGGCTTTCGTAACCTTGTTACGTAACATCAGTCTGAATCGCTGCCGCACGCACAGGAGAGGCTATGACCAGCACCGTTAGTTATGAACTCAACGAATCCGTCGCGACCATCAAACTGGACGACGACAAGGTCAATGTGTTGGGGCCTGCGATGCAGTCCGCGATCAACGAGGCGCTCGACCGGGCGGAAAAGGACTCGGCCAAGGCGATCGTGATCGCGGGAAACCAGCGGGTGTTCAGCGGCGGGTTCGACCTGGCGGTGTTCCAGTCGGGCGACCCGAAGGCCGCGCTGGGCATGCTGGCGGGCGGCCTCGAGCTGTCGGTGCGATGCCTGACATTCCCTGTGCCGGTGATCATGGCGGCGACCGGCCCGGCCATCGCGATGGGCTCGTTCCTGTTGCTCTCCGGCGACCATCGGGTCGGGCAGCCCAAGTCGCGGTGCCAGGCGATCGAGGTGGCGATTGGCATGACGATACCGATCTCGGCGATCGAGATCATGCGGGCGCGGCTGACGCCGGCGGCGTTCCACCGGGGTACCTCGATGGCGGCGACGTTCGCCGGTGACGAGGCGCTGGCAGGCGGTTGGCTCGACGAGATCGTGGACGCCGACCGGGTGGTTTCGCGCGCGCAGGAGGTGGCGACCCAGGCGGCGGCGACGCTGCATGCCGGCGCGCATCTGGCCACCAAACTGAAGGCACGCGATTCCGCGCTCAAGGCGATCCAGGCCGGAATTGACGGGCTCGCAACGGAATTCTTCAGCTAGGTCCAGACAATGCCGAGGGCCAAGCAACGCACGCCCGAGCTTCGGGACCGGCTGCTGGATGTCGCGATCGCGACGCTTTCCGAGGAGGGGATCGCGCGGTTCACCACGCGGCGTGTAGCCGAGCGGGCCGGCACGTCGGTGCCCGCGGTCTACGAGCTGTTCGACGACAAGGCCGGCCTGGTGCGGGCGATGTTCTTCGAGGGCTTCCGGCTGCTGGGCGGCGAGCTGGCGAAGGTGCCGGTCACAGCGGATCCCGTGGCGGATCTGGAGCGGCTGGTTCCGGTGTTCCGGTTGTTCTGCCGGGCGTATCCACGGCTGGCGCAGGTGATGTTCTCGCGTCCGTTCGCCGATTTCGAGCCGGGTCCAGAGGAGCTGGCGGCGGGGGCATCGGTGCGAGAGGTGTTCGTCGGCCGGATCCAGCGGTGCATCGACGCGGGTCTGCTGTCGGGGGATCCGACCGACATGGCGCATGTATTGCTCGCTCTGGCACAGGGTTTGGCGGTGCAGGAGGCGGGCCGGTGGCTCGGGTCGGGGCCGCTGATCGAGCGGCGGTGGAAGCTGGGGGTCACGTCGCTGCTGTCCGGGTTGCGGTAGCGCCACGACCGAATACCGCCACTCGCCACACGGCATCGCCGCGGCTGGGAAAATCCTGGGATGACATCCTCGGCGGGGGGTTCGCGGGTCGGCACGATGTTCGGGCCGTACGAGCTCAAGTCGCTGCTGGGCAGGCGACGCGCAGGTGCAGGTGGTCGGCTTCGCCGTTGAACTCCACCAACTCGACATCGAGTTCGGCGCATTCCGCAGGCGTGGTGTGCTCGCAGAAGGTGAGCATCTCGTCGGTGAAGACCGCGCCGGAACGTGGTGACGAACACCAGATCCGCATGCAACAACGACACGCTGTGGCGGGCGCGTCGGTGGGTCTGGGTTGTCAGTGGTGGGCCTTACGGTGTGGACGTACAGATGGGTAACGCCTACCGCATCGAATCGACACCAGCCGCCGAGCCGGCGCGGTCGGTGGTGGGTAAGCCGCGTGCACGCAAACGGCCCAAGGGCGCGCCCACCCATGTTCGGTCGTGGACATTGCGCCCGAGTCCGGCACAGTGTCACGACATCCGGACGCGGTTTTTCACCGGTGCCCGGGTGTACAACGCGGTGCTGGCTGAGTTCATCGCACGCAGCCGTGCGGTCAAATCCGATCCGGCGTAGGCAGTTGGCACGGCAACTGCCACGCCGCACCACGGATGAATGGGCTGCCCGGCGGGCGGCGTTCGACGCGGTCGTGGCGGCCCACGGTTTTTCCGCCGGTGAGGCGCAGTCGTTCGCATCCGCGTTGCGCAAATCCTGGGTGCGTGAACACCTGCCGGCCCAAGAGACCCAGAACCTGGGGTCGCGGGCCTTCGATGCGGTTAAGCAGTGGCACTTCGGCAGAAAGGGCAAGCCGCGGTTCAGGGCAACAAAGCGTGGATTGCATTCGTTGGCGGCCAAGGACGGTAACGGTGCGCTGCGGCCCAAGACCGACGCGGCCGGTCGGCTGGTGGGTCTGCAATGGGGGGCCGGTTTTGTGGTTGCGGTTGCCGCGCCCGCGGAGACGGGCCGACGCGGTACCGAGCAGCAGGCCGAGCTGGCCGAGATCGAGGCGCTGATCGCGGCGGGCAAGGTGTTATCCACCCGGATCGTGCGCACCGTGATCAACGGGCGCGACACCTACCGCATGCAAATGGTTTGCGACGGGCATCCGACCCGGCGGCATCCGGTCGGCGACGGCCGGGTCTCGGTCGATCTGGGGCCCAGCCAGATCGCGGTCACAGTGCAACGACGCGACCGAACCTGGACGGGATGGATTGAGCCGCTGGCTGATCGGATCCGCTTGAACACCGCCCGGCTGCGCCGGGTGCAGCGACATCTGGACCGCCAGCACCGAGCCGGCTCGCCGGGCTGCTTCAACCCCGATGGCACCCACAAACCCGGCCACTGCCAATGGCAACGCTTCTACACGGCCAAACAGACCGCCACCGGTGTGGCCGAGCAACATCGCCGGCTGGGCGAGCACCGCAAGACGTTACACGGGGCGCTGGCGAATCGGCTGTTCGCCCACGGCGCCGACATGGCGTGCGAGAAGCTTGATTATGTTGCATGGCAGAAGAACTTCCCGCGTAGTGTGCGCGACCGGGCACCGGGGATGCTCGTGGAGATGATGCGCCGCAAAGCTGAAAGCGCCGGCGGTGATCGCCTCTATGAGTACACCCCTAAAACCACGGCCCTGTCCCAAACGTGCCTTTGCGGGAACCGCAAGAAAAGGCCGCTCTCCCAACGGGTCCACCGCTGCGGGTGCGGCATCAAAGAAGACCGGGACCTGTTCTCGGCCTACCTGGGACTGCACGTCCACAGACAGGCCGACGGTCTCGACCGGCTGGACCTGGACGCAGCCAACCATGGCTGGCTGCTCCACCGTCAGGACGTTGATGGCCGCCGAGGCCCAGCCGCAGCAGTATCCAACCGGCGAGGCCGCAGACATCCGCCGTCGCGGAGGTCAGTGGCGCGCATCAAGGCCCGCAGGACCGCGAAGCGACAGAGCCGGTCGGCGCGAACTTCCACCACCAACCAGCCCACGGCGTTGCCCACATGAGCAACGAGACAGCCGGTTGGCACGGGGAATCCCCACACTTCTGTGCGGGGAGGACGTCAAGATCATCCCTCCCGACGGCGAGACCGTGACCGAGCCGATGGTCGAGTACGCCATGAGTTGAATCGAAACTGATAGGCCGCCGTGAGTGCCCACCAACGAGCGACTTTGTCGCTCAGAGGTTGGCAATTGGCGGCGTATGCCCCAGGCCCCGCCGACTAGAGGCCACCGCACCGCGACGGGGCCAAGATCGGCGACCACGGGGGGCAATCCGCCGGTAAAGGCTGCGGCGGAGGAGGCGTATAGGGCGGCGGAGCTGGCGGCGGAGGCCCAGCATCATGCGGAACGCCATGCCATGGGTAGATCATGTTGGCGTTTACGTCGACGACACCCTCCGAGTTCCAGTACCAGTCGTGGCAGGTATTCCAGTCCCACGTGATGACCTGACTCCCAGGTATGAGGGGATCGCCTGGGCACCAATGAGTGCAGGTGTTCCCGCCTGGGCAGTTCCCACCGTTATAGCTAGGACCCCAGAACGGGTCGGCTTGAGCGGTTCCGGTGGCCAGACCCAAACCGGCCAGGCTCAAACCGCCAGACACCACGACAGCGGTTGCGACCCGCGAAATTCGGTTCATCGTTGGTTCCTAATCGTGACGCGCCACCCCGCTGGCGTTGCTGGTGCGGTCAAGTACAGACCGTGGGGGTCGCTACCGATCCCAACCTTGCTACGGATGTCTTGGCGGATTCTTGGAGCCGAACCTTTTGATCATGTTCTTGCTCGAGCACTTGCCATGATGATGGGGTGACGCATGTCCGAGGCCGGGTGTGGCGGGCCGGCAAACCGCAAGACGGTTTCGACTTCCCGTCGATCTCGGACTACCTGGTCGAGGACGACGCGCTGGTGTGGTGCGACATCTACGACCCCGACCACGCGATCCTGACGGACCTCGCGCAGGAACTGGGGTTGAATACCTGGGCGGTGGAGGACGCGATCGCGGAGTCGGAACGCACCAAGGCCGTCGTCTACCGAACCCACACCTTCTTCACGGTGTACGGCGTCTCCTCCACCCAGACCGCCGATGAAACGGAGTCGATGCTCGACGTGCACCGCATCTCCGGGTTTGTGCTGCCGCGAGGGCTGATCACCGTGCGGCTCTCGCCGCACTTCGACATCGACGCGGTGTCGCAGCGGTTCGACGAGCTCGGCGGCCAGGAGTACGGCGTTGGGTCGTTGGTGCACGGCCTCCTCGATGTGGTGGTCGATGGGCACTTCGAGGTGGTGCAGGCCCTCGACGACGGCATCGAGGCCATCGAGGGCGAGCTGTTCGAGAACAATGCGCGAAGCGGCCTGCAGCGCAGGACGTTTCGTTTGCGCAAGGATCTGGTCGAGCTGCGGCGGGTGGTCTTACCGATGCGTGAGGTCGTCAGCGCCATTCAGCATCGCCGGCTGGACGCTAAGACGGCGCCGGAACTGGACCCGTTGTACTCGGATCTGTACGACCACGTCCTGCGGGCGTCGGAGTGGACAGAGTCGTTGCGCGACATGGTCACGACGGTGTTCGAGACGAACCTGTCGTTGCAGGATGCGCGGCTGAACACGGTGATGAAGAAGCTGACAGGCTGGGCGGCGATCATCGCGGTGCCGACGGCCATCACCGGGTTCTACGGGCAGAACATCCAGTATCCCGGGATCAACACGGTGGGCGGTTTCCTGACAAGCACGTCGATCATCGTGGTGCTCGTGATCGTACTGTACTGGGCGTTCCGGCGACGAGACTGGCTGTAGCGCAGCCGTTTACAGCGCCAGCGGGGCGTGGGCGCGGACCAGCTGGTCGGCATGCTTGTAGTCGTCGTCGGCGTTGAGGCTGAGCGCACCGATGACCTCGCCACCGAACTCGTACCAGACGGTGAAGCCGTTGCGGTGGTCGATGAGTCGGCTGTGCTCGTAGCCGGTGCCCCAACCGCAGTACTTCAGCGTGGATTCGCCGATGGTGCACGAGAATTCGGGCACCCTGTCCCACGCCGCGAAGTGGCCGGCCGCGGACAGGCCGGCGACGAGGCCCTGCTGGGCGGCGTCGCGCCAATGCTCGGCGCGGATACGGCGGCCGGCAGTGACGTTGTAGGCGAGCGCGACATCGCCTGCGGCGTAGACGTTGAGCGCCGAGGTGTGCATGTGCTCGTCGACGACGATGCGGTCGTCGTGGGTGTCGAGGCCGGCCGCTTCGGCGAGGTGCGGGTCGGGGCGTACCCCGGTGGCGGAAACCACGAGGTCGCCGTCGATCGTGGCGCCGGTGTCGAGGCGCACGCGGGTGTCGTCGATCGCGGTCACGGCGGTCGAACCCAGGAAGCGAACCCCGTTGTCGGACAGGATCTTTGCGACGCGTTCGCCGACCTCGTCGCCGAAGCGGCGCTGCAGAGGCACGGGCTCGGCGGCCACCATGGTGGTCGGCACGCCGCGGCTGGCCAGGCACGCGGCGGCCTCGCAGCCGATCAGCCCGCCGCCGATCACGACGGCGGAGTCGGCGCTGCGGGCGGCCATCCGAAGGATGACGGCGTCGGCGAACGACCGCAGGGACAGCGCGGCTTCGGCGCCGGGGACGGGCAGTGGGACGGGCTTGGCGCCGCAGGCCAGCACGAGGTGCCAGTAAGGGTAGCGGCGGCCGCCGGCGGTGACAACTTCCTGGTGGGCCAGGTCGATGTGGTCAACGGTGATGCCGCGCAGTAACTCCACGTTGCGGCGGACGAACCAGCCGGGGCTGTGCAGGTCGAGCTTGGCCTCGCGGCCGCACAGGTAGGCCTTGCTCAGCGGGGGCTTGGCATAGGGCAGGGCGGCGTCGGTGGTCAGCATTCGCACAGGAATGTGGGGGTGCTTGCTGCGGAACGTCTCCGCCGCGCTCAACCCTGCCGGACCACTGCCGATGGCGATGAAGCCTGGTGCCACCACACTTCTTGGGTACCACTTCGGAGGGTCGCTGGCACCCGTCGTCAGCAATTCGTCACATTTGCCGAGCAACGACACACTGGTGGGACCCGTGTTACACGGAATTCGCCGACTGGAAAGGCGGCAACGGTAGTTTGGCCAGCCGTGACCTCGGCGATCGCCCTCCCGGCGCTAATGGATCCGATGTACTGGCTGGGCCATGGCGGGGTCTTCGGGTCGGCGGTGCTGATCGGCATGATGGTCATCATCTTCGTCGAGACGGGTCTGCTGTTTCCCTTTCTGCCGGGCGACACATTGCTGTTCACGGCCGGAGTGATTGCGGCGCAGGCGATTACGCCCGTCGACATCTGGACACTTGTGCCGTGCACGGCGCTGGCCGCGGTGCTGGGCGCGCAATGCGGATACTTCATCGGTCGGCGCATCGGACCGGCATTGTTCAAGAAGGACGATTCGCGATTCTTCAAGCAGCGCTATCTCGCGTCGTCGCACGAGTTCTTCGAGCGAAACGGGCCCAAGGTCTTGGTCATCGCTCAGTTCATCGGCGTGATCCGGACCTACACGCCGGTGGCAGCAGGTGTGTCGGCCATGCGGTATCCGGTGTTCCTGACGTTCAGCGCGCTCGGCAGCATCGCGTGGGGAGTCGGCCTTCCGATCGTCGGATACTTCCTCGGCAATATCCCGTTCGTGTCGCGCCACATCGAGATGATCGTGGTGGTCATCGCCGCGCTGTCGGTGGTGCCCGTAATTGCCTCGGCGGGGGCTGCATACATCCGGCGACGTCGGGTCGCCGAGGAGGCCACCACGAGCGCGTCCGGCCACTCGGTTGCTGACTCCGTGACGAGCGCACTCTTGTGTGGGACCATCTGCGCATGGATCCGCAGGACGACCCCGAGGCGCGCATCAGGGCGCTCGAGCAGCCGCTCGCCGACACCGCGCGGGCGACCGAATTGGGCACGACGCCGTCCGGCCGCGGCGGCGATGCCTATCTGCCTCCGCGGGTGCCGCCGATGCCGCCGCAGGCGCCCGGGCCGGACTACGGCGCTCAATACACACCGCCGGGCTACGGTGCGCCGTGGGCACCGCCGCCGCCGAAGAACACATCGGCGGGCATTCCGTGGGTGGTGCTGGGGATCGGTGCCGCCGTCTTCATGGCAGTTGCCGCGGGCGTCGGGATCTACATCTCGAACAAGTCGACGCGCGCCTTCCCGATCATCAACATCCCAAGCATCAGTGTGCCGAGTTTCCCGAGCATCCAGCCGAACGGTCCCAGCGGCGGACCCGCGAACACGCTGACCCCCGCGGCGCCGGGTGGACAACTCAGCGTGTCCGGCATGAGCCAGAACAAGACGCTCACATGCAATGGCAGCCATGTGAGCATCAGCGGCATCTCCAACACCGTCACGATCACCGGCCACTGCGCGACTGTCACGGTTTCGGGCATGCAGAATCAGGTCACGCTCGACACGTCCGACCAGATCGATGCGTCCGGCTTGAACAACGTGGTGACGTACCACTCCGGATCACCGGACGTCAATAACGGCGGATCCAATGTGATCCAGCAGGGCTGATTCAGCTCCTCGGCCGGGGGCTTGTGGTGTCGCTCTTGGGATCGATAAGGATCTTGGCGTGCGCCTCGGGGTCGGCGAGCGCGTCGAAGGCTTGGTCGACGCCGTTCAGCCCGACGGTCCCGGTGATCAGCGGAGTCACGTCGAGCTTGCCGTCGGCGAGCATATGCAGTGTGTCGCGTAATTCCATTGGCGTGTAACCGAGTACGAGCGGCTGCACCAGCTGGATGGTCGACGAACTCGGCCGCGTGGTCGATGAGTTGAAGCGACTCGTCGAAGGCGGCTCAAAGTAATTGCGCTGCAGGCTACGACGACGGCGGCGGGGCATCGAGCATCGCGACATGATCGCCTTGCCACTGGTAGCGCACGCTTGTGACGGACGCGGGAGCGCACGCGTCGCACTCACTGCCGATCGGCGTGTTCCGCCATCCCCTGCCAGTGACTGGTTCCGGAGGCAGTTTTGCAAGCGCAGATTGCAGGGCGGTTGCCTGATCGGGTCCGCAGATCGGTGGTGGAGCCGCCGGTGGCGGCGCAGTTACCGTCACCGTGGTGGGCGTCGAGACGGGGGAACTGCAAGCGGTCGTCAGGACGAGAATTGACCCGCAAACAGCAGGGTGAGTGTCCGCCGCATGGTCTTGGAGTGTTCCATGAACGAACCCGCCGCAAGCAAGCAAGAACGGACGGAGCTCGCAAACGTCTGCCGAAGCGCTGACCTGCCAACGTCGACCTCCTATGGTGGGCTTCGATGGCCTTGCACCTCCACCGCGCTGAGCGCACCAATCTCCTCGCCGACGGCCTCGGCCAACTGCTGGCCACTCCCCTGCCCGACCCCTTCGCCGAGGAACTGGTGATCGTCCCGGCCAAGGGCGTCGAGCGGTGGCTGAGCCAGCGGCTGTCGCACATCCTCGGGCGCGGCACCGCCCAGGACGGCGTCTGCGCCGGTGTCGCGTTCCGCAACCCGCGCTCACTGATCGCTGAGATCACCGGCACCACCGATGACGATCCGTGGTCCCCCGACGCCATGGTGTGGCCGCTGCTCGAGGTGATCGACGGCAGCCTCGACAAGCCCTGGTGCCGCACGCTCGCAACCCACCTCGGCCACTTCGAAACCGACGAAGAGGAGGAGGAACTGCGCCAGGGCCGCCGCTACGCCGTCGCCCGCCGCCTTGCGGGGTTGTTCGCGTCCTACGCTCGCCAGCGGCCGCAACTGCTTGTCGACTGGGAAAGCGATATCACCGGTGATATCACATCCGACCTGCAGTGGCAGCCTCCTCTGTGGCGCGCGCTGGTCGGCCGCGTCGACGCCGACACGCCGCACGTCCGGCACGCCAAAACGGTTGCACGCCTGAACGAGTCACCGATCGATTTGCCGGAGCGGCTGTCACTGTTCGGGCATACCCGGCTGCCGTCCACCGAGATCGAGCTGCTCGACGCCCTGTCCAGCCACCACGATCTGCACCTGTGGCTGCCGCACCCCAGCGACGACCTGTGGCACAAGCTCGACAGCGATCACGGAGCTATCGCCCGCCACGACGACACCAGCCACCGCGAGGTCGGTCATCCCCTGCTGGCCACCCTCGGACGCGATCTCCGCGAGCTGCAGCGCAGCCTGCCCACAAACCCCAGCACCGACGAATACCTCGGTGGCCGTGAGCATCCCGACACGCTGCTCGGCTGGCTGCAGTCCGACATCACCGCCAACGCCGTCCGGCCCGACGGTCGAACGCTTGGCGACGACGACCGCTCCGTCCAGGTGCACAGCTGCCACGGCCCGGCCCGCCAGATCGACGTACTACGAGAGGTGCTGCTCGGCCTGCTCGCCGACGATCCCACGCTGGAGCCGCGCGACATTTTGGTGATGTGCCCGGACATCGAGACGTTCGCACCGTTGATCAACGCGGACTTCGGGCTCGGCGACGTCGTGCGCGGCGCGCACCCTGCGCATCGGTTGCGGGTGCGGCTGGCCGACCGCTCGCTCATCCAGACCAACCCGCTGCTCGGCGTCGCCAGCCAGCTGCTGAGCCTGGCCGGCAGCCGGGTCACCGCCAGCGAGGTGCTCAACCTCGCGCAGGCCGCTCCGGTGCGGTCGCGGTTCGGGTTCACCGACGACGACCTCGAGAGCATCACCCGCTGGGTGAGGCAGGCGAACATCCGCTGGGGGTTCGACCAGGAGCACCGCCAGCCGTTCGGCGTCGACTTCGTACACAACACATGGCGATTCGGCATCGACCGCGTGCTGGCCGGTGTCGCACTGTCGGATGACTCGCACGCGTGGATCGGCTCGACGTTGCCGCTCGACGACGTCAGCAGCAACCGTGTCGAGCTGGCGGGCAAGCTCGCCGAGTACGTCGAGCGGCTGCAGCGCACGGTCGACTCGCTCAACGGCGCACGGCCACTGCGGGATTGGCTGACCGCACTCGCCGACGGTATCGGCCTGCTGGCCCGCGTCGAGGACAGCGACGCGTGGCAGTCCAGTCAAATGCAGCGGGAGTTCGCCGAGGTGCTCGCGACCGCAGGCCCGCGCGACGACACGATCATGCGGCTGCCCGACATCCGCGCGCTGCTCGGCCGCCACCTCGCGGGGCGGCCCACTCGGGCCAACTTCCGCACCGGCACGCTGACCGTGTGCACGATGGTGCCGATGCGCTCGGTGCCACACCGGGTGGTGTGCCTGGTCGGTCTCGACGACGGCGTGTTCCCGCGGCTGGGCATCGTCGACGGCGACGACGTGCTCGCCCGCGACCCGATGACCGGTGAACGCGACATCCGTTCCGAGGACCGGCAGCTGCTCCTCGACGCGATCGGCGCGGCCACCGAGAAGCTGGTAATCACATACACCGGCTCCAACGAGTATTCGGGACAGGACCGACCTCCTGCGGTGCCGCTTGCCGAGCTGTTGGACACCCTGGACATCACCACCACCGAGAAGGTCCGCGACCGACTTGTCGTAAGACACCCGTTGCAGCCCTTCGATATTCGCAACGTCATTCCCGGCGAGCTCGGCATGCCGCCCGACAGGCCGTTCACGTTCGACCCGACCGTGCTGCGAGCGGCGAGCGCGAGCGCCGGGGAGCGCAAAGAGCAGCCCGCGTTCATCTCCGGCCCGCTTCCGCCGGTTCCGGCCGACGACGTGGTGCTCGCCGATCTCGTCGCGTTCTTCAAAGACCCCGTCAAGGGTTTCTTCCGCGCGCTCGACTACACGCTGCCGTGGGATGTCGATGGCGTCGAGGACGCCATGCCCGTCGACATCAACGCGCTCGAGGAATGGACCGTCGGTGACCGCATGCTCGGCGACATGCTGCGCGGCATGACGCCCGACGACGCCCGCCAGGCGGAGTGGCGGCGTGGCACCCTGCCACCGGGACAGCTGGGCTGGCGCAAGGCCACCGAGATCAAAGAAAAGGCCGCGCTGCTCGCCACCGCCGCAATGCGCTACCGCGCCGATGAGCCGCAGGCCTACGACGTCGACATCGACCTCGGCGCAGCCCGGCGATTGACCGGCACCATGTCCCCGGTGTTCGGCGACCGGCTGGTGTCGGTGACGTACTCCAAGCTCGACGGCAAGCACCTGCTTGAATCGTGGATTCCATTACTGGCCTTGCTCGCCCGCGATCCCGCCAGCGATTGGCACGCGATGTGCATCGGCCGCCCGAAAAAGGGCACCACCCCGCGGGAAGAGGGTCTGAGCCGTCCCGACGTGAGCGCCGTCGAGGTGCTGCGCGACCTGGTCGCGGTGTACGACGCGGGACGGCGCGAGCCAATTCCGTTGCCGATCAAGACGTCCTACGCATGGGCGGTGGCGCGACAGTCCGGCGACATCCCCGAACAAGCCGCGCGGTACCGATGGAAGTCGAGCGAGCGCTACCCGGCCGAAGACCAGGCGCCGGCCCACGTGCGGGCGTGGGGCCGCGGCGCCCACCTGGAGGACCTCATGCAGCCGCTGCGGCCGGGCGAGGAATACGACGGCGAGGACAACCGGCTCGGCGCCTACTCCGCGCGCGTCTGGCTGCCGATGCTGCGCGCCGAGAGGTCGACGTGATGGACCGCTTCGACCTGCTGGGCCCGCTGCCCGCCGAGAACTCGACGACGGTGCTGGAGGCCAGCGCCGGGACGGGCAAGACGTTCGCGTTGGCGGGTTTGGTGACGCGCTTTATCGCCGAGGGCGAGGCGACACTCGATCAGATGCTGCTCATCACCTTCGGCCGTGCCGCGAGCCAGGAGCTGCGGGAACGCGTCCGCGATCAGATCGTCCGCGCGCTCAAGGCCTTCGACGACCCGTCCACGGTCGGCGACAACCAAGTGGTCGCCCACCTGCTCAAAGGATCAGATCGCGAACGCGCCGCGCGGCAACAGAACCTGCGCGACGCGTTGGCGAGCTTCGACGCGGCGACGATCGCGACCACCCACCAGTTCTGCCAGCTGGTACTGAAATCGCTGGGGGTTGCCGGGGACAGCGACGCGGGCGTCACGTTGGTCGAGAGCCTCGACGATCTGGTGACCGAGATCGTCGACGACCTCTACCTGGCCCACTTCGGGCAGCAGCGCGACGATCCCGTACTCCTCTACAAGGACGCGTTGCGGCTGGCGCGGGAGGTGGTGAACCATCCGTCGACGCAGCTGCGGCCGCTCGACCCCGACCCGGACTCGCGGGCGGCGGTGTGCGTCGGGTTCGCGGAAAACTTTCTCGCCGAACTGGAAACCCGCAAGCGGCGGCTCGGCATCCTCCACTACGACGACCTGCTGAGCCGGCTGGCCGCCGCGCTCGAGGCCGACGACTCCCCCGCCCAAGTACGGATGCACCGGCGCTGGCCGATCGTCATGGTCGACGAGTTCCAGGACACCGACCCGGTGCAGTGGAAGGTCATCGACCGTGCGTTCAGCGGCCGCTCCACGGTGGTCCTGATCGGCGACCCGAAGCAGGCCATCTACGCTTTCCGCGGCGGTGACATCGTCACGTATCTGCGGGCCGCGGAGACCGCGGGCGACAAGCAGACCCTCGGCACCAACTGGCGCAGTGACGGCGCGCTCGTCGACCGCCTGCAGGTTGTGCTGCGCGGCGCCGAACTGGGCGACCCGAGAATCATCGTGCACGACGTCGAGGCGTATCACCGCGGCAGCCGCCTCGCGAACGCACCGAGCTCTGAGCCGTTCCGACTGCGGGTGGTCAAGCGGGCGACGTTCGGCCGCAGCGGCATTCAGAATCTCGCGATCGACGACCTGCGCGCGCACATCGGCAGGGACCTCGCCGCCGACATCCGTGCGCTGCTGGCCAGCGACACCACGTTCGACGGCAGGCCGCTGCAGGCCCGCGACGTCGCGGTGATCGTCGAGAGCCACAAGGACGCCAGGGTGTGTCACCGCGCGCTTGGCGATGCCGGTGTGCCGTCGGTGTACACCGGGGACTCTGACGTCTTCGGTTCGGAGGCCGCCGAGGACTGGTTGGCGCTATTGGAAGCGTTCGATCAGCCGCACCGCTCGGGTGTGGTGCGGGCCGCGGGGGCGACGATGTTCTTCGGTGAGACGGGCGAAACCCTGGCGGCGGGTGGTGATGAGCTGACCGACCGCGTCGCCGAGACGCTGCGCGAGTGGGCCGGGCACGCCAGGGAGCGAGGTGTGGCCGCGATCCTCGAAGCCGCGCAACTGCGGGGCATGGGCGACCGGGTGCTGTCGTGGCAGGGCGGCGAGCGGCACATGACCGATCTGGCGCACATGACGCAGCTGCTGCAGGAAGCCGCGCACCGCGAGCACTACAACCTGCCCGCGCTGCGGGACTGGCTGCGGACTCAACGCGAAGAACGCAGTGGCGCCACAGAACGCAACCGTCGGTTGGACAGTGACGCGGCGGCCGTGCAGATCATGACGGTGTGGGTGAGCAAGGGTCTGCAGTATCCGGTGGTGTATCTGCCGTTCGCGTTCAACCGCAACGTTCAGGAACGCGAACTCGTGCTGTTCCACGACGGCGATACGCGATGCCTGCATGTCGGCGGGAAGGAGAGCCCCGATTACGACAGCGTCGCACAGCTGGGCCGCAGCGAGGCGGCCAGCGACGACAGCCGGTTGACCTACGTCGCGATGACGCGCGCGCAGGCGCAGGTGGTGGCGTGGTGGTCACCGGCCTACGACGAGCCCAACGGCGGGTTGTCGCGGCTGCTGCGGGGGCGTGAGCCGGGCGAGTCGACGGTGCCCGATCGCTGTGTACCGGCGAAGATCTCGGACGACGACGCGATGGCACGGCTGGCGAAGTGGGAGACCGCGGGCGGGCCGGTGATCGAGGTGTCCATCGTGGCGGCGCCGGCTGCCGTCAGTGATGACAGCGAGAACGTCGACTTCTCGGTGCGGCATTTCCGCCGTGCGATCGACACCACATGGCGGCGCACCTCGTACTCGGGTCTGATCCGGACCGCGGAGACGAGCGGCGTCAGCAGTGAACCCGAAGTCGTCGAGCTGGACGACGAGGTTGCCGAGATCCCCATCGTGGCGAGGGCATCCGGACCTAACCTGCCATCACCGATGGCGGATCTGCCGACGGGCGCCAAGTTCGGGACGTTGGTGCACGCGGTGCTGGAGACCGCGGATCCGTTCGCGCCCGAGCTGGCCGCGGAGCTGGAGTCGCAGATCCGCGAGCATTCGGTGTGGTGGCCGGTGGACGTCGATCCCTCGGAGTTGGCGGCGGCGATGGTACCGATGCACGACACACCGTTGGGGCCCCTGGCGGACGGGATCACGTTGCGGCAGATTGGGCTGCCGGATCGATTGCGCGAGCTGGACTTCGAGTTTCCACTCGCAGGCGGCGATCTGCGGGCAGCGGCACCGCAGATCCGACTGGCCGACGTTGGTGTGCTGCTGCGCGAGCATCTTCCGGCTGACGATCCACTGGCGCCATATGTCGACCGGCTGACGGGTGACGCGCTGGGCGGCCAGTCGCTACGCGGGTATGTGAGCGGGTCGGTGGACGTGGTGCTGCGGGTCGGCGGCCGCTATCTGGTGGTCGACTACAAAACGAACTGGCTGGGCGACACGGACCGACCATTGACGTCGGCCGACTATGACCGGACGCGGATGACCGAGGCGATGCTGCACTCGGACTACCCGCTGCAGGCGCTGCTGTACTCGGTTGTGCTGCACCGGTTCCTGCGCTGGCGGCAACGCGACTACGACCCGTCGCGGCACCTGGGTGGCGTGCTGTACCTGTTCCTACGGGGCATGTGCGGCGCGGCCACCCCGGTGGTCGACGGGCACCCGAGCGGCGTGTTCAGCTGGGATCCGCCGGCGTCGCTGGTGGTGGCGTTGTCTGACCTGCTCGACGCGGGGAGGGCGGCGGCGTGACGCTCGAACTCGACGCGGCGGGCTGGCGGATCCCGGTCGGAGCGGACGGGCTGCTGCGGACGTTCGCCGATGCAGGCGTGATCGAGACAGCGGACGTGCTGGTGGCGCAACGGCTTACGACGCTCGCCGCAGACACCGACGACAGGGTGGCACTGGCCGTCGCCTTGGCAGTGCGGGCGTTGCGCGGTGGATCGGTGTGCGTGGACTTACGTTCGGCCGAGGAGCAAATCGGGATCGCGGATCTGGCGGCGGCGGTGCAGGCGAGCCCGCTGCTGGGCGAGCCGCCGATCCTGCGGCTGAACGGGGACCTGCTGTATCTGGATCGGTATTGGCTGGAGGAGCAGCAGGTCTGCGACGACGTCTTGGCGATGATGGCGACCAAACCGACCGGCGCGGTTCCCAATACGGCGAGGCTGTTTCCAACCGGGTATGAGGAGCAGCGTGCGGCCGCCGAAGTCGCGCTCTCGCAAGGTTTGACGGTGTTGACGGGTGGCCCGGGCACCGGCAAGACGACTACGGTGGCAAGGCTGCTGGCGCTGTTGGTCGAGCAGGCGACGATGGCGGGCAATGCCCGGTTACGTATCGCGTTGGCGGCCCCGACGGGCAAGGCGGCGGCACGGCTGCAGGAGGCGGTGCAGTTGGAGGTCGCCAGGCTCGATCCGTCGGAACGAGAGGCGCTGATCGGATTGCACGCCACCACCCTGCACCGGCTGCTGGGCAGCAGGCCCGATACGTCGGCCAGGTTCCGGCACCATCGCGGCAACCGGTTGCCGCACGACGTGATCGTCGTGGATGAAGCGTCGATGGTGTCGCTGACCATGATGGCCAGGCTGCTGGAGGCCGTGCGCCCACATACGCGCCTGCTGTTGGTCGGCGACCCGGATCAGTTGGCGTCGGTGGAGGCGGGTGCGGTGCTGGCCGATCTGGTCGACGGGTTGGGCGAGGCGAAGGTCGCGGCACTGAAGACATCACATCGGTTCGGCGAGTCCATCGGCGAGTTGGCGACCGCGATCCGGATGGGTGACGCCGACCGGGTGGTCGAGGTGCTGCGGGCGGGCGGCGAACACCTCGAATGGATCGAGGCGGCCGATCCGCGCGAACAGTTGCGCAGTGTGCTTGTGCCACAAGCATTCGCGCTCCGAACGGCGGCGATTCTCGGCGACACGGTGGCGGCGCTGGCGACGCTGGACGAGCACCGGCTGCTGTGCGCGCACCGACGCGGGCTCTTCGGGGTGCAGCACTGGAACCGTCAGGTGGAGCGGTGGCTGACCGAGGAGACGGGTGAGCCGATCTGGTCGTCGTGGTACGCGGGGCGTCCAGTCTTGGTGACGGCCAACGACTACGGGCTGGGCCTGTACAACGGCGACACGGGTGTGACAGTCGTCGACGGTGAGGCGCTGAGGGCGGTCATCGGAGGTGCAGGCGAGACCCTGACGTTCGCGACAAGCCGGCTGGCCGACGTGGAGACCATGCATGCGATGACGATCCACAAGAGCCAGGGCAGCCAGGCCGACGAGGTGACGGTGTTGATGCCGCCCGAGGACTCGCGGCTGCTCACGCGAGAGCTGTTCTACACGGCAGTGACCCGTGCGAAGAAGCGCGTGCGGGTAGTGGGATCGGAGGCGGCGGTGCGCTCCGCGATCGAGCGCCGGGCGATCCGCGCGTCAGGGCTGGCGCAGCGGCTGCGCGGCTGAGGCAGTCAGGACTGGGCGCTGCCCTTGCGCCATTGGTCCCACGGCACGCTCCAGTCACCGTTCTGCCGCAGCTGCAACGGCCGCCCGCCGGTGTTGCGCACCTCGACGACGTCGCCGGGCACGGAGAAGTCGTAGAACCATTTGGCGTTGTCGCCGTTGAGGTTCAGGCAGCCGTGGCTGGTGTTGGTGTTGCCCTGCGCCCACACTGTGGCGTTGAGCTGGTGTAGATAGATGCCGTCGGGGCTGATGCGGGTGGCGTAGGGGATGGTCTCGCGATAACCGAGGCGGGAGTTGATCGGCAGCCCGAAGGTCGAGGAGTCCATGATCACCGGGTTGGCCTTGTCCATGACGGTGT
>JAOPVX010000391.1 GCA_025965975.1 Mycobacterium sp. | reverse complement strand
CCGTGTAGGAGATCTGCGAGGTGGCCGACCCCATCACCGCCACGAACGAGGCGGTGTTGATGATCGCCCCCGTCTCGGCTGGCACCATGTGCCGCAACGCGGCCCGGCACGACAGGTACACCGATTTGAGGTTGATGTCCTGCACCTTCTGCCATGCGGGCAGCTCGGTGGTCTCGATCACATCGTCGTCTGGCGGCGAGATGCCTGCGTTGTTGAACGCGATGTCGACCGTCCCGTACGTGTCGGCAGCGGTGTCGAAGAGCGTGTTGACAGCCGCCTCGTCCGAGACATCAACGGGCACAAACAATCCGTCGAGTTCGTCGGCTGCCGCCTTGCCGGCGGTCGGGTCGATGTCGCCGACCACGATCGTCGCACCCTCGGCGTGCATACGGCGTCCGGTAGCCAGTCCGATGCCTCCCGCGCCGCCGGTGATCACCGCGACCTTGCCTGCCAGTCGTTGCGTCAGATCCATCAGGCTTCTCCGATCGCGTAGAAGACGTTCTTGGTTTCGGTGAACGACAGCGGTGCGTCGGGGCCGAGCTCACGGCCCAGTCCCGACTGTTTGAATCCGCCGAACGGGGTGTTGTAGCGCACCGACGAGTGCGAATTGACAGACAGATTGCCCGATTCCACCGCGCGCGACACCCGCAGCGCCCGAGACAGGTTGTCCGTCCAGATGGATCCGGACAGCCCGTAGGGCGTGTCGTTGGCGAGCGCGATGGCGTCGGCCTCGTCATCGAAGGGCAGCACCGTCACCACCGGACCGAAGATCTCCTCGGTGACGGTGCGGTCGGTGCGCGGCGGGGTCAGCACGGTCGGCGGGAACCAGTAGCCCGGCCCCGACGGCGCGTCGCCGCGGAACGCGACGGGCGCGTCGTCGGGCACGTAGGACGCCACCGTGTTCCAGTGCGGCTTCGACACCAGCGGGCCCATCTCGGTGTCCTTCGACCTCGGGTCGCCGACCACGACACCCTTGACGGCCGGTTCGAGCAGCTCCATGAACCGGTCGTAGACGTTGCGCTGCACCAGGATTCGGCTGCGCGCGCAGCAGTCCTGACCCGCATTGTCGAAGACTCCGTATGGCGCGGTCGCCGCGGCTTTCTCCAGGTCACAATCGTCGAACACGATGTTGGCACTCTTGCCGCCCAGCTCAAGGGTGACCCGCTTGACCTGTGCGGCCGCGCCGGCCATCACCCTCGTGCCGACCTCGGTGGACCCGGTGAACACGATCTTGCGGACGTCGGGGTGGGCGACGAAGCGCTCCCCCACCACCGAACCCTTGCCCGGCAACACAGCCAACAGGTCAGCGGGCAGCCCGGCGTCGACCGCGAGCTCGCCGAGCCGGATGGTGGTCAGCGGCGTCCACTCCGCCGGTTTGACCAGCACCGCGTTCCCCGCGGCCAGCGCGGGCGCAAAGCCCCACGACGCGATTGTCATCGGAAAGTTCCACGGGGTGATGACGCCGACGACGCCGAGCGGTTCGTTGAACGTGACGTCCAGCCCGCCCGCCACCGGAATCTGCTTGCCCGACAGGCGTTCCGGGCTGGCCGAGTAGAACTGCAGCACGTCGCGGACGTGGCCGGCCTCCCACGCCGCGTTGCTGATCGGATGCCCGGAGTTGGCGACCTCCAGCTCCGCCAGCTCGTCCACGTGCGCGTCGACTGTCGCGGCGAAGGCGCGCAATGCCGCCGCGCGCTCGGCGGGCGCCAGTCGTGCCCAGTCCCGTTGCGCCGCCTTGGCGCGTGCCACCGCGTCATCCACCCCGGCCTCGTCGGTCTGATCGACGGTGCGCAGCAGTTCCTCGGTGGCCGGGTTGATCAATTCTGATGTAGTCACGCTTTTACCGTCCCCCGAGTCGCTTCGCTCCTGCCCCCAGGGGCCACCTTTCCCGTTGCATATGCGGCCGCAGCCTCCACCACGGCGGTGAACAATCGCAGATCATCCAGCCGCTCCTCGGGATGCCACTGCACCGCCAAAACGAAATTCGCGCCGGGGATTTCGACGGCCTCGATGACGCCGTCGGAGTCCTGTGCGCTGACGATCAGGCCGCCGCCTAGCCGGTCGATGGCCTGATGGTGATAGCACTGGGCGTCGGACGAGTCGCCGATCAGCGCGGCCAGCCGCGTTCCTGGCACGGTGCGCACCGCCGACGTGGAGAACACCGCGTTGCCCTGCTGGTGGTGGGTGTGGCCGATCACTTCGGGCAGATGCTGGTGCAGTGTGCCGCCCAGCGCGACGTTGATCACCTGCGCCCCACGGCAGATACCCAGCAGCGGCATGCCCCGCCGGATGGCGCCGCCGACCAACGCGAACTCGAACGCGTCACGCTGGCGGTTCTCGGCCACCGCCTCGTCGGTGGCCGGGTGCGGTTGCTGGCCATAGCCTTGCGGGACGACGTCTCGACCGCCGGTGATGATCAGGCCGTCCAGCCCGTCAAGTACGCGCGCGGCGATCTCGGCGTCAACGGGCTGCGGCGGAAGCAACGCAGCGATTCCGCCGGCCAGGTTGACCCCTTCGATGTAGATGGCGGGCAGAAAACTCGCCCGCACGTCCCACACCCCGGTCTGCGCCTGCTGCAGATACGTGGTCAAGCCCAGTACAGGCCTGTGTCTGCGCGATCCGCCTTCGCTTCTCGCGTCAAAGCCGCTCAAAGCCGCGCACCCTTTCCCAGTCGGTGACGGCTGAGTTGAATGCGGTCAGCTCGACGCGCGCGTTGTTGAGGTAGTGCTCGACGACGTCGTCACCAAACGCCTCGCGTGCCACGTCGGACTTACCGAACAGCGCCGCGGCCTCGGCCAGCGTCGTCGGCAGTTTCTCGGCACCACTGGTATAGGCGTTGCCCTCCAACGCTTCCGGCAGCTCCAGCTCCCGCTCGATGCCGTACAGCCCGCCTGCGATCAACGCCGATACGGCGAGGTACTGGTTGACGTCACCGCCGGGCGCGCGGCATTCCATCCGCATGCCGTGCCCATGCCCGACCACGCGCAGCGCACACGTGCGGTTGTCCATCCCCCACGCGATCGCCGTCGGCGCGAAGCTGCCCTCGACGAAACGCTTGTAGGAGTTGATGTTCGGCGCGTAAAACAGCGTCAACTCCCGCAGTGTGGCCAGCTGGCCGGCGATGAAGCTGCGGAACATCGGCGACATGCCGAGGTCGTCGTCCGCGTCGGCGAATACCGCGCTGCCGTCGTCGCCACGCAACGAGATATGGATGTGGCAGCTGTTTCCTTCGCGCTCATCGAATTTCGCCATGAACGTCAGGCTCTTGCCGTGCTTGTCGGCGATCTCCTTGGCGCCGTTTTTGTAGATGGTGTGGTTGTCGCAGGTGATGCGCGCGTGGTCGTAGCGGAACGCGATCTCCTGCTGACCGAGGTTGCACTCGCCCTTGACGCCTTCGCAGTACATGCCTGCGCCATCCATCCCGAGGCGAATGTCGCGCAGCAACGGCTCCATCCGGGTCGACGCCAGCATCGCGTAGTCGACGTTGTAGTCGGTCGCCGGTGTCAGCCCGCGATAGCCGGCCGCCCACGCCGCGCGAAAGCTGTCGTCGAAGACCATGAACTCCAACTCGGTGCCGATGTACGGGACAAGCCCTCGCTCGGTTAGCCGGTCGATCTGGCGGTTCAGGATGCTGCGCGGCGCCTGGGTGACCGGGTTGCCGTCGGTCCAGCTCAGGTCGGCCATCACCATCGCGGTGCCCGGCAGCCAAGGAATGACCCGCAGGGTGGAGAAGTCGGGTGTCATCACCATGTCGCCATAGCCGGTCTCCCAGCTCGACATCGCATACCCGTCCACGGTGTTCATGTCCACGTCGACGGCCAACAGATAGTTGCAGCATTCGGCGCCGTGCTCGGCAACGTCCTCGACGAACAGCCGAGCCGAGACGCGCTTGCCGGTGAGCCGCCCCTGCATATCGCAGAACGCGACGATCACTGTGTCGATGTCGCCGGCGGCCACCAGCCCCTCGAGGTCGGCCTGCGGCAACATGCCCGGTGTCGCGTTCATTGCGGACCTCCCTTTACGACGGATACTGCCGATGATCCAACCATTGGCGTTTGCTCACCCGAGCTCTGCCGCCGGTGGACCACCAAACTCTCATGTTCAAAGGTAGGACACCAGACCATTGACATCTTATTCTCTTTGAGAAGTCAGCTGAGTCCACTCCGCCATGGCAGAAGGAGAATCCCGTGCCAGAGGGTCACGACGTCCCCGAATTGACCGCCGACGAAAAGCTACTCGCGGAACTCGGATACACCCAGGAGTTGCACCGCTCCTGGTCCGGATTTTCCAACTTCGCAATCTCGTTCTCCATCATCTCGATCCTGGCCGGCTGCTTCACCTCGTTCGGCCTCGGCTGGAATAACGGCGGCCCCGCGGCGATCGCCTGGGGCTGGCCGATCATCTCGATCTTCATCCTGATCATCGGGCTGTGCATGTCCGAGCTGGTGTCGGCGTTTCCGACATCGGGCGGAATCTATTGGTGGGCAAGCAAGCTCGGCGGCGCGAAGGCGGGCTATTACACCGGCTGGCTGAACCTGATCGGCCTGATCGCGATCCTGGCATCGGTCGCGTACGGCGCCGCGACGTTCCTGGATCTCACGCTGGGCACGTTCAGTCAGACCTGGCTCAACGGCTACAGCCTGACCAGGACGTTCATCATCTTCGTGATCATTCTGGCGGTCTCGGCGACCATCAACATCTTCTCGTCGCACCTGCTGGCCGTCATCAACAACGTCTCGGTGTGGTGGCATGTGGCCGGCGCGGCAGCGGTGATCCTGATCCTGTTCCTCGTCCCGGCGCAGCACGCCAGCTTCTCCGACGTCTTCGCCAAGACCATCAACAACAGCGGCATGTTCGGCGGCGCCACCTCGGGCTTCGGCTGGCTGCTGTTCGTGCTGCCGATCTCGGCGATCCTGACCCAGTACACGATCACCGGCTATGACGCCTCGGCGCACCTGTCCGAGGAGACCAAGAGCGCGGCCGACGGGGCGGCCAAGGGCATTTGGCGGTCGATCTTCTACTCGGGCGTCGGCGGCTGGATCCTGCTGCTGTCGTTCCTGTTCGCCGTGCAGGACTCCGATGCGGTGTCGAAGGGCGGCGGCGCCGTCGCGGTGATCTTCAGCCAGGCGATGAGCTCCAAGTGGGTCGCCATCGTCCTGCTGATCTCGACGGCGGGACAGTGCTTCTGCACGGTGGCCTGCCAGACGAGCGCGTCGCGGATGCTGTTCGCGTTCAGCCGCGACCGCGCGGTCCCCGGCCACCAGCTGTGGTCCGCGCTGAGCGCAAAGCGGGTTCCCGCCAACGGTGTGGTCCTGACTGCGGTGATCGCCGCGCTGATCACCCTGCCGGCCCTGGTCGCCGTGGATATCAACGGCGCGCCCTCGCCGGTCGCGTTCTTCGCGGTGGTGTCGATCGGGGTTGTCGGACTCTATCTGGCCTTCGCCGTCCCGATCTACTACCGCTGGAGGGCCGGCGACGCGTTCACGGTGGGCAGCTGGAACCTGCGTGGACACCACACCTGGCTGGCGCCCATCGCGCTGATCGAGATCGTTGTCACGTCGATCATTGCCCTGTTTCCGACTTCGCTCGGCGGCATGCCGTGGGATCCGAGTTTCGACTGGAAGTTCGTCAACTACACCCCGCTGCTGGTGGGTGGCGTGCTGATCCTGCTCTACATCTACTGGCACCTGTCGGTGAAGAAGTGGTTCACCGGGCCGATCAAGCAGGTCGACGAAACGGGCGAAGCGTTGGAGGGCGTTTCTTAACCTCTTCGACCGCCTCTTCAGCCGCTGCACACCCCCACGACGGGCGAGGGCTGACCCGGTAGGGTCGAACCCGATGTGTGGAGCCACCGGCGAAGTGCGTCTCGACGGCCAGACACCTGACATAGGGGCTGTGTCGGCCATGGCGGAGGCGATGGCACCTCGCGGTCCCGACGCGGCGGGGGTGTGGTCGCAGGGTCGGGTCGCGCTCGGCCACCGGCGCCTGAAGATCATCGACCTGTCCGAGGCCGGCGCGCAGCCGATGGTCGATTCGCAGCTGGGGCTGGCCGTCTGCTGGAACGGCTGCATCTACAACTACCAGGATCTGCGCGGCGAGCTGAGGAGCCACGGGTACCGGTTCTTCTCGCACAGCGACACCGAGGTCCTGCTCAAGGCCTACCATCACTGGGGCGACCGCTTCGTCGACCGCCTCAAGGGCATGTTCGCGTTCGCGATCGTCGAACGGGACAGCGGCCGGGTGCTGCTGGGCCGCGACCGGTTGGGCATCAAGCCGCTGTACCTGACCGAGGACGCGCACCGGATCCGGTTCGCGTCGTCACTGCCGGCACTGCTCGCCGGGGGCGGCGTCGACACTCGCATCGACCCCGTCGCCCTGCATCACTACCTGTCCTTCCACTCCGTCGTGCCGCCACCGCACACGATCCTGCGCGGAGTATCCAAGGTGCCGCCTGCGTCGTTGGTTGCGATCGAACCCGATGGGCGCAAGACGACAAGAACCTATTGGGAACCCGATTTCACCCGACGCGAGGAGCGGGCCGACTGGTCCGAACGTGATTGGGAGGATGCGGTTCTCGCGTCGCTGCGCCTCGCGGTCCAGCGCCGCCTGGTGGCCGACGTGCCCGTCGGATGCCTGCTGTCGGGTGGCGTCGACTCCAGCCTCATCGTCGGCCTGCTCGCCGAGGCCGGCCAGACCGGCATGTCAACCTTCTCGATCGGCTTCGAGTCGGTGGGCGGTGTCAAGGGCGACGAATTTCATTACTCCGACATCGTCGCCGAGCGCTTCGCCACCGACCACCACCAGATCCGCATCGGCACCGACCGGATGCTGCCGGCGCTCGACGGCGCGATCGGCGCCATGAGCGAGCCGATGGTCAGCCATGATTGCGTTGCCTTCTACCTGCTCAGCCAGGAAGTGGCCAAGCACGTCAAGGTCGTGCAGTCTGGGCAGGGCGCCGACGAGGTATTCGCGGGATACCACTGGTATCCGCCGATGGGTAAGCCCGACGCCGCCACCGTCGAGGGCTCGGTGGCCAGCTATCGCACGGCGTTCTTCGACCGGGACAGCGCGGGCGTCGCTGCGCTCGTCACGCCCTCCTATCTCGCCGAGGCGAAGGGTCGCCGACCAGACGGCTCCGAGGCGAAGGGTCGCCGACCAGACGGCTCCGAGGCGACGGGTCGCCGACCAGACGGCTCCGACGGCGATCCCAGCGGACGGTTCGTCACCGACCACTTCGCCCGCGCGGGCGCCGCGACGGGCGTCGACCGCGCGCTGCGGCTCGACGCGACCGTGATGCTGGTCGACGATCCGGTCAAGCGCGTCGACAACATGACGATGGCGTGGGGCCTTGAGGGCCGGGTGCCGTTCCTCGACCACGAGCTGGTCGAGCTGGCCGCCACCTGTCCGCCCGAGCTCAAGACCGCGCATCAGGGCAAGGGCGTGCTCAAGGAGGCCGCGCGCCGGGTGATCCCCGCTGACGTCATCGACCGCCCAAAGGGCTACTTCCCGGTGCCTGCGCTGACCCATCTGGAAGGTCCGTACCTGGACCTCGTCCGTGACGCGCTGTATGCGCCTGCCGCCAAGGAGCGCGGCCTGTTCCGGCCGGAGGCCGTCGACCGGCTGCTCGCCGATCCCAATGGTCGGCTCACCCCGCTGCGCGGCAACGAGCTCTGGCAGATCGCCCTGCTGGAACTGTGGTTGCAGCGCCACGGCATCACCGGGGCCGCCGCATGACGACCGGAGCCGGTCGGCCGGCGACGTCCAAACCCGTCCATCCCGACGAGGATCATCCCGAGGGCATCACGCTGAGCCTGCACGACGCGTCGCCGCAGCACATGGTCGACGCCATGGCCGACGACGTGGTCCTCGAAATGGGTTGGGGGCGCCTCATTTTCGGGCAGACCTTCGCCGATCCGGAGAAGCTGGCCGAGGTGCTGCGGCAAGAGGGGCCTGGCCGACGCGACATCTGCATCTACGCCCGCGAGCCCCACGTTCTTGTCGCGCGGGCACCTGCCGAGCTGTTCATCGACCCCAGCCACACCTACCGGTTGAGGTTCGCCGACGACGAGCCGGACCCCTCGCCGACCGGCTTCACGGTGCGCACGCTGCAAAGCCAAGGCGACGCCGACGCGATGAACCGGGTTTACGTGCGCTGCGGGATGGTGTCGGCCCCTGTCGACGTCATCTGGGACAACCATCTTCACCGCGAGCCGGTCGACTACCTGGTCGCGGTCCGCGACGACGACAGCACCGTCGTTGGCACCGTGACTGGCGTGGACCACGAGCTGTTGTTCTCCGACCCGGAGGACGGCTCGAGCCTGTGGACCCTGGCCGTTGACCCGGCGTCGAGCATGCCCGGCGTCGGCGCGGCGTTGACACGCGCGCTCGCCACGATCTACCGGGACCGCGGCAGGGCCTACATGGATTTGTCCGTGGCCCACGACAATGCCGCCGCAATCGCGCTGTACGAAAAGCTCGGGTTCGCCCGCGTGCCGGTGATGGCGGTGAAACGCAAGAACGCGATCAACGAACCGCTGTTCACCCACCCGCCGGAGACGGTCGACGACCTCAATCCGTACGCCCGCATCATCGCCGACGAAGCCATGCGCCGCGGCATCTGGGTGGAGGTGCTCGACGCCGAGTCGGGCGAGATGCGGCTGTCACACGGCGGGCGCAGCGTTGTCACCCGAGAGTCCTTGTCGGAGTACACATCCGCGGTGGCGATGAGCCGATGCGACGACAAACGCTTGACCCGCCGCATCGTCGCCGAGGCCGGAATCGCCATCCCAAGAGGGCGGCTGGCCACCTTCGACGACCAGGACTACGCGTTCCTCGACGAGGTGGGCGACGTGGTGGTCAAGCCGACCCGCGGCGAGCAGGGCAAGGGCATCACGGTCGGCGTCGACAATCCTGCGGAGCTAGACGCGGCGCTGGCCCGCGCGCGTGAACAACATCCCGAGGTGCTGATCGAACAGCGTGCGGCTGGCGATGATCTGCGGCTGGTCGTGATCGATGACAAGGTGGTGGCCGCCGCGCTGCGAAAGCCCGCGGAAGTGGTCGGCACCGGGCATCACACCGTGCGCGAGCTGATCGACGCCCAGAGCCGGCGCCGCGCGGCAGCGACCGGCGGTGAATCGCGGATTCCCGTCGATGACGTCACCGAAGCCACCGTCGCCGACGCCGGCTGGTCATTCGACGACACGCTGCCGGAAGGTGTGCGCCTCCGGGTTCGTCGGACTGCGAACCTGCATCAGGGCGGCACGATCCATGACGTCACCGCCGAGGTGAACCCCGAGTTGTGCTCGGTGGCCGTTACGGCGGCCGCCGCGATCGGCATCCCGGTGACGGGCATCGACCTTCTCGTTACGGATGTCGCCGGGACCGACTACGTGTTCATCGAGGCCAACGAGCGCCCGGGCCTCGCCAACCACGAGCCACAGCCCACCGCACACGCTTTCGTTGACTTCCTGTTCCCGGGAAGTCCCGGCCTGCCGCAGGCGTGGACCCCTTCCGAGGTGTCTGGCTGAGCGCGTGCTCGAAGGCGGGGCGCCCAGCATCCAACCCGGAGCCGCCGCGCTAGCGGCTACCAGTTGCTGGTGCGCAACACGATCTCCGCGGCCAGCTGCGCGGTGGACTCCTGTGCGTTGCGCCGGCCGAGCAGATCGACCAGCCGGAAGTCGCCGTACACGTAGCGCTGGCTGGCCTTGGCGACCGCCCGCGCGGCCGGCGTGCTGACCAGCGCAGTGGTGTTCATCTCCACTGGCGGGCAGTGCGCGTCGCGGATCACCCCGGTGAGGTCGGCGACGCGCGGATGGCCGCGGTCGATCACCACCAGCCCGATGAACCGGTCCAGCCGCGTGGCGGCCAGCTCCCACGCTAGTTCGCCGCCGATGCGGTCACCGACCAGCAATGCCCAGCGCACGTCGAGCGCGTCGAGGATGCCGACCACCGATTTGGCGGTCAGTCGCGGATCGGGGCCGATCACGATGGTTCGCAGCGACGCGGTGTGCAGCCGCTGACAGACCGCGTCGTACGCGGACGGCGCGTGATGCGTCGCGCCGAGCACCACCACGACGGATCCCTTGTCCGGGCCCGTCACGTCGACCGGCACGGGAAAGCCGTCGACGGTGACCATGGTGGACGGCATTTGGCCACGCTACAGTGACAGGCCATGTTGGCGGGGGGATTTTCCCGGTCTACCGCCTTCGTCAGCGCGACTGAGCTCGGTCGGCCTGCTTGACCACGATATCCAGAAACGTCTGCGGCAGCGCGGCTTTGACGGCGATGGACGGATTCGGGGTCGGGAACGCGATGCCGAACACCCCCATCCTGCCGATGTTCGCGAAAGCGAAGTAGGCACTGCTGTCGACGTTGTTCAGCCGCATGGTCTGCTGGTACGCCAGTGCGTCGGGCCGCGGTGGCTGCAGCCGTATGGTGGTCATCGGGATGCCGGGCGCCGACGGGTCGAAGAACGTCTGGAAATGCGCACAGCGGTCGGCTGTGGCGGCCAGCCGGGCGAGATCCAGTGGCGACGTCAACACCGTCATCACGATCCGCGCGCCGTCGTAGCTCACGAGGTACTCCCCTGCGCTGCCGGGGCCGCGCTCGGCGGAGTCGGTGATGGCGCGGGTGAGCCCGTCCGAGCAGCCTTCCGGGCTGGACAGCATGGCAGGCGGACCGCCGCCGCGCCGGCCGGGCGTGGGGGTGATGCGGTCGTACTGCACGCCCGGCGGGAAGTCGGCTGCGGTGAGCACCACCTTGTCCAGCCTGGCGCCCGGCCAGGTCGCGGTGCCGGAGATCGCGTGCGCGCAGCCGGTCAGCGCGACCAGAAGCAGCGCAAGCACAGCTGCTTGGCAGCGCCACCGGATCATGGGTTTCAGGCTAGCGCGGTGGCGAGCGTTGGCCGTTTCGGCGGGCCGTGCTCGAGCAGCCCGACCACTGCGTCGATGTCGAGATGCGCGGTCAACAGGTCGGCCATCAGATCGAGTTGAGCGTCGCGGCGCCCCGCCACGTCGACGTCATCGGCGACGACGAACCCGGATCTCCCGACCGCTGCGGCGGCGTCGGTGAGCCACCGCCGGCGCAGCTCGTCGTTGTCGAGAAGCCCATGCCAGTGCGTGCCGTACACGTGGCCGCGCCGTATCCCGACACCGAGCCAGTCATCCTCGGCGCTGCGCGCAACCTGGCCATGGTGGATCTCGTAGCCGTGCAGCGGAGTCGCTTGATCTGATGTCGCCGCCAAAGCGGCTCCGGTGGCCCGCACCGTTTTCTCCGGCGCGAACGCGATGTCGGCGTCGAGCAGGCCGAGGCCGTCGACGAGGCCCGCCATGGATTCCACCGGGTCGTCGATGCGCCTGCAGAGCATCTGGAAGCCGCCGCAGATGCCCAGCATCGGTTTGCCCTGCCTGGCGTGCGCGGTGATGCCGTCGGCCAGGCCACGTTCGCGCAGCCAGGCCAGGTCGGGCACGGTCGCCTTGCTGCCGGGGATGACCACCGCGTCGGCGTCGGCGAGGTCGGCGGGATCGGTCACCCAGCGCACCAGCACGCCGGGCTCGCAGGCCAGCGCCTCGACGTCGGTGGAGTTCGAGATGCGCGGCAACCGGATGGCGGCCACCCGCAGCCATTGGGGGCCTCGCGGTGGCTGCGGGTCCCCGACGACGCGGTGCGCTAGCACCGACACCGAGTCCTCGGTGTCGAGCCACAGCCCGTCGGTGTAGGGAATGACGCCGTAGGTGGGCCTTCCGGTCAGCTCGCGCAGCTGATCGAGGCCGGGTGCGAGCAGGGCGGGATCACCGCGGAACTTGTTGACCACAAACCCGGAGATGAGTCGTTGGTCGTCGGGCTCGAGCACCGCGACCGTCCCGTAGAGGTGGGCCAGCAGCCCGCCGCGGTCGATGTCGCCGACGAGGATGACGGGCAGGTTTGCCGCACGGGCCAGCCCCATGTTCGCCAGATCGGTTGCACGCAGGTTGATCTCGGCGGGTGATCCTGCACCTTCACAGATCACTGCGTCGAATTCGCTTCGCAGTGACTGCAATTCGTCGGTCACGACGGCGGCGAGCCGGTCACGGTGGGTGATGTAGTCGGCGGCCTTCACGGTGTCGACGACCCGACCGCGCAGCACCAGCTGTGAGGTGCGGTCGCTGCCGGGCTTGAGCAGGATGGGGTTGAACCGGACGCTTGGCGCCAGCCCCGCGGCGCGGGCCTGCATGGCCTGCGCGCGGCCGATCTCCCCGCCTTCGGTGGTGACCGCCGAGTTGTTGGACATGTTCTGCGCCTTGAACGGCGCGACGCGGATGCCCTTGCGGGCCAACAGCCGGCACAGGCCGGCGACGACCATCGACTTCCCTGCATCTGACGTGGTACCGGCGACCAGCAGCGCACCGCTCATGAACGCGCCGAACGTGCGCCCAGTGCGAACATCTGGCCGGCGGTGTCAAGCGGTGGATGCACGTTCGCGGTCCGCCTCACGGCAGCGCTTGATGCTCTTCGCCCGAGTGGCTCATCGCGGCTTGATGCTCTTCGCCCGAGTGGCTCATCGCGGTCAGGATCTCGGCGCCGTCGTCGGTGACCACCAGCGTGTGCTCGAACTGCGCGGTCCACTTCTTGTCCTTGGTGGCGACGGTCCAGCCGTCGTCCCAGATCTCGTAGTCCAGCGCGCCGAGGTTG
>JAOPVX010000377.1 GCA_025965975.1 Mycobacterium sp. | reverse complement strand
CCGCAAGCCTTAATCGCCTACGAACCATCGACACTCAAATCATCGGTGAGCTGCTCACCGATCTCACCCCCGACCTACGCCAAGAACTGCAACGGCTCGCACTGCCGCTAACCCGCCACACCGAACTGTCCGACGCTGAACTCCGCCCCACGATTACGCCTCACTGGCGGTGCACGAGACAAACGAAGGTGCGCTCAAAGTGGGGCGTTCGCAGCGGATCATTCGTGTGAAGGAAACTGAACTCGCGGAGATCGACCAGCTCACAGCTGCGCTGAGCTCCAGATTTCTGTCATCGCGGTTGCATGCCCAAGTCCCTGACTCGACGCCTGTCCACCGGATTCACGGCGGCCTCGCCACGGCTGAATCTGGACCCCGTTGCCACGGCGCAGCGAGTTTTGCAGCTTTGCGCAGCTGTCGCGGCTGAAGGCGGGGTAGCGGCGCGAGTATGACGTCGAGGACAACGAGCGAGGGCCGCCGCGAACGCCACCATCATGACGATGACCAGTCGGGTCGAGCGCATCCACACCGCCACGGCAGGCCCGACCGACGCGTCAACCCAGCGCGACGTCGACGGCGATGCGCCGCTGATCCGTGTCAGCGGCTTTGCGGTGATTGCGGGGGTTGTCGAGGACACGTTGGGTGAGCGCCGAAAGCTTTTAGGGCACTGACTTTTCGGTGCTGCGTCGCGGGTGGGGATCGATGTCGTCAAGCGGCACCGATGATCCTTGTTCGGGTCGGCTGTCGGTTTGGCTCTTAACCGGGGTCATGTGTGCGACGGCTGGGGGCTGGGTGATCGTTGCGCTGTCCGGGCGGCCGTGGGTGGCGGGCCGTACGTAGACGAACCACGTCAGGGCAACGCACACCAGGTAGAAGCCGAGGAACACCCAGAACGCCATCGTCGCGGATTTGGCGTCACCGGCGTAGGAGGCTCGCAGCACCAGGTTGATGCCCACGCCGCCGAGTGCTCCGATCGCGCCGGCGATGCCGATCAGCGCGCCGGACATGGAGCGTGCCCACGCCGCGGCCTCGACTGACGTCTTCTCCGGCAGGTGCAGCGATTTGCCGGCGAAGATGGCCGGGATCATCTTGTACACCGAGCCGTTGCCGATCCCGGAAATGATGAACAGCGCCACGAAGCCGACGACGTAGGCGGTCATGATGCCGCCGCTGACCGCACCCTTCGTGGCGTCGTCGCGGGTGCCGGCGATGACGAGCACCCCGGCCGCCAGCGCCATCGCCACGAACGCGTAGAGGGTGATCCTGCCGCCGCCGAGCCGGTCGGCCAGCCAGCCGCCGACGGGCCGTGACAACGACCCCAGCAGCGGGCCGATGAACGCGATCTGCGCGGCGTGCAGTGAGGCTGCGGCCGCGGTGGTGCCGGGCGTGGCGAGAAAGTTGATCTGCAGGATCTGGCCGAAGGCGAAGCTGTAGCCGATGAACGAACCGAAGGTGCCGATATAGAGGAACGAAATCGCCCAGGAGTCAGGAAATTTCAGGACATCGAGCATCGAGCGGGCGTTGGACTTCTGGTTGTCGAGGTTGTCCATGAACAGCGCGGCGCCCAGCGCTGCCGCCCCGACGAGGACCAGATACACCGCGCACACCACCTGCGGGGAGCGGTTGCCCAGGGTGGCGATCACCAGCAGACCGACGAGCTGGATGACCGGCACGCCGATGTTGCCGCCGCCGGCGTTGAGGCCCAGCGCCCACCCTTTGAGCCGTTGCGGGTAGAAGGCGTTGATATTCGTCATCGACGACGCGAAGTTTCCGCCGCCGAACCCGGCGACGGCGGCCACGATCATGAACGTCGTATACGAGGTGCCGGGGTGGGCCATGAAGTACAGGGTCAGCAGCAGCGGCACCAGCAGCACCAGCGCGCTGAAGATGGTCCAGTTGCGCCCCCCGAATCGGGCCACCGCGGTGGTGTAGGGCAGCCGAAGCACCGCGCCGACCAGGGTCGGCATCGCGACGAGGAAGAACTTCCCGGCGGCGTCGACGTGATACACGTTCGCCGGCATGAACAGCACCATGACCGACCAGATGGACCACACCGAGAAGCCGATGTGCTCGGCCAGCACAGACCAGATGAGGTTGCGTCGGGCGATCTTGTTTCCCCCGGCCAGCCACGCGGGGACGTCTTCGGCGTCCCAATCGGTGATGTGATGGGCACGCGCTCGGGTCTTCGGAATCGTTTCGCTCGCGGTCATCGCGACCTCCCGTGGTGGTCGAAGATCTCAACCGTAGGAAGGCGGCATTGCGAAGGCGTTGTCCGCGATGAACTCCACGTGACGCTATGTCCGCGGTGTTACCGCCGCGTGTCAGCCCACAAGGCGGGGCGGGTTTCGATGAGGATCGTTCCGTCATCGGCGACGGTCGCGGTGTAGGCGCATACCGCCTCACCACCGCCGAGTTCGATGCCGGTGCTCAGGTCGTAGGTGTGTCCGTGCAGCGGGCACACCACCACACGCCCATCCATCAGGCCGTCGGCCAGGGGCCCGCCCTTGTGCGGGCAGACCGCGGCCAGCGCCCGCAGCGACCCGTCGCGCAGGCGGTACACGGCGACCTGGGTGCCGTCGACGGCGAACGCTCGGCCCTCCCCGATCGGGATTTCCTCGAGGGTGCCGATCACTTGCGCGGTCATCGGACCGGTACCTGCGGTAGCACAGTCAGCGGCAGCGAGGTACGGAACTGACCCGGGGTGACCGGTTCTGCGCCGTCCTTCCACGGGTCACGGTAGGCGTCGACCGCTTTCTGCATGTCGGTGTCTAATCGCTCACCGATCCCGTCGCTGTCCTCGACGACGACGGCCCGGATCTTCTCGATGCCGAACCGCGGCACCCAGGCGTAGGTGCGTTCGAGCCAGTTGGCGTTTTCCCGGTAGTACTGCAGGAACCGCCCGGTCAACCGGATCACTTCGTCGGGATTGTCGACGGTGGCGAGCAGATCGCCCTTGCGGACGTGCGCGCCCGCGGCGCCTCCTACGTAGATCTCCCAGCGTCCCCCATCGACGGCCACCACACCGAGGTCCTTGCACAGCGCCTCGGCGCAGTTGCGGGGGCATCCGGTGACGGCGAGCTTCATCTTCCCGGGTCCGGCGATGCCCTGGAACCGGTCCTCGATCGCAATGCCGAGCGCGGTGGAATCCCCGACACCGAACCGGCAGAAGTCCGAGCCGACACAGGTTTTCACCGTGCGGAAGCTTTTGCCGTACGCGAACCCCGACGGCATGTCCAGGTCGGCCCACACCGCGGGGAGGTCCTCTTTGCGAATCCCGAGTAGGTCGATGCGCTGGCCTCCGGTCAGCTTGATCAGCGGCACCGCGTACTTGTCGGCGACGTCGGCGATCGTGCGCAGCTGCGCCGAACTCGTCACCCCGCCTTTCATCTGCGGCACCACCGAGAACGTTCCGTCGCGTTGGATGTTGGCATGGACCCGGTCGTTGACGAACCGGGCGTCGCGTTCGTCGACGTATTCGTCGGCCCACATCATCTGCAGCAGCGACGCCAATCCCATCTTCGAGGCAGCGTCCTCGCGCCCGTCAGGTGCCAGCGCGGCGAACACCGAGGACACCGAGTGCAATTCGAGGTCGCGGATCAGACGCATCAATTCCGGCTTGTCGTAAGGGATTCCGGGGACATACCAGTTCGCCGCGGGATCGTCCTCAACGGCGCCGCCGGCGGCCCAGTCGACGATCTGGGCCACCAAACCCTTGCACGAGCCGCAGCCTTTCCCGGCGCGTGTCGCGGCCATGACGCCGGCCACCGATTTCTCGCCGCCGTGTACGCATGCCACCAGTGCCGCTTTGCTGACGCCGTTGCAGTTGCACACTTGCGCGTCGTTGGACAGTTCGGCGGCCCCGACTTCGGCTGGGGGCGTGCCGATGTCGAACATCAGCGAAATGCGCTCCTCGGGCAGCGGCAGTCCGCGGTCGAAGGCCTGCATCAGAAACGCGACCTTGCTGACATCGCCGACCAGGGTGGCGCCGACAAGTTTGCCGTCGCGGACCACGATGGTTTTGTAGATGCCGTGTTTGGGTTCGGAGAACTGGACGAATTCGTCGTCTTCGTGTTCGGGGTGCTTGAGTCCCATCGCGGCGACGTCGACGCCGGCGACCTTGAGTTTTGTTGCCATCCTCGAACCGTGGTAGGCGGCGCGGTGGTCGGTTCCGGTGAGGTGATCGGCCAGCACGGCGGCCTGTTCCCACAGCGGTGCGACCAGCCCGTAGACCTGGCCGCGGTGTTGGGCGCATTCGCCGACGACGTAGATGTCGTCGTCGTCGATCGAACGCATGTGGTCGTCGACGACGATGGCGCGCTCCACCGTGAGGCCGGCGCGCTGCGCCAGTCCGACGTTGGGCCGGATGCCGGCGGACACGACGAGCATGTCGCAGTCGACCTCGGTGCCGTCGGAGAAAACGATCCCGGTGATCGCTCCGCCATCGCTGAGGACCCTCGTCGTCCTCTTCTCGGTATGCACGGAGATGCCGATGTTCTCCACCGACCGGCGCAGGATCGCACCGGCGGCATCATCGAGTTGGGCGTTCATCAGTGTCGCGGTGGCGTGCACGACCTCGACCGTCAAGCCCCTGTTCTGTAGCCCGCGCGCGGCTTCTAAGCCGAGCAGACCACCGCCAATGACCACGGCCTTGTTCTTGCCGGCCGCGTAGTCGATCATCGCGGCGCAGTCATCGAGGCTGCGGAACCCGAACACCCCCGACGTCAGCGTCTTGTCGTCGGCCCACATACCGTCCATGGGCGGGAAGAAGGAACGGCTGCCAGTAGCGATGATCAGCCGGTCATAGCGCATCGCGGTGCCGTCGTTGGCCTGCACAACGCGGGCGAAGCGGTCGACCCGTACGACCCGCACACCGGCGCGCAAGTCGACGTCGTTGTCGGTGTACCAGTCGATCGGATTGAGGTAGATCTCGGCGGTGTCGTCCGAGCCGGCCAGCACATTGGAGAGCAGGATGCGGTTGTAGTTGCCGTACGGTTCGTCACCGAAGACGGTGATATCGAACAGGTCTGCGCCGTTGCGGCTCAGGATCTCCTCGACCGCGCGCACACCGGCCATACCATTGCCGATCACCACCAGCTGCGCCTTCGTGGTCGGCTGGCTGCTGCCGTCGGTGGGTGAGGTTTCCAGCAGGGTGGTCATCGCGGATGTCCTTTCGTTCATCGCAGCGTTGCGTCGCAGCGCTTAGATTTCGACCAGACCGAGGTCGACGATCACGGTGCCGCTCACCCCGGCGGGGGCAGCGATGAAGAGTTCGAGGACAGTGTCGGCGAGCAGATCCTCCACCACCCGCAGCGACACATGCGTGGCGCCCTTGGCGGCGATCGGGAAGTACCGCATCGGGTTGCCGTCGCGGACCAGGACCAGGCAGATCAGCTCGGTGGTGCTGTTGCCGCCGCGGAAATACACCGGCTGCGTCGTTGAGCCGGGCGGAACCACGTAACTCAGCGAGCTGTCCAACAGGAACGGACTGTCCAGGCCCTTCCCTTCAAATTCGAAGGGGCCCTGCAGGAATCGTGGAGTGCTGCTGTCATTCATCGTCTGCCTCGCCTTCCGGGTCGGGGGTGGTGATGTCGGCGCGGTCGAGGGCGACCGCACAGACCTTGAACTCCGGCATCCGCGAATACGGATCCAGAGCTGGGTTGGTGAGCAGGTTGACGTTGCCCTCGCCGCCCCAATGGAATGGCGCGAAGACGGTGTCCGACCGGATGCCGGACACGATGCGGGCCGCCATCACCGCACTGCCCCGCCGGGTCCGCAGCCGCACCAGCTCACCGGCCTTCACGTCGATGCGGCGGGCCACCGTGTCGTGCATCTCGACCACCGCTTCGGGTTCCGCCTCGGCCAGCGAGGCCACCCGGCGGGTCTGCGTACCGGACTGGTACTGGCGCAGCAACCGGCCCGTCGTCAGGTAGTACGGGAACTCGGCGTCGGGCAGCTCAGCCGCCCCGATCTGTTCAACCGGATGGAACTGGGCGCGCCGATCCCTGGTTGGGAAATCCTCGGTGAACAACCGTGGCGTGCCGGCATGTAACGGGGATGGGCAGGGCCAGAACACACCCTGCTCAGCTTTGATGCGCGGATAACTGATCCCCGAATAGTCGGCCTTGCCGCCCGCGCTGGCGCGGCGCAGCTCGTCGAAGACCTCTTCGGGAACATCGGAAAACCCTGTCCTACCCAGCCGTTCGGCGAGTGCGGCCATCACCTGCAGGTCGGTACGTACCCCCGCCGGCGGTGCAACGGCGGCCTCGCGCAGGATGACCCGGCCCTCGAGGTTGGTCATGGTGCCGGCCTCCTCGGCCCACTGGGTGGTCGGCAACACCACATCGGCCATCTCAGCGGTCTCCGACAGGAAAATGTCTGACACTGCAAGGAAATCCAGCGCCCGGATCCGCTCCGTGATATGCGCTGAGCGTGGTGCGGACACGACAATGTTGGACGCGATCACCCACAGGACCCGTACCCCGCCGTCGGCGCCTAATCGGTCGAGCATCTCGTAGGCGGACAGACCCGGCTGGGGCAGGTCGTCGGCATCGATGCCCCAAACCTGAGCGACGTGGGCGCGCGCGACCGGGTCATCCAGGCGCCGGTAACCGGGCAGCTGATCGGCCTTCAGCCCATGTTCGCGACCGCCCTGCCCGTTGCCCTGTCCCGTCACCGTGCCGTAGCCGCAATAGGGACGCCCCGGAAGCCCAAGGGCCAAAGCGAGATTGATGAATGCGATGACTGTGTCCGAGCCGGACCGGTGCTGCTCGGCGCCGCGTGCGGTGAGAATGATCGCGTGTTCGGCATTGGCCAGTATTCGCACCGAATCGTAAAGATCCTTCTCGGGCACGCCGGTGATGCGCTCGACCCGATCCGGCCAGTACAGCCGCACCGCACGGCGCACCGCATCGAAACCGGTGGTGCGCTCGACGATGTAGTCCTCGTCGATCAACTTTTCACGGATCGCGATGTGCAACATGCCGTTGGCCAGGGCCAGGTCGGTACCCGGGACGGGCTGCAGGTGTAGCGCAGCGCTGCGCGCCGTCGTGGTCGTCCGCGGGTCGATCACGATGTGGCGGGCGCCACGGGAGCGGCCGGTGTCGAGAAACTGCATCGCCGGCGGCATCGTGTCCGCCGGATTCGATCCCACCAGCAGCACCGCGTCGGCCTCGGCGAGATCAGCGAGCGGGAACGGCATCCCGCGGTCAATACCGAAGGCGCGGGTGGCCGCGTTGGCGGCCGAGGACATACAGAACCTGCCGTTGTAGTCGATCGACGATGTACCCAACGCCACCCGCGCGAACTTGCCGAACTGATACGCCTTCTCGTTCGTCAAACCGCCACCGCCGAAACAGCCGACACTGTCAGGCCCGTAAGCCCCCCGCGACCGGTTGAATGCCTCGACGAGGCGGTCCAACGCATCGTCCCAATCCGTCGGCCGCAGCGGTTCAGTGCGCGAGTCACGCACCAGCGGCGCAGTCAAACGCTGCGGATGACCCAACAACTCGGCCGCGGTCCAACCCTTCGCGCACAGCCCGCCCAGGTTGGTCGGAAAATCAACCTGCGGCGCCAAAATCACAGGCGCAGTGGTGGCGTCGAGTGTGATCCCACACTGCAGCGAACAATACGGGCAGTGCGTCTTAGTCAGCCCCGACACCGCCGTCATCACACGAACCTCCTGCAAGATGCTCTCGGGCCATGTCAGACGTCTCCAAAGTCGAATCGGCGTAGACAGCAAAGCTAAATGCGCGACGTTTCCGCCATGTTGCCTAGATGAGTCAGCAATAAGTCCACGCGCGAGATCAGGCAACGTCATCACCGACCTGCGACGGTTTGGACCCCTAAGAGCACCTGGTCTGAAAGTTTGGCCCTATTTTGGCCCTATAGATTGCGCCCGTACCTGCGGCTGGGAGTGCCTAAGCGCGCGAATAGCGCGTCTGCCTACACGGATGCCGCCGCGGCTAATGTGCCCCCAGTCGACTCTGACCGACACTGGGCGGATTTTAGGAACGCCGCTTTCCCGGCGCGGCCGGTTCCCGTGCAGCTGCAGCACCCACGTCAAGCGCGTCGGCCGCAAGATCGCGGCGCCGGGCGACGGAAGCGATAGCCAGCCTGGGCGCTGTGCGAGACTGTTTCGACGAAGTGACTGGAGGGATGTATATGTCGGGCTGGACGAGGGGAAGCCTCTTCGCCGCTCTGAAGGCAGCCGGAGTGGCTTCGATATTGGGCTGGGTGCTGGTGCTGGGTACTGGTCCCGCGCTGGCGGATCCGGCTCCCGGCGATCCAGGGGTTGTCGCGGGCCCCGCTGCGGGGCAGGACCCGACACCGTTCACTGGCACGGCGCCATTCGGGCCGCCGAGGTTCGTTCCTGCCAACGGCTCGACGGTGGGTGTGGCCCAGCCGATCATCCTCAACTTCCCCGGGCACGTCGATGACTCCGGTGCAGCCGAAGGCGCCGTCCACGTCTCTTCGGTGCCGCCGGTTCCCGGCAAGTTCTACTGGATGACGCCCACGCAGCTGCGCTGGCGCCCGCTGAACTTCTGGCCCGCGCACACCGCGGTGACCGTCGATGCGGGTGG
>JAOPVX010000148.1 GCA_025965975.1 Mycobacterium sp. | reverse complement strand
GTGCGCGATACTGGGATTGAACCAGTGACCTCTTCCGTGTCAGGGAAGCGCTCTCCCGCTGAGCTAATCGCGCCTACTTGGAGGTGGAGACGGGAATCGAACCCGTGTGCACGGCTTTGCAGGCCGTTGCCTCACCACTCGGCCACTCCACCGCTGGGGTTGATGCCACTGCACCTTCGAGCGGATGACGGGATTCGAACCCGCGACCCTCACCTTGGCAAGGTGATGCGCTACCAACTGCGCTACATCCGCACGCCACGAAACGACATCGTCGCCCGTCGCGAAGGACGACGATAGTCCACTTAAGCGTAGCCGCACAAATCTGACCGCAGGCCGCCCAGCGCCGTTCCGGACAAGGTCAGAACAGCTGATATGCCTGCCGTGAAATCGAGAAGCCATCGCTAGTCCGGACATCGCGGCATGTGATGCACGACTCGGCACTCTCGCATCGCAGCAGCCCGGCAGTGATCGACTCGCCGTACGGCAGAACCTCATCCGCGCCGAAGGCGGTGTCGCCGGCGCACATCAATTGAGCCGACTCGCCGGACGCACTGAGATCGGATGCCCGTAATCCCACTCGCAGTCGGCGGGCCGAGCGGGTCGGCGACCAGTCGCGGTCGATGATGTCGCACCGGGCCAAGTCCGCGTCGATCATGCAGCTGACATTTCCCGACTGCGAGACTAAGCCCGCGAGCGGGTTCACCTCGCGATCGCCCGTCGTCGGGCCGGTCACTTTGTCGGGTCATGCGGCCGGCTCTGACGCCGTGGCCTGCGCGGTGATCGACGTCGTGCTTCCGGAGTGCGTGGCTGTGGCGCGCCACCGCAGGCGGCAAGTACATGAACGGCCGTGAACGGGGCAATCTCACGAACACGCTGAACCAACGCGCGACGATAACCCGCAGCGTGTGCCCTCCGTCGGCTCCTCGCGGATTCAGGTTGGGAGTCCTCGCGTGCTAGTCTTCGACGTCGTTCGACCTGTTCGGTCGGGCTTCCGGTCTCGTAGCTCAGCGGGAGAGCGTCCGCCTCACACGCGGAAGGTCGCTGGTTCGAAACCAGCCGGGACCACCACACAAAGCCGCAGATAAAGGGCCAATTTCCAGGCCCGGAGGTCGTCTACTAGAACTCTCGGACGGGCTGTATAGGGCCAAAATTGGGCCAAAGCCCTCAGCGCTCGTGGACCGGCCGGTCATCGAGAGCGTCCAAGGCCGAAGCCACATCGTCGAGTTCGTCGTCATAGAGATCGGCGTAGATGTGCGCGGTCACGGTGATCGATGCGTGGCCCATGGTCTTCTGCAGCAGCCGCAGATCGGCGCCGGCCCGCGGATCGACCACATCGCCCGATACCGACTTGGCTACGATCGCAGCCTCGAAGACGCGCGCTTCTCGCTCGGTCTTGAACGACTTCCGGCGCTTAGTACTGCAGCCGTAGATCGAGATCATTGATGTTCGCGGCGTCGGTAATGGGAAAGGCGTGCTCGGTATTGGTGTCGTCGTCGCCATCGTGACCAGGCCAGCAGGCTTGTCAGGGTGCGGTGGGTGGCTAGCAGTAATGCATCGAACAGACGACGGAATTCATTGACGGTCAATGGAATCAGCCCTGACGGGGTGGGCGTGGTGCTGCGCTCGATCGCGGTGGCTACGGCCAGGAAGGCGTGGGCGAGCATGGCCAGGGTGGTCCATCGGCGCCAAGAGTCCAGCGGCGGACTTGGTGTTGATCGAGTCCGACCAGTCCTTTGGCGGCTTGGAACGATTCTTCGATGCGCCAACGCTGACCGGCGACGGCGACCAGGGTGCCTAGCGGCACTGGGCGGGGGCTGTAGCAGCGCAGGTAAGCGTGCTCGCCGGTGGCGTCGTTGCGGCGGATCAGCAAATGGTGAACGCCGATGTCGGTGTCGTCTTCGGTCAACAGCCGAAGCCAATGCCCAGGAGTACAGGCGTGGACCGTGAGCGCCAGCGCCAGCGGAGTGCTTCTGCCAGGCGTGAGTTGGTATCAGTGTGGGTAACGCATCGACGCGGATCGCGCCGGCATGGGTCGGCACGCGCCGGTTGGCCGCGATCGCCATCACATAGCCAAGTCCGTGACCGCGAACGGCCGCGCGCAACCGAGGGTCAGCGCCATAGACTTCGTCGCCGGCCACCCACGCCGCGGGGATCCTCGCCTCGACCGCACGGCTGATCAGGGTTGCGGCCAGTGTGGGTTTGGTCGCGAAACCCCGTTGCCCATCTGGGATTCCGGCGGCGGTGCAGCGGGTTGGGTCCTCAGCCCAAGATCGCGGCAGGTACAGCGCACGGTCGATCAGCGCATGTCCACGTGGTGCCGCATAGGTCAGATACACCGCGACTTGGGAGTTCTCGATCCGGCCCGCGGTGCCGCCGTACTGGCGTTGCACCCCGACACTGTGCACGCCCTTCTTCACTCGCCGGTCTCGTCGACCACCAGGACCGCGCCGGGATCGCCGAGCGCATCGACGACAGAGTCACGCAGATCATCGCGGACCGCCTCGGCGTCCCAGCTGGCCCGCGCGAGCAGATGCTGTAGCCCGTCGGGGGTGGCTGCGCCGCGGTGCTCGGCGATGGTCCAGCAATTCTTGCGGTCCAGACCCGAGACCATCCCGGCCATGAGTTCTGCGGCCTGCCGCAATGGTTCGTAGCGGGCGAAACGCGGCGCGATCCGATCGATCACCGCCGAGAACTCCGTCTGCCACCGATCGGGGGTCTACGCTATGAGCCGCGGCGACCGCGGCTACTTCAGTTGTCTTCACAAACATCGAACAATGCCGCGGTCACCGCTTCTACCAGCGCAGACACGCCAGCATCAGCAATCCCGATCTACGGCTGCAGTACTAACGCGGGGCTTCCGGTGCTTCCGATGCACAGCCCGTGCGACCCGGGGCCTGCAGAACGGTGCAGTGTCTCCCGGCGAGGATGTGCTGACGGGGAAGCTGTCATCCCGATATGCACCACCGTCACCCGACCACCAGCGGCCGCGCTTCCGGGCCACGAGTCGGCCCCGGGTCGACTTATGTCACGACGACTGGCTTTCCGTTCATCGTGAATCCAGTTGCTGTGTAACTTCCCGGGACGGTGTTGTAGATGATCTGCCGTACGGGACTCTCCGTAATGGCGATGTTGCGGTACACGATGTTGCTGACCGGGCCCCCGCCATCCAGTGTGCCGTTACCAATGTTGAAACCCGGAGTGTACGGGTTAACGATGCTGACACCCGAGATTGTCACGTTGCTCACCGTCGCGTTCGGATTCTGGTTCAACACCGTGATTGCGCCGAGCGGAAGCCCGGTGGCAAAGTTGGCTCCGGTAATCGTGCCGCCGTTCACGGTCACGCCGCTGACCGACATGGTCGAGAAGACGGCACCCTGGTTGTTGGTGAAAACCTGGCTGCCGACGAAAAAGCCGGACAACGCGGTGTTCTGAACGAAAATATTGTTGAAAGTGATGTTCTGTCCACCGACGACGGCTATCCCGCGGGTTTGCGTCGAGTTGATAACCACCGGCGAATTGACCACAATATTGGAAACGGGTGCCTTGTCTGTGCTGTAGGACACGATGGCGATGCTGTCGTCCCCTGTGTTCTGCACCCTAATATTGCTGAGTTGGCCGTGGTTGGCGCCGGCGCTGATCTGGATTCCGTCGCTCGCGGTGTTCGCGACATATACAGTGTCGAGCACGAAATTCGTTGCGCCCGGGATGTAGATGCCGAGTCCTGCCATACCGATGATCGACACGTGTTTCACGGTGACACCGTCGTAGCCCATAACAAGGCCGGCCGCAGACGGACCCCCTTGGGGTAAGGAGCCGCCGGACCCGCTCAGCAGCAAGTCTTGGACTTTCACGCCGTTAGCCTGAATGTATAGCGCTGACGTGCTGGGATTGGTGGCGACGAACGTCGAGTTGTCTCCATAAATCGTGACGTTGGGCACGCGAATATAGAGATTTCCGCTGTGTTGATACGTGCCTGGCGGAATGTACAACGTGGCGCCGGGCTTGAGGGCATCGAACATCGCTTGCAGCGCCGCCGTGCTGTCTACGGCAGAGGAGCTGGTGCTGACAGCTGGCTTGGCGGCTGTTGGCGCGCCGACAACCTGCGCGGCGGCCAGTTGCGCGCCGACAACCTGCGCGGCGGCCAGTTGCGCGCCGACAACCTGCGCGGCGGCCAGTTGCGCGCCGACAACCTGCGCGGCGGCCAGTTGCGCGCCGACAACCTGCGCGGCGGCCGGTTGCGCGCCGACAACCTGCGCGGCGGCCGGTTGCGCGCCGACAACCTGCGTGGCGGCCGGTTGCGCGCCGACAACCTGCGCGGCGGCCAGTTGCGCGCTGGCGCCCTGACTAAGTCCAGTTGACGGAACTACCTGGCGACGCGACACCGCAACCATGACCCAACCCAGTGGACTGTTGGTTGGCGTGTTTGGTCCGGACGGCGCTAGAAGATCGCTGGCCACGGCCAGTGCGCCAGTAAGGGTCACGTTCACAGCGGCAGGCGCTGCGAATGGCGTGGGCGTCGCGCTAGCCGAAGCGGTGAGTGCGCTGATCGGCTGCGTCGCGCTAGCCGTTGAGGATCCGGTAACGGCACCTACCGCCAGCGCAGCGGATGTCTGGCTCGTCGGCACATTGATCCTGGGGGCGTCCTCGGCTGGAGCCACCGATGGTATATGCGGGCCAACTACCGGCGCGAATCGCGGCATCGCGCTGAGACTGGCGGAATCGGCGCTGTGTGTTCCTGCTACGACAGTGTTCGGTGTACCGGCGGTCGATCTCCCCCGCTTGAACTGCTCTGCGGGTTCCACCTGGCCAGCCGGCGTTGCGCCGGTCTGTGCCTGCGCCTGCAGCGGTTCCGCTGGCGGCACGATCCCAGCCACCGCCGCGGGTGTGGAAGAGCGCTGTCCTTGCGCCGCGTCCTTCCTGCCGAGGATCGGGCCTGAACTACTGATCACCACCGTGGCTGAATTCACACCGCCGAATGTGAGCTTATCTAGGGAACCTGCGGCCGCGAACGGAGCCGACGACAACCCGGCGGCGCTGGACTGCGACGTTGTCGCGCCCCTCGTATTCGCCTGTGTCGTCGAGGTCGACTCTGTGCTGGTCTTGGTATTTGACGTGGCATCGGAGCTGCTCGCGATACCGCTCCGAGCAGGATTGCTGCTGGTCGTCCCATTCGCGCCCGTTGCGTCGGAGCTCTTATCCCTCGATGAGCCGTCCGATTCGTTCGGACTTGCCCATGCAACACCGGGGCTGTTGGCCACCGCGACCCCGATACCCAAAGCGAATGCCAGACCGCCGACGCGGCCGATGTATCGCGCGAATCGTGTCGTACGCAATGGGATGGTCGCCTCACGGCTGTGAAATTCAGACGTCGAGTGCGCGACCCCGGCGGACTGGGTGTCCGCCAAGCGCGGTGCGACCTGCTTCCGTCCTGGATGCTGACCTTCCGTTGATTGCGCTACTGCGATCATGGAGGAGGCTCCTGTTCCGCTATCAATTGTTCGATTGTCTTTATGGTCGAGTTACGCACTATTTTGGCGAACCGTTCCCTCCAGCAACTCGCAAGGTTGACGGCAGAGCAAATCTTACGGCCCGTCATTATTGGCCCGTACGGCGTTTCGCGAAATTGCCGACCTATATTTCCTGGAAACCGCGGGAAGGCTGCGGAGTTTAAGGCGTGATTCTCCGGTGCGGAACCCAGCGGGACCTTGGGCAGGCGGTGCTCGGAGGCGTAGCTGTCTTGCCAGTGCGCGGGTCAGCGCAGGCGCAGTGGCGACCATCGTTGCCAAAATTGACACTCCATGTACCGCAGCTATAGGGGATGTGGTTCCCACGCTCCCTCACGCGCGTTTGCCATAGATGGCTCTCTCATAGGAAGTCTCTATCCAGCCTAATCTTGCATATCAAAATGTGTTTGCCATCATTGGCTGGCAACGTCGCATTTGCATACAATCACAAATGACGCAAGTGGCGAGAAAACATAGCCATAAGGGGCCGATCAGCTGGCTGGGCCACGATGTCGATACCATCGTGACCCATGACTAGCGTTACCGAACCGGCTGCCGAGCACGAAGCCGACATCCACACCACCGCCGGCAAGCTGGCCGATCTGCGCAAGCGGACAGCGGAGACCGTGCACCCGGTCGGCGAGGCGGCGGTCGAAAGGACTCACGCGAAAGGCAAGCTGACCGCGCGGGAGCGCATCCTTGCGCTGCTGGACGACGACTCCTTCGTCGAGCTCGATGCGCTGGCCCGGCACCGCAGCACCAACTTCGGCCTGGCCGACAAGCGCCCGCTCGGTGACGGTGTGGTGACCGGCTACGGCACCATCGACGGCCGCGAGGTGTGCATCTTCAGCCAGGACGCGACGGTCTTCGGCGGCAGCCTCGGCGAGGTCTACGGCGAGAAGATCGTCAAGGTACAGGAACTGGCGATCAAGACCGGACGCCCGCTGATCGGCATCAACGACGGCGCGGGGGCCCGCATCCAAGAGGGCGTCGTCTCGCTCGGCCTCTACAGCCGCATCTTCCGCAACAACATCCTGGCCTCCGGCGTGATCCCGCAGATCTCGCTGATCATGGGCGCCGCCGCGGGTGGGCACGTGTACTCTCCCGCGCTGACCGACTTCATCGTCATGGTCGATCAGACCAGCCAGATGTTCATCACGGGCCCCGACGTGATCAAGACCGTCACCGGTGAGGACGTCACGATGGAGGAACTCGGCGGCGCCCACACCCACATGGCCAAGTCGGGCACGGCGCACTACGTCGCCTCCGGCGAGCAGGACGCCTTCGACTACGTCCGCGAACTGCTGTCTTACCTGCCCAGCAACAACTACGCCGATCCGCCGCGCTATCCCGCCCCGGTGCCGGCGGGTGCGATCGAGGACAACCTGACCGACGAGGACATCGAGCTCGACACGCTGATCCCGGACTCGCCGAACCAGCCGTACGACATGCACGAGGTCATCACCCGCATCCTCGATGACGACGAGTTCCTCGAGGTGCAGGCCGGATACGCCACAAACATCATCGTCGGCTTCGGCCGCATCGAGGGCCGCCCGGTGGGCATCGTCGCCAACCAGCCGACACAGTTCGCCGGCTGCCTCGACATCAACGCCTCCGAGAAGGCCGCCCGGTTCGTGCGGACCTGCGATTGCTTCAACATCCCGATCGTGATGCTTGTGGACGTGCCGGGCTTCCTGCCAGGCACCGACCAGGAGTACAACGGCATCATCCGGCGCGGTGCGAAGCTGTTGTACGCCTACGGCGAGGCCACCGTCGCGAAGATCACGGTGATCACCCGCAAGGCCTACGGCGGCGCCTACTGCGTGATGGGCTCCAAGGACATGGGCGCCGACGTGAACGTGGCATGGCCGACGGCACAGATCGCCGTGATGGGTGCCTCGGGTGCGGTCGGGTTCGTGTACCGCCAGCAGCTCGGCCAAGCAGCGAAGGACGGCCAGGATGTCGACGCGCTGCGGCTGGAGTTGCAGCAGGATTACGAGGACACCCTCGTCAACCCGTACATCGCCGCCGAACGCGGTTATGTCGACGCGGTGATCCCGCCGTCGCACACCCGTGGCTATGTGGCCACGGCGCTGCGGCTGCTGGAGCGCAAGATCACCCAGATTCCGCCGAAGAAGCACGGGAACATTCCACTGTGAGTCAAGAAGATCAGGCCATCGATCCGCACGCCCACGACCCACACATCAAGGTGGTCAAGGGCGAGCCGACCGTGGAGGAGCTGGCGGCGGTGATCGCCGTGCTGGCCAGCGCGTCGAGCGCTCCAGCCGAACCGCGCGAGGCCGAGGAGAATCTGTGGGGCCATCCGGTGGACCGGCTGCGCTACACCACCTTCAGCTGGCAACGGGTGACGCTGCAGGAGCGGACGCACATGCGGAAATGACCCGGTTGGTGCTTGCGTCGGCCTCACCGGGTCGTCGTAAGGTGTTGCGCCAGGCGGGAATCGATCCGCTCGTCATCGTGTCCGGTGTGGACGAGGACGCCGTCGTCGCGGGGATTGATCCCGACGCCACGCCCGGCGATGTGACGACGGCGTTGGCCGCCGCCAAGGCCGATGCGGTCGCGCACGACCTTGACCCCGCCATCGCCGCCGATTGCGTTATCATCGGCTGCGATTCGATGCTGTACCGCGACGGCGAGCTATTGGGCAAGCCGGTATCGGCGGACGCTGCGCGCGAGGGCTGGCGGCAGATGGCAGGCAAGTCCGGGCAGTTGTACACAGGGCATTGCGTAATCCGGTTGCGGGACAACACGATTACCTGCCGCGCCGCTGACTCCACCGTCACGACGGTCACCTTCGGCGTCCCGTCGCCTGCTGACCTGGGCGCGTATGTCGAGAGCGGCGAGCCGACGTCGGTGGCCGGCGGTTTCACGCTCGACGGTCTTGGCGGCTGGTTCATCGAAAGCGTGGACGGCGACCCATCGTCCGTGATCGGCATCGGCCTGCCACTGACGCGGCGGCTGCTCGAGCACGCGGGCCTGTCCATTTCGGAACTCTGGGCGGCCAACCCGGTCACCGCCTAAGCGCGAGCAGACGCAGAAGGCCACAAATAGCGCCTCCGCAGTGGCCTTCTGCGTCTGCTCGGCGGGGTCAGCTAGCAATCTGTGCGCGCGACAGGTGGTAGTTGATGCGGTCGGCCAGACGCCGGGGTTGCCTTCTAACGTCGTCGACGACTATCGGGATGACGGTCCAAGCGAGTTCCTGAACGCACGCGAATCGCTTCTTGTCGCTGCGCATCTCGGCCTTACCCACGTGCCAATCGATGCTGTCGTACTCTGCGGCCACCCGTTGGTCGGGCCACGCAAAGTCGACACGCCACAGCTCTCCGTGCCGGCCGTGGATCTCCCGGCCGTGGATCTCGTAGTGCAACTCCGGCCGCGGCAGACCAAAGTCGATCATGACCAGGCGCGCTTCGCTTTCCATCCCCGACTCGGCGCGGCCGTCTGCGTACTGGACGAGCTCTCGCACCTGAACGATCCCGCGGCGGCCCTTCTGCTCGCGCACCGCACTTTCGAGTTCGGCGCGTGTGCAAGGCAACGAATGCAACGCTGGGTCCAACGCGGCAAGAGCTCGCGGTCGGCGCAGTTGTCGCGCTACCTCCACAGCGGTCCACGCGGGCGCCGTCGCCAATCGGCCCGCAACCCGTTGCAGCGGAGCACCCGTACGTTGATGGACCATCAAACCGACGGCGGGCCGCATTCTCACGCCCGGCTCAAGCAGATGAACGGCGCAGGTGTTCTCGAGATCGAAGCCATGTAAGGCCGCAGCCGTACCCATACACGCGACAACGCGCTGTCCCATGAACAGATCAAGGGCCGCGAGCCGACCAATGAGGTCTGGATCGGCAGCGGCGTACACGCCATACCAGACGCGAACCAGACCACCCTTCTGAACCTGCACCCGCAACTGCTGTCTCGTCATAACCGTCAGCAGCTGCGCAGTCGTTGCGAAGCCTCCAAGTTCTTTCGGCAATGCCAGTGCGGCAGCGTACATGCGGGAATCATCAGTGCTAAAAGGTCTCAAGCGCCGCGATGGACACCGAGTTGGGGATGAGTTCTAGGCTGTGAGTAACTTTCGTTACGCCGAGCAGAGGCGGGAAGACCGCCACATCAGGTCGTTGGCGGGGACGTCGTCGCGGCGCTCGCGGTACCACCCCCGTGCACTCCTGGCCCTCGAGGCCCGCAGCCGGTGACCAGCCCAGCGTTGAGGATACGTCGCCGTCAACTTTTGGGGCAATGGGCGTGTGCCGTTTCGCATGCCGCCTGGGTAGGCTCGTGGTGTGCCGCTGCCTGCCGATCCCGATGCCGCCCTGCAGTCGTATGCCTATCCGGAGCGCCTGGTCACTGCCGACTGGCTGTCGGGGAACCTGGGCCGGCCAGGGCTTGCCATCGTCGAGTCCGACGAGGACGTGCTGCTCTACGACACCGGCCACATTCCGGGCGCGGTGAAGATCGACTGGCACACCGACCTCAACGATCCGCATGTCCGCGACTACATCAACGGCGAGCAGTTCGCCGAACTGATGAACCGCAAGGGCATCTCCCGCGACAACACCGTGGTGATCTACGGCGACAAGAGCAACTGGTGGGCGGCCTACGCGCTGTGGGTGTTCACATTGTTCGGCCACCCCGACGTCCGACTGCTCGACGGCGGCCGCGACCTGTGGATCTCCGACGGCCGCGACACCACACTCGACGTGCCGTCCAAGCAGACCACCGGCTATCCCGTCGTCGAACGCGACGACGCACCGATCCGCGCGTTCAAGGACGAGGTGCTGGGCATCCTTGGCGCGCAACCTTTGATCGACGTGCGCTCGCCCCAGGAGTACACCGGCGAGCGCACCCACATGCCGGACTACCCCGAGGAAGGCGCGTTGCGCGGCGGCCACATCCCCACCGCGCGGCACATTCCGTGGGGTAAGGCGGCCCAGGACAACGGGCGGTTCCGCAGCCGCGCAGAACTCGATGAGCTCTACGGGTTCCTGTCTCCCGACGACAAGACCGTCGTGTACTGCCGTATCGGTGAGCGGTCCAGCCACACCTGGTTCGTGTTGACCCACCTGCTCGGCCTGCCTGGCGTCCGCAATTACGACGGGTCCTGGACCGAGTGGGGCAACACGGTACGGGTGCCCATCGCTGTCGGTGAGGAGCCCGGCTTCCCATGATGCCCGCGCCCCTGGCCGAGGTGGTGTCCGACTTCAAGGAGGTCGAGGGCCAGGACAAGCTGCAGCTGCTCCTGGAATTCGCCAACGAGCTGCCACCGCTTCCTGCCGATATGGAGCAGGCGGCGATGGAGCCGGTGCCGGAATGCCAGTCGCCGCTGTTCCTGCATGTCGACGCCGCCGACCGCGGCAAGGTGCGGCTGTATTTCACTGCGCCCGCCGAGGCGCCGACCACGCGTGGTTTCGCCGCGATCCTGGCAGCAGGGCTCGACAAGCAGCCGGCCGCGGACATCCTCGCCGTGCCCGACGACTTCTACTCCGACCTCGGCCTCGCCGCGCTGATCAGTCCGCTGCGATTGCGCGGCATGTCGGCCATGCTGGCGCGGATCAAGCGGCGACTGCGGGGCGAGTAGTAAGCCCTACCTCCTCGCCCCTTAAACTGCCCGGGGATACATTCTTAAAGACGTTTCTTAAAGATGCCATCAGGAGGCGCAGTGCCCAGTCACGCCAGCTCGAAGATCTCCAAGGTGCTCGTCGCCAACCGTGGGGAGATCGCGGTCCGGGTGATCCGGGCGGCCAAGGACGCCGGGCTTCCAAGCGTGGCTGTCTACGCCGAACCCGACGCCGACGCGCCTCACGTACGGCTCGCCGACGAGGCCTTCGCGCTCGGCGGCCAGACCTCGGGGGAGTCCTATCTGGACTTCGCCAAGCTGCTTGACGCCGCGGAGAAGTCCGGCGCCAACGCGATCCACCCGGGCTACGGATTCCTTTCGGAGAACGCCGATTTCGCGCAGGCGGTCATCGATGCAGGCCTGATCTGGATCGGCCCGAGCCCGCAGTCGATCCGCGACCTCGGCGACAAGGTGACCGCGCGCCATATCGCCGCACGCGCCACGGCCCCGCTGGTGCCAGGCACCCCGGACCCGGTCAAAAACGCCGACGAGGTGGTGGCGTTCGCCAAGGAATACGGCGTTCCGATCGCGATCAAGGCGGCCTTTGGCGGCGGCGGCCGCGGCATGAAGGTGGCCCGCACCATCGAAGAGATCCCCGAGCTGTTCGAGTCGGCCACCCGCGAAGCCGTCGCGGCGTTCGGCCGCGGTGAGTGCTTCGTCGAGCGCTACCTGGACAAGCCGCGCCACGTCGAGGCGCAGGTGATCGCCGACCAACACGGCAACGTCGTCGTCGCGGGCACCCGCGACTGCTCGCTGCAGCGCCGATTCCAGAAGCTGGTGGAGGAGGCGCCCGCGCCGTTTTTGACCGACGCGCAGCGCAAGGAGATCCACGAATCGGCCAAGCGCATCTGCAAGGAGGCGCACTACTACGGCGCAGGCACCGTCGAATACCTGGTCGGCCAGGACGGGCTGATCTCCTTCCTCGAGGTCAACACCCGCCTGCAGGTCGAGCACCCGGTCACCGAGGAGACCGCAGGTGTCGACCTCGTGTTGCAGCAGTTCAAGATCGCCAATGGCGAGAAGCTCGATTTCACCGAAGACCCTGCGCCGCGCGGGCACGCGATCGAGTTCCGGATCAACGGCGAGGATGCCGGCCGCGGCTTCCTGCCCGCCCCCGGCCCGGTGACCAAGTTCGAGCCGCCCAGCGGCCCCGGCGTCCGGCTGGACTCCGGCGTGGAGTCCGGTTCGGTGATCGGCGGCCAGTTCGACTCGATGCTAGCCAAGCTCATCGTGTACGGCGCCACCCGCGAGGAAGCACTGGCCCGGTCGCGCCGCGCGCTCGCTGAGTTCCACGTCGAGGGCCTGGCCACCGTGATCCCATTCCACCGAGCCGTCGTGTCCGACCCCGCGTTCATCGGGGACAGCGACGGTTTCACGGTGCACACCCGCTGGATCGAGACCGAGTGGGACAACACCGTCGAGCCCTTCACCGGCGGTGATCCGATCGAG
>JAOPVX010000147.1 GCA_025965975.1 Mycobacterium sp. | reverse complement strand
ATGTCCTCATCCTCCCCTGTCAGAGCGCCGTCGGCAGCGGACCGCGGGCCGCTTCATAGGCGGCACCCACGCGATAGAGCCGGTCGTCGGCCAGCGCGGGCGCCATGAACTGCAGGCCAACGGGCAGGTCGTCGTCGGGCGAGAGCCCCGACGGCACCGACATCCCGCAGTGCCCGGCCAGGTTCAGCGGCAACGTGCACAGGTCGAACAGGTACATCGCCAGCGGGTCGTCGACCTTTTCCCCCAGCGGGAACGCGGTCGTCGGCGTGGCCGGCGATATCAGCACGTCGACCTTCTCGTACGCCTCATCGAGATCGCGTGCGATCAGCGTGCGGACCTTCTGCGCCTGGTTGTAATAGGCATCGTAGTAGCCAGCAGACAGCGCATACGTGCCAATCATGATGCGGCGCTTCACTTCTGGGCCGAAACCGGCGGCCCGGGACAGCGCCATCACCTCCTCGGCGCTGTGCGTGCCGTCGTCGCCGACCCGCAGCCCGTAGCGCATCGCGTCGAAGCGCGCCAGGTTCGACGATACCTCCGACGGCAGGATCAGGTAGTAGGCCGGCAGCGAGTAGTCGAAGTGCGGGCAGTCCACCTCGCTGACCTCGGCGCCGAGCGCGGTGAGCTGCTCGACCGCCGCATTGAACGACGCCAACACCCCGGCCTGGTACCCGTCGCCGCGCAGCTGCCGCACCACGCCGATCCGCACGCCCTTGAGATCGCCGGTGGCACCGGCCCTGGCCGCGGCGACCACGTCGGGCACCTCGGCCTCGACGGAGGTGGAGTCCTTCGGGTCGTGCCCGGCGATCACCCGGTGCAGCAGCGCGGTGTCGAGCACCGTGCGTGCGCACGGGCCACCCTGGTCCAGCGACGACGCACAGGCGATCAGCCCGTACCGCGACACCGTGCCGTACGTGGGCTTCACCCCGACGGTCGCGGTCAACGCGGCGGGCTGGCGGATCGACCCGCCCGTATCCGATCCGATGGCCAGCGGCGCCTGGAACGCGGCGAGAGCCGCCGCACTGCCGCCGCCCGATCCGCCCGGCACCCGGTCGACGCTCCACGGATTGCGAGTCGGGCCGTATGCGGAGTTCTCGGTGGACGAACCCATCGCGAACTCGTCCATGTTCGTCTTGCCCAGGATCGGGATGCCGGCCGCGCGCAGCCGCGAGGTGACGGTGGCGTCGTACGGCGACGTCCAACCCTCGAGGATCTTCGATCCGCAGGTGGTCGGCATGTCGGTGGTGGTGAACACGTCCTTGAGCGCCAGCGGGACACCGGCCAGCGGCGACGGCAGCGACTCGCCCGCGGCGACGGCGGCGTCCACCCGCGCGGCCTCGGCCAGTGCCTGCTCCTCCGCCACGTGCAGAAACGCGTGGTATTTGTCGTCGGTCTCGGCGATCTGATCCAGGCACGCGCGGGTCGCCTCGGTGGACGACACCTCCTTGGCGGCGATCTTGGCGCCCAGCGTGGCCGCGTCGAGCCGGATCACCTCGGCACTCATTCGGCCTCCAAAATCCGCGGAACGGCGAACCGGCCGTCGACTGCCTTTGGCGCCTGGGCCAGCGCTTGCTCCTGGGTCAGGCACGGCTCGACGACGTCGGGGCGGGCCACGTTGACGTCCCTGAGCGGGTTGCCGGTGGGTTCGACGCCGGTGACGTCGACGGCCTGGATCTGGCTGACGTGGCCAAGGATGGCGCCCAGCTGGCCGGCGTAGCTCTCGAGCTCGTCGTCGGTCAACGCAAGGCGCGCGAGTCGCGCCAGGTGGGCTACCTCGTCTCGGGAGATCTGCGACACGACAGGCAAGCCTAGTCACCGCTTGATCGAGGGCCCGCTCAGCCGTCTGCTCGTCGCGCAAGCTACTCGCCGGCCGTCTGCTCGTCGCGCAAGCTACTTGGCGGCCGTCTGCTCGTCGCGCAAGCGCTCATCGGCGGCCGTCTGCTCGTCGCGCAAGCGCTCATCGCCCGGAATGCTGAGCCGCTGGCGCTGTGCAACAGTGTTGCGCGTGCCTTCGTATCTGCTGCGGGTCCAGCTGGAGGATCGACCGGGCAGCCTCGGCTCACTGGCCGTGGCGCTCGGTTCGGTAGGCGCCGACATCCTGTCCCTCGACGTGGTGGAACGGGCGTCGGGGTATGCGATCGACGATCTCGTGGTCGAACTGCCGCCCGGCGCGATGCCCGACATGCTCATCACCGCCGCCGAAAAGCTCAACGGCGTCTACGTTGATGCCATCCGCCCGCACACCGGGCTGCTCGAGGCGCACCGGGAGCTGGAACTCATCGATCACGTCGCCGCGGCCGACCCGACGGCCAAAAGACTGCAGGTACTCGCCGACGAGGCGCCGCGAGTGCTGCGCGTTGGATGGTGCACGGTCGTTCGGCAAAGCGAATCGGGACTCGAGCGCATCGTGGGCAGTCACGGTGCTCCGGAAACACATATGAAGCGGGTGCCGTGGCTGCCCATCGATCACGCCGCAGCGCTGGACTCGAACGAGGACTGGGTGCCGCAGGTGTGGCGCGACATGGACACCACGCTCGCGGCCGCTCCGCTCGGTGACCACCACACCGCGATTGTGCTGGGCCGCGCCGGCGGCCCTGAGTTCCGGCCGTCGGAGGTGGCGCGGCTCGGTTATCTGGCCGGCATCGTCGCGACCATTCTGCGCTGACGCGAACGACGCCGGCCCACAAAACGCACAGCAAATTCCCAGCTAGTAGCTGTTACGGTGGCCCGATCGTGCCATCTGGCGGTGGCGCTTATGAGAGGGTCCGCGTGCAAATCGTCCTCCTGGTGGCCGCCGCCGCGCTCTTCGGCGCCGCGATTGTCGTTCTCATTATTGCTCTGCGCCGGCCACGCAAACCCAAGACACCGCCAACACGCCAGGACCCGTTGAAGTTCGGCGAGATGCCGCGCTTCGGCCCGCGCCAGCTCGGGCCCGGCGCCATCGTCAGCTACGGCGGCGTCGACTACGTCGTGTGCGGATCGGTGACGTACCGCGAGGGCCCGTTCGTCTGGTGGGAACACCTCATCGAGGGGGCACGGGCGAGCCCATCTGGTTCGGCGTCGAGGAAGACGAAGGACGCCTCAAGTTGGCCATGTGGGTCGCGCGCAAGGACCTGCAGTTGCAACCCGGCGGCGAGCACACCGTCGACGGTGTGCGTTTCCTGGAATCGGAGCGCGGCCACGCCTCCTACACCAGCGAAGGCACCACCGGTCTAGCGTCCGGCGGCGAAATGGATTTCGTCGACTATGCCAGTGACAATGAGACCGCGCTCTTGGGTTTTGAGCGTTGGGCGACAAGCATGCCGTGGGAAGTCTCGTATGGCACTGCCGTCAGTGAAGGTGAGCTGACGGTATATCCGGCGCCACCGCCTAGCGCATAGGACCTCAGTGCCACTACAGGAACTATCGGTGACACCGGTCGACGTGGCCGGCTCGCGGTTGGGTCTCGCACTCAACTCGCCACTTCCGGCGCCGCTGGCAACCCACCGGCTTACCCATCCCTGTGGGGGCACGTTGATGCTCGGGGTTCTCGGTGCATCGCATGTCATCAGCGTCGAACACGCTACATCGCCCTTCTCCGAACAGATCTCGTGTGCCGCGCATCAATATGGCGGTGCACTGCCAGAACGCGCCGAGGCTTGCGGCTACCACCTGACCGCACACACCTGCGACCACGGTGAGGACGACTTTCGTGCGCTGGCCACCGGGTTGCGTGAGCGGTGCAGCGCCGAATCGGGTTGGCTGGGTGGCACATTCCCGGGCGACGACGCCGCGTTGACGGCGATCGCCGCCGAACCTGACGGCGCGGGCTGGCGCTGGCAGACCTGGCATCTGTACCCAGCCGCGTCCGGAGGCACGGTGGTCCACACCCACAGCCGGTGGCAGCCATGAGTCGCATGTACCTGTTCGTGCTGTCCGGCGGTCTTGCTGTCGCCGCCGCGGTCTGCCTGTACTTCGGCATCACGCTGCTGCCGAACATCGGCTCGTACGTGACCGACAATTATCACCAGTACGCGGGCAGCGGAGACACTGCGCGCTACGCGTGCACTGGCTCACCGAACGACGTGGCCGACGACCTGGCCGAAGCGCAGGATCCCAACGCGCAGGCCAGTGACTGCAAGACGAGCTACCTGCGCTACGACGACAACATCGTGACCGTGGGCCCAGACGGCAACCATCCGTGCAGTATTCGCGTCGAGGGGCTCGCCGCCGGATACAGCCACGGCACGTATGTGTTCCTCGGGCCCGGCTTCTACCCGGGTTCGCCTGCGGGCGGTTCAAGCGGCAGTCCCGGCGGACCCGACGGAACCAAGTGACACGCCAAGACATCAACCACAGGAGGTGCCCATGACCCAGGGAATGAACCTGGCCGACGTCCAGTTCGGCACCGTCGATGCAAGCGTGCTGTTGCAGAGCGTGGTCAGCACCGTGCTGTACTTCCTGGTCGGCATCGTCGTGGTGGTGGCCGGCTTTGGGATGGTCGACGCCCTCACGCCGGGCAAGCTGCGCAGGAAGGTGTTCTTCGAACGCCGTCCCAACGCGGTCGTGCTCACTTCGGCCATGGACGTGTCGCTGGCGCTGGCCATCATCGCCGCGATCCGGGCCAGTTCCAACCAGTTGGGTCAGGGTCTGCTCGACACTCTCGTCTACGGGCTCGTCGGCGTGGCGCTGCAGGGAATCGCGTTGGCCATCCTCGAGGCGGTGGTGCCGGGACGGTTCCGCGGCTTCATCGACGCCGAGGAGTTCCATCCCGCCTCGATCGCGGCAGCGGTGGTCCTGCTCGCCGTCGGAGGATCAACGCCATCGCCCTGTCATGACCGCGACGGACCACGACACCGCGGCCAAGTCGCCACCGCACACCGCGACGATGCGTTGGCGCGCACTGCTGTTGGCTGCGGTCTCGGCGTGCGCGGCGTGCGGAATCGTCTACGAACTCGCACTGCTCACCCTGGCCACCAGCCTCGACGGCGGCGGCATCGTCGCGACGTCGCTGATCGTCGCCGGCTACGTCGCGGCGCTCGGCGCGTGCGGACTCGTGGTCAAGCCGCTGCTGAAGCGGGCGGCCATCACGTTCATCGCCGTCGAGACGCTGCTCGGCATCGTCGGCGGGCTGTCAGCCGCGGCGCTCTACGTGACGTTCGCATACATCGGCGGGTCGACGGTCGTGCTGGCCGTGGGCACCGCCCTGATCGGCGGACTGGTCGGCGCCGAGATTCCCCTGCTGATGACGCTGCTGCAGCGCGGCCAGACGGTGGGCGCCGTCGACACCGGCCATGTACTCGCCAACCTCAACGCGGCCGACTACCTCGGTGCCCTCGCCGGCGGGCTCGCCTGGCCCTTCGTGGTGCTGCCGCAGCTGGGCATGATCCGCGGCGCCGCGGCCACCGGGATGATCAACCTGGCGGCCGCCGCGGTGGTCGCACTGTTCCTGCTGCGCCGGGTCGTCAGCGGCCGTGAACTCGCCACGGCGCTGGCCGCCCTTGCCGCCGCGTTCGCACTGCTGACCGCACTGATCGTCGGTGCGAATGGCATCGAGGCGACCAGCAGGCAGCGGCTATACGCCGACCCGATCATCGCCTTCCAACACTCGGCCTACCAGGAGATCGTCGTCACCCGCCGCGGCGACGATATGCGCCTGAATCTCGATGGCGGACTTCAGTTCTCGACGCGCGACGAGTACCGCTACACCGAGAGCCTGGTCTACCCCGCGCTCGGTGACGGGGCACGGTCGGTGCTGGTGATCGGGGGCGGGGACGGGCTGGTCGACCGTGAGCTGTTGCGGCAACCGGGTATCGACAAGATCGTCCACGTCGAACTCGACCCCGCCGTCATCAACCTGGCACGGACCACCATGCGGGTGGTGAATGCGGGCGCCCTTGACAGTGCCCGCGTCGACGTGGTGATCGCCGATGCGATGACGTGGCTGCGTGAACCCCACCCGGACGTCGTGCCCGCGGGCGGCTTCGACGCCGTGATCGTCGATCTGCCCGACGCCGACAACCCGATTCTGGGCCGGTTGTATTCGCAGGAGTTCTACACGCTGGTCACCCGCACGCTGGCGCCCAACGGCCTGGTGGTCGTGCAGTCCGGCAGCCCGTACTCGACGCCGGCGGCGTTCTGGCGCACGGTGTCGACCATCCAGGCCGCCGGTTTCGCGGTGACGCCCTACCACGTCGACGTGCCGACATTCGGTGACTGGGGTTTCACGTTGGGCCGCCGCGGTGACATTGCGCCGATTCCAACCGTGCCGAAGGACGCACCGCCACTTCGCTTTCTGAATCAACCCGTGCTCAACGCCGCGACGGTGTTCGCTGGGGACGTCGCTCCCCAGCGGTTGCCGCCCTCGACGTTGGAGAATCCGCGCATCATGAACGACATGCGCAGCGGCTACCGGTGAGTCAGACGCCGTCGGGCCCGCTGTCCAGCAGCCGGCGGAAGCCGTCCTCGTCGAGGATCGCCACACCGAGTTCGACGGCCTTGTCATACTTCGACCCGGGTGCATCGCCGGCCACCACATAGGCGGTTTTCTTCGACACCGAGCCGGACACCTTGCCGCCGGCCGCCTCGATCAGGGCGCCGGCGTCGTCGCGGCCCAGGGTCGGCAGGGTACCGGTCAGCACAAAGGTCTTGCCGGCCAGCGCGCCGGCGTTTTTCATGACGTGAGCGCCCTCTTTCCAGCGCAGGTGGGCGCGCAGCTGCGCCACCAGATCAAGGTTCTGCGGGTCGGTCAGGAACTCGCTGATCGAGCGCGCCACCACCGGGCCGACGTCGGCTACTTCCAGCAGCTGCAGTCCGCCCTCCCAGCTGGCCGCGTGCAGCAGCGCGTCGAGGTTGCCGAAGTGGGCGGCGAGCGCCTTGGCGGTCGATTCGCCGACGTTGCGGATGCCGAGCGCAAAAATGAAACGCGCCAGCGTCGTGTCTTTCGATTTTTCGAGCGCGGCGATCACGTTCTGCGCCGACTTGGTCGCCTTGCGCTCGAGCGCGCACAGTTTTTCCTGGTCGAGGGTGTACAGGTCGGCCGCGGTACGGATCACGTCCTTGTCGACCAGCTGCTCGATCAGCT
>JAOPVX010000258.1 GCA_025965975.1 Mycobacterium sp. | reverse complement strand
ACGTCGGCGGCAACATGGACTTCCTCAACATGCTCGAGCGCGAGCGGCTGGAGTCCAAGAAGATCTCCAATACCCAGGCCGTGACCTCCAACCTGCAGCGCGAGTTCAAGACCAAGGATGTGCACATCGGCCCGTCCGATCACGTCGGCTGGCTCGACGACCGCAAGTGGGCCTACGTCCGCCTTGAAGGCCGTGCCTTCGGCGACGTGCCGCTGAACCTGGAGTACAAGCTCGAGGTCTGGGACTCGCCGAACTCGGCCGGCGTCATCATCGACGCGGTGCGCGCGGCGAAGATCGCCAAGGACCGCGGCATCGGTGGCCCCGTTGAGGCCGCGTCGGCGTACCTGATGAAGAGCCCGCCCAAGCAGCTGCCCGACGACATCGCGCGCACGCAGCTCGAGACATTCATCGAGGGCTAGCCTCGACGGCGTGACGAACGCCGAAGTCTCCGACGACGACCTGGCCGGCCTCGCCGAGTTCGGGCTGCTTCACGAAAACGCCGAACAGATCGGGGTGGGCGGGCCGCTGCCGTCGGTGCGGCGCATCGGCTCGGGCCCGATCAGCGCGATCAAGTGGGGCGACGAACCGCCCAAGGTGGTTTTCCTGCACGGTGGCGGGCAGAACGCCCACACGTGGGACACCGTGATCGTCGGGCTTGGCCTGCCCGCGTTGGCGGTCGACCTTCCTGGACATGGCCGTTCGGCTTGGCGCGAGGACGGCGACTACGGACCACGCCTGTCCGCCGAGACGCTGCGTCCCGTGCTGCGCGAGTGGGCGCCGACCCCCCGGCTGGTGGTCGGCATGTCGCTGGGTGGGCTGACGGCGCTGCGGCTGGCCGCGTCCGAACCGGAGCTGGTGCCCGAACTGGTGCTCGTCGACGTCACGCCGTCCGCGCCCGAACGCCACGAGCAGATGACGCAGGCACAGATGGGCACCGTGGCACTCGTGCGGGGCGACCGGACGTTTACCAGCTTCGCCGCGATGCTCGATGTGACGGTGGCCGCGGCCCCTCACCGTGATCGGAAATCGTTGCGCCGTGGCGTCTTTCACAATTCGAAGCAACTCGACGACGGTACCTGGACGTGGCGCTACGACTCGTTCCGCAAGGGCGACGGCTTCGAGGGTCTGTGGGACGACGTGCCCGCCATCACCATGCCCACCACGCTGGTGCGCGGCGCGAAGTCTTTCTTCGTCAACGACGAGGACGCCGAGGCATTCGCGAAGGCCGCGCCCGGCTTCCAGCGGACCCACGTCGTAGCCGACTCCGGACATTCGGTCCAGGGCGACCAGCCACGAGCACTCGTCGACATCCTGCGAGCGGTGCTCAACGCTTGACCCTGGGATGTGTCCGTTCCGTGCAAAGCCGACGGGCAGATCGGCGGGTGGCGGGGATACCGTAGCGACGTGGCCTCTCCCTCTCAACACCCAATCCGCATCGGCGTGCAGCTGCAGCCGCAACACTCCCCGCAATACAGCCATATCCGCGAGGCGGTTCGCCGCTGTGAGGACATCGGTGTCGACGTCGCGTTCAACTGGGATCACTTCTTCCCGCTCTACGGCGATCCCGACGGCCCGCACTACGAGTGCTGGACGATGCTGGGCGCCTGGGCCGAGCAGACGTCGCGCCTCGAGATCGGCGCGCTGGTGACCTGCAACTCCTACCGCAACCCCGAGCTGCTGGCCGACATGGCGCGCACCGTCGACCACATCTCGGAGGGCCGGCTGATCCTCGGCATCGGGTCGGGCTGGAAGGAGAAGGACTACGACGAGTACGGCTACGAGTTCGGCACCGCGGGCGGCAGGCTCGACGACCTCGCCGCCGGGCTGCCGCGCATCAAGTCACGGCTGGCCAAGCTCAACCCGCCGCCGACCCGGGACATCCCGATCTTGATCGGCGGTCAGGGGGAGCGGAAAACACTGCGACTGGTCGCCGAGTACGCAGACATCTGGCACGGGTTCACCACGCTGGAGACATACCCCGCGAAGGCGGAGATCCTTGCGCGGCACTGCGCTGACATCGGCCGCGACCCGGCCACCATCGAACGATCCGCCGGCGTGCAGGGCAACAGCCTGGACGCGCTGCTGGCCGAAGCCGACGCGTTTGTCGAGCTCGGGGTCACGATGCTGACCGTCGGCGTCAACGGACCCGACTACGACCTGACGCAGGCCGAGGCGCTGTGCCGCTGGCGCGACCGTCGCCAACCGAATGGAAACTGAACTGGCGGAACGGCTCCCGTTGCGACGGGTACGTGAGATGCTTGCCGCGCCATGCCCAAGAAGTATGGGGTCAAAGAAAAGGACCTCGTGGTTTCGCATGTCGTCAACCTGGTGCTGACTGGCAAACTGCGGTCGGGGGACAGGGTTGATCGCAACGAGATCGCCAACGACTTAGGACTCAGCCGCGTGCCGATACAGGAGGCGGTGGTCCAACTCGAGCATGACGGCATCCTGTCCACGCAGTATCACCGCGGTGCGTACGTCGAACGATTCGACGAGGCCGTCTTGCGTGAGCACCACGAGGTGTACGGACTGTTGTGTGGCATCGCATCGGCCCGCGCCGCCGTCGACGGGCTGCCGCGAATCCTCGACCAACTGGCCGCGTTGATCAATACGATGCGCGGCAGCAAAGAGTCGCGCGCGTTTCAGGAGACGGCGTGGCAATTTCGCCGCGTCATCAACGACGAATACGCGGGCCCGCGATTGCAGGCGGCGATCCGGGCATCGCAGACATTCATCCCGCGGCCGTTCTGGCTGTCCTACCTCAACAACCACAACGAGATGCTTCCCTTCTACGAGGCCGAGACCGCCGCCATCCACCGGCGCGACCCCGACGGTGCCCGTGCGGCGTGCGGCGAGCGGTCCGGGGTGATGGCCAAGATCATGCTCGGTGAACTGGTGCGACGCGGGGTCTTCCGGCCGCCAGGAGCCGCACGGCCTGCGACATCTGGGTCAGCCGCGCCGGTTGCGTTCTGATCGAGCCCGGGGCGATGGCGATGTCGCCGCTGGCACTCATCGCAGACCTCGGCTCCGACGGCACGACGATGGTGGTCGTCACGCATGAGATGGGACTCGCCCGGTCAACATCGGACGCGGTGGTGTTCATGGATCACGGTCAGGTGGTCGAATCGGGCCCACCGGAGCAGGTCTTCGAAGGCCGCCGAAACGGATCGGCTGCGTCGTTTCCTGTCGCAAGTTCTCTGAGTTAATTGACGCGCGTTCGCATGTGACAGCCCCCGACAGGTTAGACTAGCGAATTATGGTGGAGACCGAACCACAGGTCACCGAACTGGCCCGAGAGCTGCATCGCGTCCTCTCCAAGGTGTTTGCTGTCTTGCGCCGCGGCGATACCAGCCGTCTGCCAGCCACCGCAGGCGACCTGACGCTGGCGCAGCTGTCGATTCTGCTGACATTGCTCGACCAGGGTCCGATCCGGATGACTGAGCTGGCCGCCCACGAACGGGTGCGCACCCCAACCACCACCGTCGCGATCCGCCGGCTGGAGAAGCTGGGCCTGGTGAAGCGGTCCCGCGACCCGTCGGATCTGCGGGCCGTGCTCGTCGACATCACCCCGCGAGGACTGGCGCAGCATCGGGAGTCGCTGGCCGCCCGCCAGGCCCAGCTCGCCGCGCTGCTCAGCAAGCTCAGCCCCGAAGATCTGGAGACGCTGACCAAGGCGCTGGCCCCGCTGGAGCGGCTGGCCGAATAGGCCGGATCAGCCGAATGGGCCGGATCAGCCGAGCCAATCGAGCACCGCGGCGGCGGTCCACGACTGCTGCATGCTGCCCAGCGGTTCCCCGGTGAACGGTTCGTAGTACTCCGCGAACGTCCCGTCGCTCGCCTGTCTGAGCCCCTCACGCTTGAGCATCAGCGCCCGTTCGGCCCAGCCGCGGCGTGCGAAGCACCACGAGAACAGCCACGTCATCACCGGCCACACCGGCCCACGCCAGTACTCGCGTTGACGGAAGTCCCGCGACACAGGTGACGTCGACGGGATAAGCGGGTACCGCAGATCCGGATGCCCGCAGAACCGCGGACCCTCCAGCAGCCGCAGCAGCGAACGTTCCTTGTTGTGCGGCAAGCCGCCGCACAGCAGCGGAGAGAACTGCGCAACGGTCTCGGTGGCCACCCAGCGCTCGGCGCGCACGTCGTAATCCCTCGCGGCGCCCGTACGTTCGTCAGTGGTCTCGACGACGCCCATGCGGAATCGTTCGGCCCATGCGTACAGGTCCTTGACGTCGGCATGTGGCCGCTTGTAGTCCTCGCCGATCTCGGCCAACACGGTGCAGGCCACCGACAGGATCGCCGACACGAACACGTCCTCCACGGCGAAGCTCATCACCTTTGGAAGCAACTCGTCGTCGTAGCGCACCGACTTCATTTCCTCCACCAGCCACAGATAACGGTCGTACTCGAGGTCCGACGGCCGCTGGCTGGCGTCGGTGACGATGGCGTTGTCCTCGCGCTGGTACTCCGGCACGTTCCCAGGAACCACGTTGGCGTATGCGCTGTCCCAGCGGGGCGAGTTGTCCATGCCGGACTCCCAGCCGTGGTAGAGCGTGACGCGGCCCCTTGACTTCGGGTCGCGGGCCTCGGCCAGCCACCGATGCCAGCGCACCAAGTCGGCCCAGCGGCGATCGAGGAAGGCCTCGGCGACCGCGCGCGTGGACCGGCCCCGCGAGCGGGCCTGGTCGAGGATGCGCTGCACCGCGATCGCGTGCACGGGCGGCTGGGTGATGCCCGACGTGTGCCGCGTGCGCGGCGCGTTGGCGGCCAGCGCCGAGGTGGCCCAGCGCGCCGGGCCGGGGAAGTAGCCGTCGACGCCGTTGGCGAAGACGATGTGCGGAATCATCCCGTTGGTCCACTGCGCCGATAGCAGCGTGTCCAGTTCGACGACGGCCCGCTCGACGCTCAGTGGCGCAAGGCCGATCGCCACGAACGCGGCGTCCCAGCTCCACATGTGCGGGTACAGAAACGGCGCGGCGGTCGTCATCGCGCCCAGGTCGTTGCCGCGCAGCAGGTATGCGGCGCGGGCCGCGAGCTGCGTGGGAGCGAAGCTGTGATCGGGGGGCATCGCGTCCATCATGCGACGCGCGGCGGCAAATCGCAGATCGATAGGGTGGCGGCATGCCGACCGCGATGATCACCGGGGCGGCCGGCGGGCTCGGATCCGCCATCGCCACCGCGCTGGCGCCAACCCACACCCTGTTCCTCGCGGGCCGGCCGTCGGACCGGCTCGACGCGCTGGCGGAAGAATTCGGAGCCACCACCTGGCCGATCGATCTGGCCGATACCGATGCCATACCGACGGTCGTCGAGCCGATCGTCGAGCTCGACGTGCTGATCCACAACGCGGGCGTGGCCTACCCGGGACGCGTCGCCGAGGCATCGGTCGACGAGTGGCGGGCCACCATGGGCGTCAATGTCGTTGGGGCGGTTGCCCTCACGCTCGCCCTGCTTCCCGCAATGCGCACCGCCGGCGGTCACGTCGTGTTCATCAACTCCGGAGCGGGCATCAACGCCTCACCCGGCCTGGCGTCCTATTCGGCGAGCAAGTTCGCGCTGCGCGGGTTCGCGGACTCGTTGCGCAACGACGAGCCGTCGCTTCGGGTGACGTCTGTGCATCCAGGGCGGATCGCCACGGTGATGCAGGAAGGTCTCATTGCCTACGAAGGCCGCGACTACGACCCCTCGCGGTTCCTGCAGCCAGAGACCGTCGCGCAGGTGGTGGCTGACGCGGTGAATGCGCCGCGCGACGCCCACATCCACGAGGTCATCGTGCGCCCCCGGTGATTTCGGCGTGATTTCCTGCGTTCAGCGCCAGTTATCAGGCCGAAATCGTTACGCGACGATACTCACCAGCCGGCCGGCGACCACGATCACCTTCTTTGGCGTGGCGCCGTCGAGGAATGCCTGCACCTTTTCGTCGGCCAGCGCCGCGGCCTCCAGTGTGTCGGCATCGGCGTCCGCCGCTACCGTCACGTGGCCCCGGACCTTGCCGTTGACCTGCACCGGATACTCGACCGTGTCCTCGACCAGGTATTGCGGGTCGGCCACCGGGAACGGACCGTGCGCCAGCGAAGTGTCGTGGCCCAGCCGTTTCCACAGTTCCTCCGCCAGGTGCGGGGCCAGCGGCGCGGCCATCAGCACCAGCGGCTCCAGCGCCGCCCGCGCCGTCACGCCCTGCTTGGTCAAGTGGTTGGTGTACTCGATCAGCTTGGCCGCCGCGGTGTTGTTGCGCAGGTTCGTGTAGTCATCTGATACCCCGGCGATCGTGCGGTTCAGCAGGCGCAAGGTTTGCTCGTCCACGGCATCGTCGGTCGCGCCGGTCGCCCCTGTTTCTTCGTCGACTACCAGCCGCCACACTCGCTGCAGGAATCGGTGCGCGCCGACGACGTCCTTGGTGGCCCACGGTCGCGACGCCTCCAGCGGGCCCATCGACATCTCGTAGACCCGCAGCGTGTCCGCGCCGTAGTTGTCGCAGATCTCGTCTGGTGACACCGAGTTCTTCAGGCTCTTGCCGATCTTCCCGAACTCCTGAAAGACGTCGATCTCACCGTCGGGCCCGGCCCAACTGAACCTGCCGCCGCGCTCGACGACCTCGGCGGCCGGCACATAGGCGCCGCGGGCGTCGGTGTAGGCGAACGCTTGGATGTAGCCCTGGTTCACCAGCCGGCGATACGGCTCACGCGAGCTGACGTGGCCGAGGTCGTAGAGCACCTTGTGCCAGAACCGCGCATACAGCAGGTGTAGCACGGCGTGTTCCACGCCGCCGACGTAGAGGTCGACACCGCCAGGATCCTTGGGTCCATGCTCGGCCGGCCGCGGGCCCATCCAGTAGGCCTCGTTTTCCTTGGCGCACAACTCTTCTTTGTTGTACGGGTCGGTGTAGCGCAGCTCGTACCAGGAGCTGCCCGCCCACTGCGGCATAACGTTGGTGTCGCGGGTGTAGGGCCGCAAGCCGTCCCCAAGATCCATTTCGACGTGTACCCACTCGGTCGCCTTGCCCAGCGGCGGTGACGGCTCGCTATCCGCGTCGTCCGGGTCGAACTGCACCGCCGCGTAGTCGGGAATGTCGGGCAGTTCAACCGGCAGCGCCGACTCGGGCAGTGGGTGCGCGCGGCCGTCGGCGTCGTACACGATCGGGAACGGCTCACCCCAGTACCGCTGCCTGGCGAAGAGCCAGTCGCGCAGCTTGTATTCGACACGAGCCTGAGCGCGACCCTCGGCGGCCAGCCGTTCGGTGATGGCCTCCTTCGCCGAGGCGACGCTCAGCCCGTTGAGGTAGTCGGAGTTCACCATCTCGCCGTCGCCGCTGTACGCAGCCTGCGAAATATCGCCGCCGGCAACGACTTCGGTGATCGGCAGCCCGAACTCGTTGGCGAAGTCCCAGTCCCGTTGATCGCCGCCGGGCACCGCCATGATCGCGCCGGTACCGTAGCCGATCAACACGTAGTCGGCAATGAACACCGGAATCTGTTGGCCGTTCGCGGGATTCGTGGCATAGCCGCCGAGGAACACGCCGGTCTTGGCCTTGTTCTCCTGGCGCTCCAGGTCCGACTTGGCGGCGATGGTGCCTCGATACGAGGCGACGGCTTCACCGGGTGTCGTTGCGCCGAACGTCCACCGCGGGTCGACGTCGGCCGGCCACTGCGAGGCGGTCAGCTTGTCCACCAGATCGTGCTCTGGGGCCAGCACCAGGTACGTGGCGCCGAACAACGTATCGGGTCGAGTCGTGAACACCTCGATGTCGCCTGCGTCGGTGTGAAAGAGAACAGACGCGCCCGTGGACCGGCCGATCCAGTTGCGCTGCATGGCCTTGACCTTCTCGGGCCAATCCAGCACTTCGAGATCGTCCAGCAGTCGATCGGAGTAGGCGGTGATGCGCATCATCCACTGCCGCAGCCGCTTCCGGAACACCGGGAAGTTCCCACGCTCGCTGCGGCCATCGGACGTGACTTCCTCGTTGGCCAGCACCGTGCCCAGCCCCGGACACCAGTTGACCATCGAGTCGGCCCGGTACACCAACCGATACGAGTCGACGACATCGGCGCGTTCACCGGCCGACAACTCCGACCACGTTCGGCCATCGTCGAGAGTTTTTGTACCCGACTCGAACTCAGCAACCAACTCGGCGATGGCCCGCGCCTTGTTCACGCCAGGGTCGAACCACGCGTTGTAGATCTGCAGGAAGATCCACTGCGTCCACTTGTAGTAGTCGGCGTCGGTGGTGGAGAAGCTGCGGCGGGCGTCGTGCCCGAACCCAAGCCTGCCCAGCTGGCGACGGAAGTTGACGATATTGGCCTCGGTGCGGATACGCGGATGCGTCCCGGTCTGGATCGCGTACTGCTCGGCGGGCAGGCCGAACGAATCGAAGCCCAACGCGTGCAACACATTGCGGCCCGTCATCCGGTAGTAGCGGGCATAGACGTCGGTCGCGATGTAGCCGAGCGGGTGCCCGACGTGCAGCCCCTCACCCGACGGGTAGGGGAACATGTCCTGTACGAACATCTTGTCGGCGGGCACCGGCGAACCATCCGGCGGCGCCAGCGAGCCCACCGGGTTGGGCACGTTGAAGGTCCCCGACTGCGCCCAGGTCTGCTGCCACGCGCGCTCGATTTGCCCTGCCAGCTCCGCGGTGTAGCGGTGCTGCGGGGTGTCGGCATCGGCCTCGGTGGCCGCCGCGGAGGAAGCGGTCGGCGATTCTGTCACGTGAACAGGGTATAAGCACGCACATGGCCGGTCCCCCGCGAGCGGGTGGTGCCCCCACGCCGGCCACGGCTTGGTATCGGTTCCGTTGCGGACAGGTCAGAGGTTGGTTCCAGGTCGATTCCAGCCCTGGTGGCTAACACTTGCCTCTGGATACAGTCGGCGCCTGACCAGGGGTAAGACGAACCCTGTTCCACCCGGAAGGGAACGACGTCAATGAACGAGATCGCCCGCCGCTGGCTGGTTCTGTCAGGTGGCGTGGCCGCAGGTGTGGCCGCCGTCGTCGGCTTCGCCGGTGCCACCGCCTCGGCCGAGCCGGTGTACCCGCAACCGCCGGTGCCCGCGCCCGCCTCCGTCACACCGGCCGTGCCGGTGACGCCAAACGCCGCCGTGACCGTGCCCCAGGCCGCCGCACTACCCGCTGTGACGCCCGCCACCGGCGGGGCGCCGCTTGGGATCTCGATGCCGGCCGTCCCCGCCCCGGCGCCGGTAACGATCGCCCCGGCGGGCTCGGGCACGCTGGCCGACTTCTTCAAGGCGAAGGGCGTGCGGCTCGAGCCACAGAACAGCCGCGACTTCAAGGCGCTCAACATCGTGCTGCCGATGCCGCAGGGCTGGTCGCAGGTGCCCGACCCGAATGTTCCCGACGCGTACGCGGTGGTCGCCGACCGGGTGGGCGGCAACGGCCTGTACTCGTCAAACGCGCAGGTCGTGGTCTACAAGCTGATCGGTGACTTCGACCCGAAGGAGGCCATCAGCCACGGCTTCATCGACAGCCAGCAGCTCGCGGCATGGCGCGCCACCGGCGCCTCACTGGCCGATTACGGCGGCATGCCGTCGTCGGTCATCGAGGGCACCTACCGCGAGAACTCGATGACGCTGAACACGTCGCGGCGCCACATCATCGCCGCCGTCGGCCCGGATAAGTACCTGGTGTCGCTTTCGGTGACCACCAGCATCGACCAAGTGGTCGCGGCGGCCGGCGCCACCGACGCGATCGTCAACGGCTTCAAGGTGAATGTCCCAGGGGCGCCGACCCCTGCGCCGCCACCCCCGGCGCCGGGCCTGCCCCAGTCCCCTCGCGAGCTGGGGGCCCAGCCTGCGATGCCGCAACTTCTGGGCCTACCGGGGTAAACGTCGTCCCCCGGGCGACGCCTGGCGCCCGGGGGACGGCCATTCGGCGGTCCGCGCGCGAGGCTCGTATTGTGTGGCGCATGCTGATCGCCGCGGTGCTCTGCCTGTGCGCCGCCGCCGCGACCGCCGGTGTCGGCCTATGGCTGCTGACGCGCCCGAGCGCCACCGATCCGGTCCGACAGGTTCTGCGTGCTGTGGCCCCGACCCAACTCGCCGCGGCGGTGATGCTGACCGCCGGCGGAGTGGTGGCGCTGTCGGCGCGCCCGCAGACGGGCTTCGTGGTCATGGTGGTGTGTGTGATCGGGGCGGTGAGCACCGTCGCGGCCGGATGCTGGCAGAGCGCCAAGGCCGTCGCGGCGTCAGCCGCGCAGAGCACCGGAGCGCGACGCGAGGCCCCGGTCGGCTGTGGCGGTGCCTGCGCAACGTGCACGTTGTCCTGTAGCTGAGCCTCGTGCTGCAGCGGCTGCCACGGGTCCTCCCCTCGCTAGCCGGGGCCCCAGTTGACACCTTCCTGCTGGCGCTGTTCACGGTCGTCGCGCCTGCCGCGGTGTTCCCGGCCGGCGCCACATTCGCCGACGTGCTGTCGGTGGCCACCAAGATCGCCATCGCGCTGCTGTTCTTGCTCTACGGAGTGCGGCTGTCACCGACCTAGGCACTGCACGGGCTGCGGCTCTGGCGGCTACATCTGCTGGTGCTGGCCGTTCGTCGCCGGTCGACTGCTGCGGCCGTGGTTGGCGGCGTTTGTTGGTGATGAAGGCCTTCGACCGCGGCTGCTAGCGATCATGCTTTCCGTCACCATCGGCCTGTCAGGGCTCGCCCGGCTGAATCGTGCCGACGCCGCAATGATGCTGTTCTGCGGCACCACGAAGAGCCTGGCCTGCGGCCTACCGATGGCGTTGGTGTTCTTCGGCACCGGGGCAGTGGGCCTGATCATGTTGCCGCTGATGATCTTTCACCAGATCCAGCTGTTCGTCTGCGCAATCGTCGCGAGCCGAATGTCGCGGACGGTGCCTGCGAATTAGTTGCGGCTGATGTCGATCGGGTGACTGGCCAGCAGCGACAGCGGCAGCGGCTGGCGGCGCAGCACCCTCGACCACAGATCGACCCTTGGCTCGACCAGAACATCGGATGGCAACGCGGACAGCACAATCCAGTCATCACGCTCGATCTCGCCCTCGAGCTGGCCGATGGTCCAGCCCGAGTAGCCCGCGAAGATCCGCACCCCCTCGACCATCGGAGCGATCGCGTCCGGATCGGCGTCGAGGTCGACCATCACCATCCGGCCCTGCACATGCCGCAGCCCCGGCACCCCGTTCGCCTCGAGGCCGACGCGCACCGTCGCCAGGCACAGCGCGGCGTCACGCTTGACAGGCCCGCCGATGAACATCGTCTTGGGCTTGGTGGCCAGCTTGGCCCACTGCGGCAACACGTTGTACACCGCGGTCTCACTTGGCCGGTTCAGCACCACCCCGAGCGTTCCGCCGTCGTTATGCTCGACGACGTAGATGACGCTGCGCCGAAACGTCGGCTCCAGCAGATCGGTGTTGGCGAGCAACAGCGTCCCAGCGCGCACCCGGTGGGTCGCAGGAGCGATGAAATCCTCCGGGTCCTCTGAGTGCGCCACCTCACCATCATGGCACCGGCAACGGGTCGTCGTGGCGAACAAGCGCGGCCCGCCGGGATATTTGTACTGTGAGTCGGGTTGCCGATCTGCAGTACTCCTCAACCAGGATGTGATTTTCGTGGCCAACACCAGCGCACCCCTCGCCGTCTGGCGTTCGGTGCGTGCGCTGCCTGAGTTTTGGCGACTGCTCGAACTGCGCTCGGTCAGCCAATTCGGTGACGGCCTGTTCCAGGCCGGCCTGGCGGGCGCCATCCTGTTCAACCCGGACAGGGCCGCCGAGCCGTTGGCGATCGCGGGCGAATTCGCCGTGCTGTTCCTTCCGTATTCGGTGCTCGGCCCGTTCGCGGGTGCGCTGCTTGACCGGTGGGACCGGCGGCTGGTGCTCATCGCGGCCAACCTGGGCAGGTTGCTGCTGGTTTTTGGTGTCGCCGCCCTGCTGGCCGCCGGTACCAGCGATCTGCCGATCCTGTTCGGCGCGTTGATCGTCAACGGTTTCACCCGATTTGTCTCCTCGGGTCTTTCGGCGGCGCTGCCGGATGTGGTGCCCCGTGAGCGGGTAGTCACGATGAACTCGGTGGCCACGGCTACCGGCGCCGCGTCGGCGTTCCTCGGCGCCAACTTCATGCTGCTGCCGCGCTGGGCGTTCGGCGCAGGCGATACCGGGGCCGCCGCAATCATTTTCATCGTCACCCTTCCCGTCGCGGTCGCGCTGCTGCTGTCGGTGCGCTTCCGTCCACACGTTCTCGGCCCCCAGGAAAGCGTGCGAGCGATTCACGGTTCGGTCGCCTATGCGGTGGCCACCGGTTGGCTGCACGGCGCGCGAACGGTGTTGTCCGTGCCGACCGTCGCGGCCACACTGTCGGGGCTGGCCGCCCATCGGATGGTGTTCGGCATCAACACGCTGCTGGTGTTGGTGATGGTGCGGCACACCGACACCCAGGACGTCGCCGGGCTTGGCACCGCGGTGCTGTTCGTCGCCGCAACGGGTCTGGGATCGTTCCTCGCCACCGCGGTGACACCAAGCATCGTCCGTCGGTGGGGCCGATACGCCGCGCCGAACGGCGCGCTGGCCTTCGCTGCGGTTGTCCAACTGTGCGGCTCGGGCTTACGGCTGCCTGTGATGGTGCTGTGCGGGTTGCTGCTCGGTGCGGCAGGACAGGTGGTGAAGCTGTCCGCAGACACCGCAATGCAGATCGACGTCGACGACGCCCTGCGCGGGCACGTGTTCACGGTCCAGGACTCGCTGTTCTGGATGTCGTTCATCATTGCGATCGCGTTGGCGGCGACGGTGATTCCGCCCGACGGCTACGAGCCCGCGCTAGCCCTTGCCGGGGTGGCGGTGTACCTGGCCGGGCTGGCGGTGCACGCCAGCGTCGGCCGTCGCGCGAAGCCATCCGGCTAGGGTGGCCGGCATGTCGACAGCGGGGCCGGTGGTGGCCGATCTACGCGCGGAAAGCGATGACCTCGACGCCACGGTCGCCGACCTGCCCGCCGCCGTGTGGGCCGAAGCAACGCCGGCCCCCGGGTGGACGATCGCCCATCAGATCGCGCACCTGATGTGGACGGATCGCGTCGCGTTGACCGCGGTGACAGACGAGGCCGGCTTCGCGGCGGCGCTGGCGGAGGCCGCCAAGGATCCGAAGGGCTTCGTGGACGCGGCTGCCGAGGAGCTGGCTGTGCTGCCGCCCGAACGTCTGCTTGCCGACTGGCGCCAGACCCGGGCTCGGCTGCACGACGAGCTGCTGGTGGTCGCCGACGGCCGCAAACTGCCATGGTTCGGCCCGCCGATGAGCGCCGCGTCGATGGCCACCGCTCGCCTGATGGAAACCTGGGCGCACGGCCTTGACGTCGCCGACACACTCGGGGTGAAGCGTCACGCGACGGCGCGGCTGCGATCGATCGCACACATCGGCGTGCGCACCCGTGACTTTGCGTTCGTTCTGCACCGACTCACTCCCCCCGCTGTGCCGTTCCGCGTCGAGCTGGGTGCGCCCGACGGCTCGACGTGGACGTGGGGCCCCGACGACGCCGCACAGCGCGTCACTGGGTCGGCGGAGGACTTCTGCATGCTGGTCACCCAGCGGCGGCCACGGGCGGCCTTGGACGTCCACGTCGTCGGTGACGACGCCGAGAAGTGGTTGCAGATCGCGCAGGCCTTCGCGGGGCCGCCGGGGCCTGGTCGCGAGTAGCCCGCTCGGCGCTACGGCTCGGTTAGCGGCGTTGAATCCGGGTCTATCGCCCTGCAGCGACCCGTCGCCGCCCACGTCGGTGCTGGGATCGGCGGTCCACATGGTCGCCGAGCCGGTGCGTTTCACCGGTTCCTGCGGATGTTCCACCACTTCGTCAGCTCGTCGACGGCCTCGTCGCGGCTCAGCGGCCCGCGGTCCAGCCGCAGCTCCTTCAGATACCGCCACGCCTCGCCCACTTCGGGTCCTGCGGGGATGCCGAGGATCTGCATGATCTCGTTGCCGTCCAGATCCGGACGCACCCGTGCGAGGTCTTCTTTCTCGGCCAGCTCGGCGATTCGTTGCTCCAGGTCGTCGTAGTTGGCCTGCAGCCGGGCCGCGCGGCGCTTGTTGCGGGTTGTGCAATCGGCGCGCACCAGCTTGTGCAGCTTCGGCAACAACGGCCCGGCGTCGGTGACGTAGCGGCGCACCGCCGAATCGGTCCAGCTGCCGTCGCCGTACCCGTGGAACCGCAGATGGAGGTACACCAGCTGCGACACGTCGTCGATCATCTGGTTGGAGTAGCGCAGCGCCCGCATTCGCTTTCGGACCATCTTCGCGCCGACGACCTCGTGGTGGTGAAAGCTCACCCCGCCGTCGGACTCGTGCTTGCGGGTGGCCGGCTTGCCGATGTCATGCAGCAGCGCCGCCCACCGCAGCACCAGATCGGGCCCATCGCCCTCGAGCTCGATGGCCTGGCGCAGCACCGTCAGCGAATGCCAGTAGACGTCCTTGTGCTGATGGTGTTCGTCGATGGCCATCCGCATCGCGCCGACCTCTGGCAGCACCACATCGCCAAGGCCGCTCTGCACCATCAGGTCGATGCCCGCGACCGGGTCTGCGCCCAACAGCATCTTGTCCAGTTCGGCGGCCACCCGCTCCACCGTGATGCGGCCCAGTTGCGCCGCCATCTCCGCCAACGCCGGGAGCACTCGGGGGGCGACGGTGAACTCGAGCTGCGAGACGAACCGCGCCGCACGCAACATCCGCAGCGGATCGTCGCCGAACGACACCTCCGGTGATGACGGCGTGTCCAGAACCTTGGCGTGCAGCGCCGCCAAACCGGCTAGGGGATCAAGGAATTCGCCAGGACCGTCCGGCGTGATGCGCACCGCCATCGCGTTGACGGTGAAGTCGCGGCGCACCAGATCATCGTCGAGCCGTTCGCCGAAACGCACCTGCGGATTGCGCGAAACCTGATCGTAGGTATCGGCGCGGAAGGTGGTGATCTCCAAGCGGTGGCCGTCCTTACCGACCCCGACCGTGCCGAATTCGATGCCGGTGTCCCACAACGCGTCGGCCCACGACCGTAGCAACCGTTGCATCTGCTCGGGCCGTGCGTCAGTGGTGAAGTCCAGGTCATTGCCCAGGCGGCCCAGCAGCGCGTCGCGCACGCTGCCGCCGACGAGGTACAACTCGTGGCCCGCGTCAGCGAACACCCGGCCGAGGTCGCGCAGCACATCGGTGTGACGGTTCAGCGCAACTTGCGCACCGGCAAGCAGTCCGGCATCAGCAGCTGAATCGGCCACGTTCGGACAGCCTAATGTGCAACGGCTCAGTCACGACCGGTGAGTGCGGGGGGAGCGAATCTTCGTGGCAGCTACTATCGCTTGGGTGTCGGACGGCGAGCAGGCCAAACCACGACGGCGCCGGGGGCGGCGCCGCGGCCGACGCGCGGCCGGCCCGCCTGAATCCACTGAACACCACAACAACAATGCGGTGCCCGCCAAGAATGACCAACCGAGCGGTCAGAACAAACCGCAGAAGTCCCGCCCCCGCCGGCCCGCCGATCGCCTGCGCACGGTGCATGAAACCTCCGCGGGCGGGCTGGTGATCGACGGCATCGACGGGCCCAAGGAAAGTCAGTTCGCCGCACTGATCGGTCGCATTGACCGGCGCGGCCGGATGCTGTGGTCGCTGCCCAAGGGCCACATCGAACTCGGCGAAACCGCTGAACAGACCGCGATCCGCGAGGTCGCGGAGGAGACCGGCATCCAGGGCAGTGTGCTGGCCGCGCTCGGCAGCATCGACTACTGGTTCGTCACCGAGGGTCGCCGCGTGCACAAGACCGTGCACCACTATTTAATGCGGTTCCTCGGCGGCGAGCTCTGCGACGAGGACGTCGAAGTCAGTGAAGTGGCGTGGGTGCCCCTCAAGGAGTTGCCGTCGCGGCTGGCCTACGCCGACGAACGCAAGCTCGCCGAGGTCGCCGGCGAGCTGATCGACAAGCTTCATGCGGACGGGCCCGCCGCACTGCCGCCACTGCCGCACACCTCGCCGCGGCGGCGCGCCCAGACGCACTCGCACACCCGCAACCGTCGTCCCGACGAACAGACATCTCGCCGGACGAACGGTTGCGGACAAGGGCCGTGAGGACGGCTGCGGCGGTGCCGCGAGTTGGAGCCGCCGCGATGCTGGCGCGTCTGCTCGCCGCCGTCGCGCTGCTGACGCTCATCGCCGCACCCATTTCAGGCCCCGCCATCCCCCGCGCCGTGGCTGGCGAGCCGGGTTCGGTGCCGTTCCTGCAGGTCCGCATCGACCGCGTCACCCCCGAGGTGGTCACCACCACCAGCGAGCCGATCGTCACCGTCACCGGATCGATACTCAACGTCGGTGACCGTCCCGTCCGTGACGTGATGGTGCGCCTCGAGCACGCCACCGCCGTCGACGCGTCGGCCGGTCTGCGCACCAACCTCACCGGCAATGTCGACCAGTACGAGGCGGTCGCCGACTTCATCACCGTTGCGCCGGAATTGCTTCGCGGACAAGATGTTCCGTTCACCCTTGGCTATCCGCTGCGGTCGGCGGATCTGTCGTCGCTGCACATCGAAGAGCCCGGCGTCTACCCGGTGATGGTCAACGTCAACGGTACCCCCGACTACGGCGCGCCCGCCCGCCTCGACGACGCCCGCTTCCTGCTTCCGGTGCTCGGTGTGCCGCCCGAGCCCGCGGCCGACTCCGCCGCCGACGCGTTGACGGCGGTGGTGCCGCCCGACACCTCCAAACCCGTTCGGCTGACCGTGCTGTGGCCGATCGCGGACCGGCCACGGCTGGCGGCCGGCGCGCCGGGTGGCGCCACACCCGTGCGGTTGATCGACGACGACCTCGCGACGTCGCTGGCGCCTGGGGGCCGGCTCGACACGCTGCTGTCGGCGGTCGACTTCGCGACCAGCCCGCCGGTCGACCCCGGCGGCGAGGTGCGCAACGCGACGTGCCTGGCAATCGACCCCGACCTGCTGGTCACCGTCAACGCGATGACGGGCGGCTACGTCGTCAACGACGCCCCCGACGCGGGACCGGCCACACCGACGCATCCCGGTGCGGGCCAGAATGCCGCGCTCGGTTGGCTCAATCGGCTCAAGGCGCTGGCACAACGGATGTGCGTGGCGCCGACGACGTACTCGCAGGCCGACGTCGACGCGCTGCAGCGGGTCGGCGACGCGGGTCTTAGCTCGATCGCCACCAACGGCGCAGGCGACATCGTCGACCAGATTCTGGGGGTCAAGTCGACCCGCGGCGCAACCCTGGTCGGCGACGGCCCGCTGACCGGCCCCGCCGTCGAGCTGTTGTCGGCGCAGGGTCCGACAGTCGCGATCGGCGCCGCAAATGTCGCCGCGCAGGACTCCGCGACCGGTGCGCCCGCGACCGCGGACGTCCGGCCGCTGCGGTACACGCCTGAGCTGGTGGCCGCGCCGTTCGACCCGACCGTCGGCGCCGCGCTGGCAGGCGCGGGCACCGAACCGGCGTCGCCGTCGTATCTGGACCCGTCGCTGGACATCCCGGTCAAACACGATTCGGCGGTGGCCCGCCGCCAGGACGCACTTGGCTCGCTGCTGTGGCGTGGCCTGCACCCCGACGCCGAGCCGCGCACCCAGATCCTGGCGCCGCCGCTGGCCTGGAGCCTGCAGGCCGACGATGCGCAGGCGATACTCACCGCGGTCGCCTCCACCATCCACGCTGGGCTGGCCGTAGCGCAGCCACTAGCCGCGCTGATCGCCGAGGCCAACGCCGTGCCGCCGCAGGACCTTGCCCCGCTGCCCGACGGCGCTATGGGCAACCCGCGCGGCCGCTTCGCCGACGGCGTCGTGTCTGGCTTAGCGTCGGTGAGCGGGCGGCTGTGGGGACTGACGTCGACGCTGACCGCCGACGAGCGGACCGGGCTGACCGGTGCGCAGTACACCGCGCCGCTGCGCGAGGACATGCTGCGCGCGCTGAGCCAGTCGGTGCCGCCGGACGCCCGCAACGGCCTTGCCCAGCAGCGGCTGACGACCGTCGGCCGGACCGTCGACGACCTGTTCGGTGCGGTCACCATCGTCAACCCCGGCGGCTCCTACACGCTGGCCACCGAGCACAGCCCGCTGCCGCTGGCGCTGCGCAACGACCTTCCGGTGCCGATCCGGGTCCGGCTGCAGATCGACGCGCCGCCCGGGATGTCGGTGACCGATATGGGTGAGATCGTGCTGCCGCCGGGCTATCTACCGCTGAAAGTGCCGATCGAGGTGCACTTCACGCAGCGCGTCGCGGTGGATGTCGCCCTGCGCACCGCCGACGGCCTGCCCCTTGGCGAGCCGGTGCGGCTTTCGGTGCATTCGAACGCCTACGGCAAGGTGCTCTTCTTCATCACGCTCTCGGCGGGCGCGGTGCTGGTCTCGCTGGCCGGGCGACGGCTGTGGCACCGATTCCGCGGCCAGCCCGACCGCGCCGACCTGGACCGGCCGGATCCCATCGATGTCGCGATCGCCTACGCGAAGGACGCCGACGAGCCGCCGCGAGCCATGAGCCAGTCTGCCGGCGAGGGACAGTGACCACCGCAGGCGGGCCGCGTCCACCGCAGCCGCCGCCGTCCGACCGGGTCCCGCCGCCGTCTAACCGGGTCCCGCCGCCGTCTGACCGGGTCCCGCCGCGCGCCTACCCCCCGCGCGCCGTCGGCCCCGGCTACCCCGCGACGCGCCGAATGCCCCCGCCCCGGCTCCCCCGCGGACCGGCACCCCGGCGCCGCGCGGGACGCCCGGAGCTGTCCGACGCGGCGGTGGTGTCCCAGTCGTGGGGCATGGCATTCGCGACGCTGGTCAGCCGGATCACTGGCTTCACTCGCATCGTTCTGCTGGCCGCGATCCTCGGCGCCGCGCTGTCGTCGGCGTTCTCGGTGGCCAACCAGCTGCCCAACCTGATCGCCGCCCTGGTGTTGGAGGCGACGTTCACGGCGATCTTCGTGCCGGTGCTGGCGCGGGCCGAGCGCGACGACCCCGACGGCGGCACCGCGTTCGTGCGGCGGCTCGTCACGCTGGCCACCGCGCTGCTCGTGGTGGCTACGGTGCTGTCGGTGGCCGCCGCTCCCCTGCTGGTTCGGCTCATGCTGGGCAGCGACCCGCAGGTCAACCGGTCACTGACTACGGCGTTCGGCTATCTGCTGCTGCCGCAGGTGTTGTTCTACGGCCTGTCGTCGGTATTCATGGCGATCCTCAACACCCGCAACGTGTTTGGCCCGCCGGCCTGGGCGCCCGTCGTCAACAACATCGTCGCGATCGTCGCGCTGGGCGCCTACGTCCTTGTGCCGGGCGAACTTTCGGTCGACCCCGTCGAGATGGGCAACGCGAAGCTACTCGTGCTCGGCATCGGCACGACACTCGGCGTGTTCGCACAGACCGCCGTGCTGCTGGTGGCCATCCGCAAGGAGCGGATCAGCTTGCGTCCGCTGTGGGGCATCGATGACCGGCTCAAGAAGTTCGGCACGATGGCGGCGACCATGGTGTTGTATGTGCTGATCAGCCAGATCGGCTTGGTCGTCGGCAACCAGATCGCCAGTCACGCAGCGGCTTCCGGCCCGGCGATCTACAACTACACCTGGCTGGTGCTGATGCTGCCGTTCGGCGTGATCGGCGTGACGGTGCTGACGGTGGTGATGCCGCGGCTGAGCCGCAACGCCGCGGCCAACGACCTCCCGGCGGTGATGGCCGATCTGTCGCTGTCCACCCGGCTGACAATGGTCACGCTGATTCCGATCGTGGCGATGATGACCGTCGGAGGCCCCGCGATCGGCAGCGCGCTGTTCGCTTACGGCAACTTCGGTGAGGTCGACGCCGGCTACCTCGGCATGGCCATCACGTTGTCAGCCTTCACGCTGATCCCGTATGCCCTTGTGCTGCTTCAGCTTCGGGTGTTCTACGCCCGCGAGCAGCCGTGGACGCCGATCGTGGTGATCGTCGTGATCACCATCGTGAAGATCGCCGCCTCGCTCATCGCCCCCTACCTGACCGACGACCGGGCATCGGTGGCAGGCTATCTCGGGCTGGCCAACGGTCTCGGATTTCTGGCCGGCGCCACCGTCGGCTACTTCCTGTTGCGAGCGAGCCTCAATCCCCCCGGCGGGCGGCTGATCAGCCTTCCTGTGGTGCGCACCATTCTGGTGACGGTCGCCGCGTCGCTGATCGCCGGCCTCGTCGCCCGCGTCGTCGATCAGCTGCTCGGGCTGGAGACGCTGACTAGCAACCTGGGCGGCGCCGGTTCGCTGCTGCGGCTATTCGTGCTCGGCCTGATCATGGCGCCGATCATCGCCGGGGTCATGCTGGCCGCCAGGGTGCCCGACGCGCAGGCCGCCCTCGCCGCCGTGCGGCGCCGCCTCGGCCGGCGCGCGACGGTAGCCGCACCGCCGACCGCACCGCCCTACCCGCCACGGCCGGGCCGCCCCCTCACGTACGCTGATCAGAGGAATTCGCTCGCGTCACGCCATCGTCAATTCCCGGCGGCGGTCCGGCGGGGGCCTCCGGCCAGCGTTGCCGGAGACTGGAGGCGGAAGGGACCAGCGGTGACCGACGACCAAGCGACCGGCGCCGCACCTGGCCCTGACAGCACCGCCACGACCAAGATTCCGCGCCCGTCGGCCGACGAGTTCCGGCCCGATCTGCCCGCCGAAGACTTCGAGCATGACGTGCCGGAGCACGAGGAGACATCGGCGTTTCCCGGGGCCGCCAACGGCACCGCTCCGCTGCCGGTTTCCGGCCGCCCGCCCGCCGACTACGGCGGCGATCCCACCCGCGAGCCCATCGCCTTCGACCCGCCGCGGGAACCTCCGATCGAGGCCGCCACCTCCGATGAAGACGTCCACCTCATACCGGGCGCCTCCATCGGCGGCGGCCGGTACCGTCTGCTGGTCTTCCACGGCGGACCACCCAACCTGCAGTTCTGGCAGGCGCTCGACACCGCGCTGAATCGGCAGGTAGCGCTGACCTTCGTCGATCCTGACGCGACGCTGCCCGACGATCAGGTGCAGGGGATCCTGGCTCGCACGCTGAAGCTGAGCCGTCTGGACGTACCCGGCGTCGCGCGGGTGCTCGATGTAACCAGCACCGGCTCCGGCGGGCTGGTGGTCTCGGAATGGATCCGCGGCGGCTCGCTGCCTGAGGTTGCCCAGACGTCGCCGTCACCGATCGGCGGGGCCCGAGCCATCCAATCGCTGGCCGCGGCCGCCGAGGCCGCCCATCGCTCGGGCGTCGCGCTGTCGATCGACCACCCCAGCCGGGTACGGGTGAGCATCGAGGGCGACGTGGCGCTGGCGTTCCCCGCGACGCTGCGCGATGCCACTCCGGAGGATGACATCCGCGGCATCGGCGCCGCGCTTTACGCGCTGTTGATCAACCGGTGGCCGCTGCCCGAGTCCGGGGTGCGCAGCGGGTTGGCACCCGCCGAACTCGACGCGGCAGGTCAGCCCATCGAACCGCGGGCCGTCGACCGCGATATTCCGTTCCAGATCTCGGCGGCAGCGGCCCGCGCAGTCCAGGAGGGCGGCGGCATCCGCAGCGCCCCCACGCTGCTGAACCTGCTACAACAGGCGACGGCGGTCGCCGACCGCACAGAGCTCATCTCCCCGGTCGACCAACCCGAGGTCCCGCCGTCGTCGCGCTTGCGAGGTGCGCCGGTCGCCGACCCTGAGACCAAGGCGCGCCGCCGCAAGGGGCTGATGATCGGGCTTGGCGTTGGCGGCGCGATCATCCTCGTCGCATTGATCGTGCTGGCTTCCGTATTGAGCCGGATCTTCGGTGACGTTGGCGGTGGCCTTGGCGGCGACCAGCTTGGCCTGAACACGCCGTCATCGTCCGCGCAGCCGGGCGGCTCCGGCAAGATCGTGAAACCCGTTCGGGCGACGGTGTTTTCACCCCAGGGCCAGGCCGACGCGCCTGACCAGGCTGGGCTGGCCATCGACGGCAATCCCGCGACCGGATGGCCGATCGACACCTATACGGATCCTGTGCCCTTCCCGAATTTCAAGAACGGCGTCGGACTGATGCTCCAGTTGCCGCAGCCCACCAAGCTGGGCGCGGTCACGGTCAACTTGGATAGCACCGGCACCGCAGTCGAGATCCGCTCGTCGCAGACGCCGACACCCTCGTCGCTGGACGACACCACGGTGCTGACGCCGGCCACCCCGCTCAAGCCAGGGCCGAACACGATCAAGGTGGACAGCGCGTCGCCTACGTCGAATGTGCTGGTCTGGGTCTCCACGCTTGGCACGGTCAACGGCCAGAGCCGGTCCGACATCGCCGAGATCACGCTGAAGGCCGCGTCCTGACGGGCTATCCCCATGCTGGCGGCACACGTTGCCGGTGCCCGGTATGCGTTCGAGGAGCTGTTCTATCGTCACCACCGCCCGTTGAGGACCCTGCTTGCCACGTCGGTGATCCGACGCCGCGGGTGGACACCGCGATCGTGGTGGAACGCACTTCAACGCCGGGCGCCGCCGCGGCCGCCGAGTAGCTCGGTGAGTGATTCGTGGAGCCGTGACGGCCGTGGGCCCGTCTACCCGTTCGTGGTGGAGACTGGCCTTGCGTCAGGCGTGTCACAACCGGCGGGGGCAGCGATGGACGGCAGTGCGGGCCACGAACCCGAACCGATCACGCCCGAGCTGCCGGCCGACCTGCAGGAGGGCTTGCTTGACGACGCCACCGCACCCGATGTCCCTGCCGAGGTGACCGCGCGGGTTGGCGCTGTGTCGCAGGCCGCACCGCCGCATCGGGGTCCTTCTCGCGAGCCCGCGCATTCGGTTCGGCACACCCCGCGGTGCCAGCTGATCGGGCTCGCGGCCGGGGTCGGAGCGGCGGTCGTTGGCGTAGTCCTCGGCGGGGTGATGCTGGTGCGCGAACCTGCGCCGACCCGCTCTGCCGGGCCGACCGCCGAGAGCGTCACCGTGTCGCGGCCGGCGAGCGAACTCCCGCTGTCGGATCCGCAGATCGTCGGCCTGCTGTCCCACAGCCCGGACTACGGCCCGCTCGCGGATCCGCAACGGCGCGCGTCCTGTCTGTCCGGGCTGGGTTACTCGGCGGCGACGCCTGTGCTGGGCGCGCGACCGGTCGACATGCACGGGCGCCCCGCGGTGCTCATGGTGCTGGCTGCCGACACGCCGAGGATGCTGCTCGCGCTGGTCGTCGAGCCGAACTGTAATTCAGCTCACACCGGGCTGCTGGCCAACACACTGGTCACCCGTCCGTAATCTGTCCTGCAGGCCGCGGGGAACACCCGGGCATACGCTGGTGTTTGTACCCATGCCGACGTGATACGGCAGAAAGGCTCGTATGACCTCCTCATCCACCGTTCATGACGTGATAGTCATCGGCTCAGGTCCTGCCGGCTACACGGCAGCCATCTACGCGGCCCGCGCCCAGCTCAAGCCGCTGGTCTTCGAAGGCATCCAGTTCGGTGGCGCGCTGATGACCACCACCGAGGTGGAGAACTACTCCGGTTTCCGCGAAGGCATCACCGGACCCGAATTGATGGACGAGATGCGCGAGCAGGCGCTGCGCTTCGGCGCGGATCTACGGATGGAGGACGTCGACGCGGTCTCGCTCAACGGACCGGTCAAGTCCGTCACCGTCGGCGACGAGACCTATCAGGCCCGCGCCGTCGTCCTCGCGATGGGTGCAGCCGCCCGGCATCTCGGTGTGCCCGGTGAGGAAGCACTGATCGGCATGGGCGTGAGCACCTGCGCCACCTGCGACGGATTCTTCTTCCGCGACCAGGACATCGCGGTGGTCGGCGGCGGCGACTCGGCGATGGAGGAGGCCACCTTCTTGACCCGGTTCGCCCGCAGCGTGACGCTCATCCACCGTCGCGACGAGTTCCGCGCTTCCAGGATCATGCTGGACCGCGCCCGCGCCAACGAGAAGATCAAGTTCCTCACCAACACCCACGTGACCGCCATCGAGGGCGATCCGAAGGTCTCCGGGGTGCGGCTGCGCAACGCGGTCACCGGCGAGGAGTCCGAGCTGGCCGTCACCGGCGTGTTCGTCGCGATCGGCCACGACCCCCGCTCGGAACTGGTCCGCGGCCAGGTCGATCTGGATCCTGAGGGCTATGTGGTGGTCGAGGGCCGCACCACGAGCACCTCGGTTGAGGGCGTGTTCGCGGCAGGCGACCTCGTCGACCACACCTACCGCCAGGCCATCACCGCGGCAGGCACGGGCTGTTCGGCCTCGATCGACGCCGAACGCTGGCTGGCTGAAACCGCTTCTGCCACAACCGATGACGCCTCTTTGATTGGAGCACAGCAATGACCGAGACACGCGCAACCGTTGCCGTAACGGATGATTCGTTTTCCGATGACGTGCTGTCGAGCAGCACTCCGGTGCTGGTGGACTTCTGGGCCACCTGGTGTGGGCCGTGCAAGATGGTCGCCCCGGTGCTCGAGGAGATCGCCAACGAGAAGGCCGGTGCGTTGACGGTGGCCAAGCTCGACGTCGACGCGAACCCCGCCACCGCGCGCGACTTCCAAGTGGTGTCGATCCCGACGATGATCCTGTTCAAGGATGGCGCTCCGGTGAAGCGGATCGTCGGCGCGAAGGGCAAGGCCGCGCTGCTGCGCGACCTCGCTGACGTGGTCTAAAGCCGCGATCCGCGGACCGGACACCCGCCTGGGGTTTTCTCGAAAGTGGGAACCGTCTGCGACAATGCTGCCTAGCGTGTCTTTGCTTCGTCAGCGCGTTTGGTCCGCTGACAACCGTGACCGAAAGGGCTGGTATGTCGAGTCTGCGTCGCGGTGACCGCGGGGGTGCGGTCACCGAGATCCGGGCTGCATTGGCGGCGTTGGGACTGACCGAGAGCCAGGACGAGGACCTGACCACCGGTAAACATGTCGCCGTAGATGTGTTCGACGGCGAACTCGACCATGCCGTGCGCGCGTTCCAGCAGCACCGCGGATTGCTGGTCGACGGCATCGTCGGCGAGGCGACTTTCCGTGCGCTGAAAGAAGCTTCGTACCGGTTGGGGGCGCGCACGCTCAACCATCAGTTCGGTGCGCCGATGTACGGTGACGACGTCGCGACGTTGCAGGCCCGGTTGCAGGACCTCGGCTTCTACACCGGGTTGGTTGACGGCCACTTCGGTCTGCAGACGCACAATGCACTGATGTCGTACCAGCGGGAGTACGGACTCTATCCCGACGGGATCTGTGGTCCGGAAACGTTGCGCTCCTTGTACTTTCTGGGTTCGCGGGTTACCGGCGGCTCTCCGCACGCCATCCGCGAAGAGGAGCTGGTTCGCCGCTCCGGGCCACGGCTGTCGGGTAAGCGGATCATCATTGATCCCGGCCGTGGCGGCAACGATCATGGCCTGATCATGAACGGCCCGGCGGGGCCCATCAGCGAGGCAGACATCCTGTGGGACTTGGCGAGTCGGCTCGAAGGCCGGATGACGGCCATCGGCATGGAGACGTTCTTGTCGCGACCGGTCAACCGTGCCCCGTCCGACGCCGAGCGCGCAGCGACGGCCAATACCGTCGGCGCCGATTTGATGATCAGCCTGCGCGGCGCCACTCAGGCCAGCCCGGCGGCCAACGGTGTGGCGTCGTTCCACTTCGGCAACTCGCACGGATCGGTGTCCACCATCGGCCATAATCTTGCCGACTTCATTCAGCGAGAAGTGGTGGCGCGCACCGGATTGCGGGACTGCCGTACCCACGGGCGCACCTGGGACCTGCTGCGGCTGACCCGGATGCCCACCGTGCAGGTCGACGTCGGCTATATCACCAATCCGCGCGACCGGGGCATGCTGGTGTCCACCCAGACCCGTGACTCGATCGCCGAAGGCATCCTTGCCGCGGTCAAGCGACTGTACCTGCTTGGCAAGAACGACCGCCCCACGGGCACATTCACTTTCGCCGAACTGCTGGCTCACGAACTGTCTGTCGAGCAGGCCGGCCGCGTCAGCCCGACGTAAACCGAGGCGGTGACGGGCCCGCCGCTAGAAACACGGACCCGCCGCTAGAAACACGGACCCGCGGCTAGGAACACGGACCCGCGCCCGCACCGACCGGCTGTTGCAGCTGCGAAGTTTCCAGCAAACGCTCCAACGCCGCCTCGACATCGGCCTTCCAGCCCAACCCCTGCTCGAGTTCGAGCCGCAGCCGCGGGAAGTACCGGTGGTGCGTGACGACGGCGAACCCCGCGTCCTGCAACAGGTCGGCGTCCAGCACGCACTGGTCCACCGAGCAGTCCCCGAGCACCTCGACGACGGGCCGCAGCTCGGGCGACACCCTCCGGGGATCCAGAAGTTCGGTCACCTCGGCGGTATGCCCGAAGGCTTCAAGCGCCCGAACGCCGCGGCGGACGAGATCACCGACCACCGACGCAATCAGGTGCCGTGACACTCCCTCTGCATCCTGGCCGCGTTCGACGCCCAATGAGGTGAGCAGGACGGCGTCGGCGCTCACCGGCCCGGTGGGGAACCGGCGCGCGCGCGGCACTGCGCCAGGCGGTGCGTAGAACGCGTACCCAAGGCACGGATTGTCCCCGGCGGCGAGCCGCATCGCGGGGTCCTCGTCGTCGCCGGCCCTCGCCTCGCTGTCTCGGCAGTGCACCGCCATCTGACCGCACGAGCCCCACTCGAGCATGACCATTGACAGCCAGGCTTCCTTCTCGAATTCGGGGTCGCTCAGGTGATCGTCGGCGCGCAAGGTCGACGGATCCACTTCCCAGTACACGCACCGGCGTGCGTGCTTGGGCAGCTGCTCGAACGCTTCGAGCCGCAGGGGCGTGATTCGCGCTGCCACTAAACTCCCCGGGTTCTGCGCGGTGCTGCATTGCACGGCTGCCACTCCAGGATAGAAGGCCGCGACGCCGAAGGCCCCCATTCGCCGGGTTCGCTCATCGGCCACAGCTCGCGGGTCGAATCCCGTTGCTGCACATGGATTTTCCTTCTTGAGAGGCGTGCGGAAGCACTGCCGGGGGCGGTCTGTGTCACAGTGACGTAATTACCCGGTGCCGTAGGTCAGCTCGTCGACGAGCTCATTAGGTCGACTATCCTTTGTAGGTCTTCGACCGACCCGAACTCCACCACGATCTTGCCCTTACGTTTGCCAAGGGTGACGGTAACGCGCGTATCGAAGGCCGTGGACAGCCGTTCAGCAACGTCCTGCAGACCCGGCATGTGGATCGGCTTGCGGCGCGGCGCAGACGGCGGCGCGGTGTTCTCACGGTTCGCCAGCGTGACCGCCTCTTCGGTGGCGCGCACCGAAAGGCCCTCGGCGACAATGCGCGCCGCCAGCTCCTCCTGCTGCTCCGGCCCACCCTCGAGCGACAGCACAGCGCGGGCGTGCCCGGCCGATAACACGCCTGCCGCCACCCGCCGCTGTACCGCGATCGGCAGCCGCAGTAGCCGGATCATGTTGGTGATCAGCGGACGGGACCGGCCGATGCGGGCGGCGAGTTCATCGTGGGTGACCCCGAACTCGTCGAGCAGCTGTTGATACGCGGCCGCCTCTTCCAACGGATTCAGCTGGGCGCGGTGGATGTTCTCCAGCAATGCGTCGCGCAGCATGCTGTCGTCGGCGGTCTCCCGCACAATCGCGGGGATGGTGGCCATACCGGCCTGCTGGGCCGCACGCCAGCGCCTCTCCCCCATGACGAGCTGATACCGGGGCGGACCCTGCGGCGTCGTCGGCACCGCGCGCACGACGATCGGCTGCATGAGACCGAACTCGCGGATGGAGTGAACAAGCTCGGCGAGCGCTTCCTCATCAAAGGCTTGACGCGGCTGCCGTGGGTTCGGGTCGATCGCCGACGGCTCGATCTCGCGGTAGACGGCACCGACGTCGGCGGCGTCCGCGACCGGTGGTCCGCCGATCACAACGTCGGCGGCCGCGTCCCCCATCCGATGTCCGAACGAGCCCCCGTCGCCATCGGCGGGGCCGGTGGGGATGAGGGAGGCAAGGCCTCGGCCGAGGCCGCTTCGCTTCCGTGTCGGTTGGGTCATCGACATCTCCTGTCCGCGAAGCGGTTCGTCGGGCTTGTCCCTCTGCTGTGCATTGTCGTCTGCCTCTTCGCGCAAGCGGCTCATTGCCGCTCGGCGAGCTCCCGGCTCGCGTCTAGATAGCTCAGCGCCCCTCGGGAACCGGGGTCGTAGTCGAGGATCGTCATGCCGTACCCCGGCGCCTCGGACACCTTGACGCTGCGCGGTATGACGGTCCGCAGCACCTTGTCGCCGAAGTGTGACCGCACATCGGCGGCGACCTGGTCGGCCAGTTTGGTGCGGCCGTCATACATCGTGAGTACGACGGTGGACACGTTCAGCTCGGGATTGAGGTGCGCCTTGACCATCTCGATGTTCCGCAGTAGCTGCCCCACTCCCTCGAGCGCGTAGTACTCGCATTGGATCGGGATCAACACTTCGGGCGCCGCGACGAGTGCGTTGATGGTCAGCAGCCCCAGTGACGGCGGGCAGTCGATGAAGACGTAGTCGAAGTCGTAGTTCTTGAGTTCGGCGAGGGCGGCGCGCAGCCGTCCTTCGCGCGCCACCATGCTGACCAGTTCGATCTCGGCGCCGGCGAGGTCGATCGTTGCCGGCACGCAGAACAGCCGCTCGCTGTGCGGGCTGCGCTGTATTGCCGCCTGCAACGGGATCTCTCCGATCAGCACTTCGTAGGACGACGGCGTGCCCGGGCGGTGCTCGATCCCGAGCGCCGTGCTCGCATTCCCCTGCGGATCGAGATCGATCACCAGGGTGCGCAAGCCTTGCAGCGCGAGCGCTGCGGCCACGTTGACAGCGGTCGTCGTCTTGCCGACGCCGCCCTTCTGATTGGCGATCGTGAAGACCCGTTGGCGCTCGGGGCGCGGCAGGTGTCCCTGGGCCGCGTGCATCAGACGCACCGCGCGCTCCGCCTCGGCTCCAATCGGCGTATCGAGTCCGGCTTCGTCGGCCCATGAACCCGGAGGGGGCGAGGTCCATGTTTCACGTGAAACATCCGGGCGTTGCGTCGCGTCCGGGGGCGCTTCGCCGGGCGTCGGGACGCCCTCGGGGACCGGACTCATCCTCTCCTCCTGCCCGTTCGTCGCGACCGGCCGACTACCCCTGGCCGTGCCTCCCGCCGCGCCACGACCGCGGTCGCGGGTGGATCCAAGTAGTCCGCGCCACATCTCATCACCCTTACATCGACGGCACCGAACGACGCGATCACACGCCGGTGCTCCCTGATCTCTTCCTCCGCGCGCTCGCCCTTGATCGCCACCATCCGACCATCGGGACGGAGCAGCGGAATGCTCCACTTCGTGAGCTTGTCGAGGGACGCCACCGCCCTCGAGACAACCGCGTCCATCTCCCCCACTTGCTGTCGTACGGCCCGATCCTCGGCCCGTCCACGAATGATCGTGATCTCAAGACCGAGATCGTCGACCACCTCACGCAGGAACTCGCTGCGGCGAAGAAGTGGTTCGATGAGTGTCAGATGAAGGTCCGGCCGGGCCAACGCCAACGGTATCCCGGGCAGGCCCGCACCACTACCGATGTCGGCAATCTGGTCGTTGGCACCCAACAGTTCTGCGACCGCCGCACTATTCAATATGTGGCGGTCCCACAGCCGGTCCACCTCGCGAGGCCCGAGCAGCCCCCATTCCACGCCGGCCCCGGCCAAGATCTCGGCGTACCGCTGAGCGCGTTCCACGGCGGATCCGAAGAGGGCCTCGGCCGCGCGCGGCGCCGCGGACACCTCCACATGTTTCACGTGAAACATCCTCCGGATCTCGCGGCCGGAACGGGTAGTCGCGGCACAAACTACATCGGTGTAACTCTGTACGTCAGTCGAGCGAGACCACGACGCGGCGCGACGGCTCAACGCCCTCGCTCTCACTGTGCACACCGTCGACGGCCGCCACCGCGTCGTGCACGATCTTGCGCTCGAACGGCGTCATCGGCGCGAGCTCTTCTCGCTCCCCAGTCTCCAGCACCCCGTGTGCCACCTTGTCGCCCAGCGCGGCCAACTCGTCGCGACGCCGCCGGCGCCAGCGACCGATGTCGAGCATCAGCCGGCTGCGCTCACCGGTCTTCTGGTGCACGGCCAACCGCGTCAGTTCCTGGAGCGCGTCGAGCACCTCGCCCTTGCGGCCCACCAATTTGGTCAGGTCGCCGCCGCCGTCGATACTCACCACCGCGCGGTCGCCCTCGACGTCCAGATCGATGTCTCCGTCGAAGTCCAACAGATCCAACAACTCTTCGAGGTAGTCGCCCGCGATCTCGCCCTCGGCCACCAACCGCTCTTCGAGATCTTCCGCGTTGGTCGCCTGCGCATCGTCCGTGCCGTTCTCCTCGTCCGCCAACTCGTCGCTGCGTTCGGTCGTTTCGGCGTCCGTCATGTCTGTCTCTCCCTCATCCACCGGTCTTGCTCCGGTCAGCGTTTCCGTTTCCTGGGCCGCGCTCCTGGGCGCGGAGTCGCTCCTGGGCGCGGTGCGGGGTTGCCCGCCGCGGTGCCCGCGCTCGGCTCATTCGCGCCCGAATCCGAGATCCCGTCGGTCCCCAGCTCCGTCGCCGACGACTCCGCATCAGACGCCCCGTCGGTTGTGGCGGGCTGTGCCTTACGCGCCCGCTTGGGCTTGGCACCCGGTGGCGGCGCGTTGGCCGCACGCCGCTCCTGCGCCTCTAGCTTCTTGGCCTCTTCCTCTAGTTCGATCTTTCCGAACACGTAGTGCTGCTGGCCGAAGGTCCAGATGTTGTTCGACACCCAGTAGAAGATGATCGCGAGCGGTAGGAACGGACCGCCCACCACGACGCCGAGCGGGAACACGTACAGCGCCAGTTTGTTCATCATCGCGGTCTGGGGGTTGGCCGCAGCCTCGGGACTTTGGCGCGCCACCGACGCCCGGCTGTTGAAGTACGTCGCGATGCCGGCCAGGATCATCACCGGCACACCCACCACGACCACCGACGCGCGGTGGAATTCGGTGAACGCATCCAGGCCGGTCTTCTGAATCATGGTGGCGCCCAGCGGCGCACCGAACAGATTGGCGTCCAGAAAGTGGCCGACGTCGGTGGGACTGAACACATAATTGCCCGTCGCGCGGTTCAGTTCCACCGACAGCTTCGGTTGACCGAAACCACCCACCGTCCGGTTGAATGAACGCAGCACGTGATACAACCCCAGGAAGACCGGGATCTGCGCCAGCATCGGCAGACAGCCGAGTATCGGGTTGAACCCGTGCTCGCGCTGCAGCTTCTGCATCTCCAACGCCATCCGCTGACGGTCCTTGCCGTACTTCTTCTGCAGCGCCTTGATCTGGGGCTGCAGCTCCTGCATCTGCCGCGTGGTGCGGATCTGCCGGACGAACGGCTTGTACAGGATGGCGCGCAGGGTGAACACGAGGAACATCACCGACAGCGCCCAGGCGAAGAAGTTAGACGGGCCCAGCACGAAGGCGAACGCCTTGTACCAGACCCACATAATCGCCGACACCGGGTAGTAAATGATGTCGAGGCTGAACCAATTAAACACGCGTCTCGCTTTCCCCTTGCTTCGCTGGGGTATCCCAGAGATCGTGGGCGGCTCGCGCGTCCTCGCTTCGATCTGACCGCGAGTCGCGTCCCGGTATTGGGTCCCATCCTCCCCGATGCCAGGGCCCGCACTTCAGCAACCGCACCATCGCCAGCCAGCCTCCTCGAACCAAGCCGTACTCGGCCAGCGCCTCGACCGCGTACTGGCTACATGTCGGTGTGAACCGGCACGTGGGCAACCGCAGCGGCGAGATCGTGTGGCGGTACAGCTCGATGAGAAAGATCACGCTACGCGCGGCCGTTGAACCCAATGGCGCCATCAGCCCGACTTCCCGGTTCGCGGCCCGGTCCGGCGCAGTGCCGTCCGCAGTTCCTGTTCGAGCCGGGCTGAGATCGCGTGCCGGCTGCTCGGCAGCGCACGGATGACCACCCGGTCGGCGGGGTCTAGTTCGTCGATCACCGTGCGCGCCACGTGGCGTAGCCGACGGGCCACGTGGTGCCGCTGCACCGCACTGCCAACGGATTTCGAAACCACCAGTCCGATTCGGGGTCCGTCGGAGGTGTCATGGGAAGACCGCAGCGCGTGCACCACGAGATCGGGCTGCACCGCCCGCACCCCTCGAGTAACCGTCGCACCGAACTCCGTGGACCGCGTCATCCGGTATCGCGCCGGAAGCACCGCGCTAGATCCCGCGTCGAATCACGCAGTCAGCTTGCGGCGACCCTTGCCGCGCCGGTTCGACACGATCGCCCGGCCGGCCCGGGTGCGCATTCGCAGCCGGAATCCATGCACTCGCGCCCGACGGCGGTTGTTGGGCTGAAAGGTCCGCTTGCCCTTGGCCACGGCTGTTCACTCCTCGTTGCGTATGGCATCCGCAACCCCCACCAACGAAACCTCATGCCGGTTGGGGACGTAGTTGCCGTTGGTAAGCTCGTCCGTCTCGCGTGCTAGCCGGCGCGGTCTCCAGGGATTCCTGGGTCGCAGCCGTATCGCCACGTGCGGGCGACTGTTCGAGGGTACTGACGAGATTTCGCTGGGTCAAACCTCGCCCGCGCCGATCCGAGCCGCCACCGAACCGTTGACAACCGCCACAACCGCCACGCAGTTTGCGGACCCGCCATCAAAGCCGCGAACAATCCCGAACAATGTTGCAGAACGGTTGGCACCCGAGGAGAAAACTGTTAGCTTCTGGCAATGCCGTTTCGATAACGGAATGGCGACGGACAACGAAGCGGGGATGCCCAGACAGTCGCGAGCCCACAGAGCGCACCACCACTGTGACGAGCCCCGGCCCGCGGCGTCCCCGCCGGTAGACAACAGAGCGACGACGACTGTTCTGTTTCCACAACCTGTGGATAACTATGTGGACAGTTCGTCATCGTTCATTTGGCCGTCTCTGGATCGGCCTCGAGGGGGTTCCCGTCATTGACAGCTGACCCCGATCCCCCCTTCGTCGCCGTCTGGAACAACGTGGTTGCCGAACTGAACGGCGACACCGACACCGGCGGAATCCTCAACGGGGATTCCACGCTCCCCGCCCTGACGCCTCAGCAAAGGGCCTGGTTAAAGCTCGTTCAGCCGCTCGTCATCACCGAAGGGTTTGCCCTGCTCTCGGTGCCTACACCCTTTGTGCAAAACGAGATCGAACGCCACCTGCGCGAGCCGATCATCACCGCCCTCAGCCGTCAGCTCGGGCAGCGCGTCGAGCTGGGGGTCCGCATCGCAGGCCCAGCTTCCGACGAACCCGACGATGGCGGCAACGGGTTGGCCGCCACCGACCCCGACGAGGTTGACGACGACTCCGAGGCTCTCGCCAGCGCCGAGGAGAGCTGGCCAACCTACTTCACCAACCGATCGCACAACACCCCGGCCGGCGAGCCCACCGCGGTGAATCTCAACCGCCGCTACACCTTCGACACGTTTGTCATCGGCGCCTCGAACAGGTTCGCTCACGCCGCAACCCTCGCGATTGCTGAGGCGCCCGCCCGGGCCTACAACCCGCTGTTCATCTGGGGCGAGTCCGGACTCGGCAAGACACACCTTTTGCACGCTGCCGGCAACTACGCCCAACGACTCTTTCCCGGCATGCGCGTCAAGTACGTCTCCACCGAAGAGTTCACCAACGACTTCATCAACTCGCTGCGCGACGACCGCAAAGCATCGTTCAAACGCAGCTACCGCGACATCGATGTGCTGCTGGTCGACGACATCCAGTTCATCGAGGGCAAGGAAGGCATCCAGGAGGAGTTCTTCCACACCTTCAACACGTTGCACAACGCCAACAAGCAGATCGTCATCTCCTCCGACCGGCCGCCCAAGCAGCTGGCCACACTCGAGGACCGGCTGCGCACCCGATTCGAGTGGGGACTGATCACCGACGTCCAGCCACCCGAACTGGAGACCCGCATCGCGATTCTGCGCAAGAAGGCACAGATGGACCGGCTCGACGTACCCGGCGACGTGCTCGAGCTCATCGCCAGCAGCATCGAGCGCAACATCCGCGAACTCGAAGGCGCGCTGATCCGCGTGACCGCGTTCGCGTCGCTGAACAAGACACCGATCGACAGGTCGCTGGCCGAGATCGTGCTGCGCGACCTGATCGCCGACGCCGGCACCATGCAGATCAGCGCGGCAGCGATCATGGCTGCCACCGCAGAGTACTTTGAAACCACCATCGAGGAGCTACGCGGACCTGGCAAGACACGGGCGTTGGCGCAATCCCGTCAGATCGCGATGTATCTGTGCCGCGAACTCACCGATCTGTCGCTACCGAAGATCGGCCAGACGTTCGGCCGCGACCACACCACCGTGATGTATGCCGAGAAAAAGATTCGCGGCGAGATGGCCGAACGCCGTGAGGTGTTCGATCACGTCAAGGAACTAACCACTCGAATCCGCCAGCGCTCCAAGCGCTGAGCCTCAGTTCCACTGTTCCGCCGAAAAATTCTGCAAAAACTTCCGCACCGTCGGCATCACTTGTCACACCGATGCGGTGTGGATGCCGGTGTGGACAACATGCGCCCAACCTTCGGACCACCCGCCGCTTCGCTCACAACGCCGTTGAAGTCCACAGTGCGCCCGACTGCAGTAGCGCTCCGTTCACAATCCACTCACAACCCGACACACTTGCCACGCTGGGGCGACATCGGTTTATCCCCAATGTCCACAGGCCCTATTACTGTTGCTCGTATATCTCCGTAGTTCCTCCTTAGAAGAAGGCACCTGGGGACACATCGATTCACTGTGCGCAGTGCCGGTCAGCGACGCTTGATGTCACCCCGATCGATTAGCTTTCAAGTTGAGCCGGAAAGCTCTACGGTGGTTCAGCGGCAGCCGTTACGGTCGTCAGTACGTCTCGGGGAGACGCGTGGTGAGAAACCGAGAAACCGCTGGTTAGACCTTATTGTGGTGTGGATCGAAGGGACGCTATGGACGTGGCGACGACAACGGTTGGTCTCACCGATTTGAAGTTCCGCTTAGTGCGCGAAGACTTCGCCGACGCCGTGGCCTGGGTTGCCAGGAATTTGCCAACAAGGCCGACAGTGCCGGTCCTCGCCGGTGTGTTGCTCACCGGGTCCGACGATGGGCTGAAAATCTCCGGGTTCGACTACGAAGTCTCCGCCGAGGTACAGGTTGCCGCCGAAATAGCTTCTCCTGGAAGTGTTTTGGTGTCTGGTCGGTTGTTGTCCGACATCACCAGGGCGTTGCCCGCCAAACCGGTCGACGTCGCCGTCGAAGGCACCCGAGTGTCGTTGACCTGCGGCAGCGCACGGTTCTCGCTGCCGACTATGGCAGTCGAGGACTATCCGACGCTGCCTGCGCTGCCCGAAGACACGGGTGTGATTTCGT
>JAOPVX010000204.1 GCA_025965975.1 Mycobacterium sp. | reverse complement strand
TGATGGACATCACCGCGGCGGGCGGCGGGATCGGCATTCCCGGCCTGTATGTCACGGGTGATCCGGGCGGTGTCGACGACGCCGCCAAGCGCGGTGCTCTTTCGCTGAGTCTGGGTACTGGGTGGGCGAAGTCACTGTCCTTCACCACGGGGCAGTGCCCGGTCATGCAATACCACCGAGGTCTGATGCAGGCCATCCTGCATGGCCGCGTGCAGATCGCAAAGGCTGTCGGTGCCACCGTCATCACCCTGGACGAGGCGCCGCAAGGCTACGCGGAGTTCGACAGCGGTGTTTCCAAAAAGTTCGTTATCGACCCGCATGGAGAACTCGCGTCGCAAGCCGCCCGGGGCTGGTAGCCGCCTGCGCCTGTTTCTGGGGGTGCGTCGTTGGGCCTGGTATATGGATAGGCGGCGAAGGTGCCGACGCGAGCACCTGCCGCGAAGCGATAGTGGAAGGCGGTCCCGCGTCGTGAAACTGCAGCACTACATCGGCGGCCTGGAAGGACTTCCGGAGCCGCTGAGCCTGGAGTCGCTGAGCCTGGAGCCGCGGGTGTTCGTCGAAGACTGGGAGACACGGATCTTCGGCATCCACGTGGCGATGATGAGGCTCTCCAACCACCTCGGTGCGGTGTTGGCAAAGTATCCGATCCAAGACGTGCCCACGACGTTCAAAGACTACTGGACATGGGGGCACCTGCGCAGCAGTGCCGAGGCGATGGACCCTATCGACTACTTCAGGTTGCGCTACTACGAGAGGTGGCTCGGCGGCATCACGCAGTTGCTCATTGACAAGGGCTACCTCAGCGAAGAGGAACTCGCTTCCCGAACAAAGGAATTGATGGCGAACGACGCGCCGTCACCCGGTGATGCGTCGGCGGCCATTGACGAGCAGATCGTGCAGTATCTGCGCAACGGCGACAGCCCGCGCCGCGACGTCGCGCACCCGAGGTTCGCGCCTGGGGATCGGGTGCGGATCAGCAATGTCCCGGCCGCCGCGCACACCCGGGTGCCTGCGGGGCCGGATCGGGACCGTGGAGAGGGTTTTCGAGGGGGACTACGCCTACTTCTTGCACACCGGTGACGGCATCGGCGATCCGATGCCCGTCTACATCGTCGAGTTCGCGCCGCAGGAGCTGTGGGGCGCGCGCGCCGAACCCGGCCGCACGACCTTCTACGCCGAACTGTTCGAGGCATACCTGCAGGGAATCGCATGAGCGGCCAGTTCGCCTATCCCCCCGACCGCGAGGAGGCCAGCGCCGCCAAAGTCGCAGCGCTTGGAATCGCTGCTGATCGAAAAGGGCGTGATCACCGGCCAGACGGTCGACAAGGTGCTGGCCTACTTCGAGTCCGAGATGACACCGCTGAACGGTAAGAAGATCGTCGTCAAGGCCTGGACCGACCCCGATTTCGCCGCCCGTGTCGTCGACGACACCCCGGCCGCGATCGCCGAACTCGACCTGCCCGCAGGGATGGCCGGCGCCGAGGGCGAGCACCTACAGGCCGTGCCCAACCGCCCCGGTGTGCACAACCTGATCATCTGCTCGCTGTGTTCGTGCTTTCCGTGGCCGGTGCTCGGCCTACCGCCCTACTGGTACAAGGATCCGGTCTTCCGGGCACGGGCGCCCCGCGAACCGCGCCAGGTGCTCGCCGAGTTCGGCGTCGACCTGCCCGACGACACCGAGATCAAGGTCTGGGACAGCAGTGGCACCCACCGGTGGTTCGTGATTCCCGAACGCCCCTCCGGGACCGAAGACTTCACCGCGGACGAGCTGATGGATTTGGTGACCACCGAAGCGATGCTGGGCGTTGCCCTGGCCGGGCCAGCGTCATGAGACTCCACGAAACGTGCACCACCGACCAGGCGGCGCCCCGATTCGACCACGAGTGGCAACGCCGCGCGTTCGGCCTGGCCGTGGCGCTGTCGGAATTCGGCCACTACCAATGGGATGACTTCCAGCACAGCCTCATCCAGACGATCAGCAGGTGGGAGAACACGCCCGAGCCACAGCGGGGCGATTGGCAGTACTACGACCACTGGGTCGCCGCCCTGGAAAAAGTGATTGCCGATCACCGGCTGCTCATCGCGCCGGTTACCCAGGACGCCGGTGACCACACCATGGACGGGAGATCGCAATGACGTACCTTGTTGGTACGCGCAGCGGCACCACCGGGCAGGCGGTTTTGATCGGCCGTTCTGTTCGACCCTCCGCCCCGGACCGTACCTACCGCGGATCAGTGTCGCCAACGGGGTCGCTGCTCCTGAGTGAGACAAGCCCGGCTTCACCGTGATCACGATAGGCGGCGACCCAACGTCTGACGGTGCGCTCCGAACAGCCGATTTCGACCGCACCCTGCGACGAATCACTCATCGCTCCTCGGAGCGGCTCAGCATTGGCAATCTCAACGACTGCATGTCCATCCGGAATCTCTCCCGTAAAAATGACGCGACATGCACTGGCGGCTTCGCGGACATGACAGGACCGGACATCGACGCAACCGCTCCAGGTCGTAGATCAACCCGTCTGCTGTCTGATAGCGCCGATCCGGCTCCTTCTCCAGCAAGTGCAGAATGATCGCCGACAGCTGCTCAGGCACAACGGAATTGAGAACGTGCGGGGGCGTCGGCACCCGCGCCAAGTGATCATGGGTGAGCCGCAGCGGATCACCGGACCCGAACGGAGGCTCGCCCGTCGCCAGCTCAAACAGAGTGGCGCCCAACGCATATAGGTCCGCGCGCTGATCCACCGCCCGACCGGTACGTCCGGTCTGCTCCGGGGCGAGATAAGCCAGCGTCCCGACAATCTCCGTGTGGTGGGTGAACTCCGGGCGGATTTCGGCCAGTGATGTGGCCAATACGAAGTCCACCAGGCACGGCGCACCATCGTGGGCCACCACAATATTGGCAGGAGTGATGTCGCGGTGGATCACGCCGCGGCGATGCATGTCGGACACCGCGCGCGCCAATTGCACTGCGAGCTCTATCATCGCATCCTTGTCCCGCGGCTTGGCGCACTCTGCGAGGTACGCAGTGCCGGCGTCCTGCAGCAGAATCGACCCCGGTTCCGCCGGGGCTTCCGCCAGTTGGGCGACCATGTTCACGCCGCGCAGTCGCTGCAGCATTGTCGTCTCGTGCCGAACCCGCTGCTCGGCATCAGGCCCTAGCGGATGCTTACAGAGATGATCGCGTGGTCAGCAAAGAACCGTCGAGTGATGCGTATTGGACAGGACATCTCGGTTTCCCGTGGCCCGGGCGCGTCCAGCCCACCCAGTCCCGCGACAGATTGCAGCTAGCAGGTATGTCGGTTGCATGGCAGCGGTAGCGACATCGCCGATCGTGGGTGTGACGATGACCAACGAAAGTAGCCGTGATCACACCACGAGCCCGCTCTAAGGGGCGCAAACGTGGGGCGTGCCCAAACCGGGATTGTGGCGGCACCACTGTGTCGCCATGCCGACTCCCAAAACTGGGGCACACAACCCGATAAGTCGCTGATTCCAGGAGTTGCACATGTCTACCACTGCGGCCGACAGTATCGCCGGCGTCGTCATCCCCGACACCGAGCTGGTACGCGAAATTACCGCCTTCATCAGGGACACCGAGGATGATTTGCTTTTCGATCATTCGCGGCGGGTGTTTCTGTTCGGCGTGCTGCAGGGCCGGCGCCGCGGACTGCAGCCGGATCTAGAACTGCTCTATGCCGGGGCCA
>JAOPVX010000194.1 GCA_025965975.1 Mycobacterium sp. | reverse complement strand
TCTGTCATGTGCTCTTCTCCTAATGACGGTTGACCCCGCCTGTTTGGTGGTGTTACGCGGCGGACGTGGCGAACAGCGAGATGTGTTCGTTCACCCAGTCTTTGACCGAGCGTGGGGGTGGCCGGTCAGATCGGAAACGGTCGGCGAGGGCACCGCGTACACGTTGTCGCGGGTGAGGGCGTGGAGCCCGAGAAGTATATCGACGAGCAGTTCGGGCAGCCCGGCAGATTGCAGCACGGCGCGCTGCTGGGCTTGGGTTCGGGCGTGATACTCGACGCGGGCCCGCAGCGCAGCGGAGATGTAGTCGACGATCTCGTCCATCGTCACGGCGGCGGGCCCGGAGATGTCATACACCTTGCCGGCATGGTGCTGGGGGCCGTCGGTGAGGATGACCGCGAAGACCGTGGCCACGTCGCGGGTGTCGATCAGGGCGACCCGGCCCGTCCCCGCATGACCACCCCACGCGCCCGACGGCACAAACTTGGCGGCGAGCTTCACGATGAAGTCGGTGAAGGTCGTGGGACGCACAACCGTCGCGGCGACACCCGTGGTCGCCAGGTAGGTGTCGATCTCGGTGTGCCACTGCAAGACGTTCGAGGAGTCGACGTGGGTGCCCCCCGCGCCGGCGGCCGACAGATTCACCAGATACGGCACATCCGCACCGATAACGGCGTCGATCAGCGCGATCTCGTCACGGACTTGACGGCCGCTGGTCCCATAACTCATGAACCCCTTGTCCGAGCCGGTGAACCCCGCGCGCAACGTCGTCGCGTCATCGAAGTCGACACCCACGATCTCGACCTTGGCAGCCCCCAAGGCAGCCCGGGCCGCCTTGGGGTCGCGGGTAAGGACCCGCACTTGCTCGCCGGCACGCACCAGCGCCTGAGTCAGGGTCTTACCGACAAGTCCGGTACCACCGGCAACAGTAATCATGTTGAGGCTTCTTTCGTTTCAGAGTGCAGAAGCGATAGTCGGCGGCCTCAGGCACGCGGCTGAGGAACCGGTTGCTACGTGCGGGCGCGAGCCGTCCTGCACAGATATAGGCATATGCCCCTATCTTAGTTACTTAAGGCTCGTGGGCGCAATCGAGGGTCTAGACATCAGTTGATCCTCCAGTGATTCGCATCGCCGCCGGGCCGCGATGGGTACTTATCGGTCGCCGCCCGGTTCACTCGACGACTGCTCGGTTGCCCCCGAGGTCGGGTGAGAACCATGTCGGGGTCAGCAACTTGTTCTCCCACCTCACCAAGAAGTCCATCGCCATGACCTCGCGCACATAGTCCTGCCACGCGGGGTCGGCATAAAGCGCATCACGGCGTGCCTCGCGGTCGGCTTGAGACTGGTAAGCCCAAAGGTGCACCACTTGGTCTTGTCGGCCCTCTTTGACGAGGTAGAAGCCCAGGCAGTTACCCAGGTATTTCTGCTGAAGGGGCCAGCCCTTCTCGTAGTACAGCGAAAGCCATCCGAGAATCCCCGAGGGCTTGATGGTGTATGTGCGATGGTCGACAATCACGGTGTGGTCCATGCTGACGTCGCCGGCACACGGCGCAGACGCGTCGACGGTCGACGGTTAAGGGACAACCGGCCAGTGACTCGTTCAACGAGTGTCTCGCTCATCCCGGGGGTGCCTTCCAAATCCCGGACCACCGTGGGACTCATCACGACCACTCCTCGCACGTTTGAACCGATCAGTCTGATCCTAGGGGCCAACACAGGCTGGTGCTTCAGATATTCCCCGACGCCACCGAAGCTGCCCAAAAGGGCGCGAAGACGTTTCGATTCCGACTCGCCTGGGTTGACTGATCCGCATACCGCGTCGTAGTCTCTATTTAGACCGAACAGTCTAAGACTGGGACCGGTTGATCGGTCCCGGGACAGAGGAGTCCGCGCGATGACGCCCGCGACCGCCCCGGGTGCCGGAGTGCCACGGGACTTGTTGCGGCACCCTGCCTTTCAGGGCCTGCGATTGGACGCTGGTCGGCGAACCCGCGCCGCATCTCGCAAGGCGGTGACCGAAACGTGGTGGCAATCCCGGCACGGAAGAGAATTCCCCGGCAACTGAAGGAAGAATGACGATGATGCGACTCGACGGCAAAGTCACCCTGATCACGGGGGTGTCCCAATACATGGGCCCGGCTTTCACGCGAACATTCACCGACGCAGGTGCCATCGTCGTCACCCAAGACCGCACACGAGCTGCCGCCCAGCCGCACGCTGAATATGCCGCGAGGAATAGCGCCGGCGGCACCATCATCGAGGCCGATCTCACACGGCCGGACGACGTAGACGCGATGTTCGCCGCCATCGACGAACAGTTCGGCCGCCTCGACGTATTGGTTAGCAATTTCGGCATCGTCGGTTCAACCCCGTTCGACGAGATCGACGAGCAGCGCGTCCATGACATGTTCGAACAGAACTTCTTCTCGTTCTGCCGCGTCACTCGTTCTGCCGTCAAGCGAATGAAAAGCCAAGGCGGAGGCAAGATCGTGGCGATCACCGGGCTCGCCGGGATCACCGGGACGGCGACCTTGCTCACCCCGATCGTCGATGCGGTGCCGCCGGCGCACCTATCGGTCTATGCCGCATCGCGCGGGGCGCAGAACGCATGGGTCAAAGCGATAGGTGTGGAACTGGCACCATTCAACATCAATGTCAACGCCATCGCCCAAGAAAACGTGGACAACAACCTCATGCGCAGTGGCGCCGGCGGAACCGACGAACACTGGAACAAACTCATCAGCCGGATGCCGGGCAAGAAGATGGTGTCGGCCGAAGAGTCCGCCGGCCTGGGACTGTATCTGTGCTCCGATCTCACGGAAACGTTCTACGGCCAGGTGATACCACTGTCCGGAGGTTCCTATCGGTAACTGGGCTCTCGTGAGGATGGCGCTCGGCGTGCGCCGATTGAACGGCCCCGAGACCCGTGTGATGCGTCAGTAGATCGCCGGTTTGCATCAAACACGCTCGGGGCGGGGGAGCGGCACCTGATCCGGCAGCGGCCCGCAGCGAGGTTGCGCCGGTCGTGCGTGCTCTCTTCGAGGGGCTCTTGCTCGAGTCGCGCGGGTGACCAGACTCAGTTGCCATTCGCGCTCGCCTGGTGTGTACAGGTAAGCCGGGAGCGTTTTTCAGTTGGTAGTCGTAAGGACCACTCGAAAGCGAGCCTCATTCGCCAGCATTCGCTGATAGCCTTCGGCAGCCCTTTCCAGCGGCAGCACCTCGACCATTGGCTTGATGCCCTGTAGTGCGGCGAAGTTCAGGGTGTCCTCCACGTCGGGTGAAGCGCCGCCCGGATGTCCGTGCACCGTGCCGGAGATGCTGATCAGGTGAATCGGACTGACGTGGACGGGGTCGGGGACGGCGGCGAGTGTGAGCAGTTCGCCGTGCGGGCCCAGTCCGGCGGCTGCCGCGGTGACGGCGTCGGAGTTGGTGGCGGTTGCTTGGATGACTCGGGCGCCGCCGAGGTTCTGGAGTTCAGTGGCTACATCGCTGGCCGTGGAGTCGATGTAGTGATGAGCACCCAGTTCGCGTGCCAGGACGCCTTTTTCAGGGCCCCGGGCGATTGCCACGGTGCGGAATCCCATTCTTACTGCGAACTGAATGCCGAGATGGCCCAGGCCGCCGATGCCCAGGATTGCGACCAGATCACCGGGACCGGCGCCGGTGCGGCGTAGGGAATTGAACATGGTCACGCCCGCGCATGCCATCGGCGCAGCGTGAACAAATGACAGACCTTCGGGAATGCGTGCCAGCGCACTTGTGTGAGCCAGGACATAGTCGGCGTATCCGCCAGGAGTTGTCGCACCGGTGACAGCGCCACGTTCGCAAAGCGAGAAGTCGCCGCGACGGCAACTTCGGCAGGAACCGCAGTAGCCGCCGTTCCAGCCGATCGCCACCCTGTCACCGGGATGCCAGTCTTGGACGCCGTCTCCAACGGCGTCGATGTAACCGGCGATTTCATGACCAGGCGTGACCGGAAACTGTATGCCTGGCCATTCACCGTCAACGAACAGCGAATCGGAGTGGCAGATGCCGCACGCCTGCACGGCGACCCGCACATCGCCGGGTTCCGGTTCGGGTACAACCTGGTCGACGAGATTCAGTGGTCCTCGTGGCGAGAAGACCTGTGTTGAACGAAATGTGGTCACGATGTGCCTTCCGGATCAGTTGGAAGATGGTGCTAGCCATACGGTGGGACAGCATTGTCTAGCTGTGTGTTCGGCCGGGAACCGATGCGAGCGACACAGGTCGATATCGTCAGTTCCCCTGTGCGGCACTGCCGTAAGGGACGGAGCGGGTTTCCTTCGCCGGGGCTTGGCGTTGATCAGGCGCGGCGGTGGCGATGCGGGCCGCGGCGAGGAAGGCCTCGAGTTCAGCCGGGATGTCGGGCCCGGTCGGTTGGTAGATGATCTCGGTGATGCCTTGGGCGGCGATTTCCTTTACCCGGCGGCCGATGTCGTGGGTGGTGCCGGTCAGCGTCGTCTGGGGGATGGCGTGCCAGCTGCCGGCGTCCCAGGCGGCGGTGTCGGCGCGGTTCAGCGCGATGAGGTGTTGATCGTGCACTGCTAGATGGCGTTCGTCGGATGGGGTCTGGTTGATGGTGTCGAGCCACACGTCGCCGGCTGGCAGGGTGGTGACGTCGCCGCCGAATTCGTAGGCGGCGTGGTAGGCCAGCGCGTTTCCCGGGCCTGCGGTTGCCTGCACTCTCGGCGAATCGAGGGGTTCGCCGTCAGCCAGCACGGTGCCGTGCACGCCGAGTGCGGCCCAGTCGAACCGGGACGCGTAGCGGGTCTGGCCGTTGACAGTGAATAGCCCGTCGGCCAGCTCGGTGGCGACAGCGAGACCCTTGGGGCCCAGCGCCGAGATGAGGATCGGCACATCGATCGGGCGCTCGGGTGCGTGCCCGTTCGGGTGCATCATCTGCATCCGCGTGCCCTGCCAGCTCACGATTTCTCCCGCGAGAAGGCTGCGGAACGCGACCACGTACTCGCGCAGATACGACCAGGTGGTGGGTGCGGCGCCGAGCGCGCGGGCGCCGGCGAAGCCGGTGCCGAACGCGATCGTGACACGTCCGGGGGCCAGCGCCGTCAGTGCAGCGGTGGCGGAGGCGTTGACCATGGGGTGGCGCAGATTGGGTACGAGCACTCCAGGCCCCAGACCGATGGTGGTGGTGCGTTGGGCCGCTAACGCGAGCATCATCCACACGTCGGGTCCCTCGTGCGGTGTGTCGAACAGCAACGCCCGTTCATAACCGAGCTGCTCGGCGGCGGCGATGTGTTCGGGGGAGTGCAGCGAGGTGGCGAACTGGGCGGAGATCTTTATCCTGGTCGACATCGAGTCAGGCTCCTGTCGGGAAGGCATCGCCGAGCATGGGCAGCCCGCTCAGGGACTCCTTGGCGGTGGCTTCGTCTTGCACTACGTCCCAATGTTCGGCGATCAGCCCGTCTTCCAAGCGCACAATGTCAGCGGTGATCCTGTTCCGCATCGGCCCGGTGGTGGACAGCCGGCCGTGCAGCATCACGTAGTCGCCGTCGGCGACGGCCAGCGCGTTCTCGTACCGTCTGTCCGGCGGCGAGGCCATGACCAGATTGAATAGGCCGTCTCGGCCCGGCGGGATATGCGCACTGTGCTGGATATAACCGGGCGACCAGAACCGTTCCGCTGCAACGAAATCACGGCGGTTCGCCAGCGTGTCGAACGCCTCGAGTACGAACGCCTTGTTGCGCTCGTCGGCCGGTGTGCTCACGGGTGCCTCCTCCTGCATCATCTTTGAACAGACTAGTTCAAACAATACTGCTCGCGGGCGTCTTGTCAAGCGGACTGGCTACTGGTGACAGCAGCGGTCTGGCCATTCCTGTTGACACAAGTGGGATCTCATCGAGGGTTGAGCCGGCGGGGGCAATGGTGAGCCGCGACCGCACCGTGAGCGTACGCATCGCCAGAGGCGGCTTCAGTCCGCACTGTCGGGATACCGCGTCCGTCCAACAGCGTGCCAAAGTTCCGAGCGGGAGCGCTGAGACGGCGCACCGGTCGGCCGCGAGAGTCGGTTTCCGAACCGGCCCACTTCGGGTGTACGGCAGTAGTTCTACAGACCAGTCTGTCTGGTAGTCTGTGGGGGTGGCGACGAAGGTAGCAAGGCGGCAGTCCGCGCGGGAGCGGCTGCTCGCTGCGTCTGATGAGCTGTTCTACCGCAACGGTGTGCATTCAACTGGGATCGACGCGGTCATCGCGAAGGCTGACGTGGCGAAAGGTTCGCTGTATTACATCTTTGGCGGCAAGGATGAATTGGTCGCCGCCTACTTGCGCGGCCGTTTCGAAACATGGCAGCAGAGTGTCGATGCGGCCCAGGCCGGCGCCGACGATCCGGACGGGAAGATCCTTGCGGTCTTCGATGCGCTTGCCGACTATGTGTCGCGTCCGGGATATCGCGGCTGTCCGTTCCACAACGCCGCGGCCGAGGCGACAGGCGGGGAGGCCCAGCAGCAGGCGACCAGGGAGTACCGTAACTGGGTTCGCCAGTCCTTTCGGCAATGGGCCGCATACACCGGGGTAGCCGACTCCGATGCGCTGGCCGATGCGCTGATCGTGCTGTATGACGGGGCGTTAGCCACCGCCGGTACCGCCCAGCCGAGGCGATCCGCGCCGATGACAGCCAAACGCATCGCGCGGCTCACTCTGGCAGCAGCGAGATCCTCCAGCCCCAGCTGACCGGGGCGCTTGTCAGGCGACGCTGGGCCGGTGGTCGCCGCCCCGAACCCGCGGGGGTCGGCGACATTTGAGTGAGACGCAGGCTTTTCGCGGAAGCAAGTGGACCAGGCGAACGAACCGAAGGCCGCGCGCCACGGGCCGTCCAGGAGACCCGATTGGACACCGAGGGGCGCTGGTCCTCCTTCCGGTAGCACGACACCGAGTATGCCGCGACTCGATTCACGATGTGCTGGTGTGGGATTCGACGAGCGCGAGACGGTCTGGCTTGCCTTGCTCGGTGAGGGGGATTGCTGGTAGCACGACGACTGCCAAACGCAGGGTCGGGAAATCTTGGGCGAGCGTGTCTTGTGTGAGTTGATGACGGTGGAATTCTGCGGACTGGATGAAGACCGTGGCGTCGACGGGGGTGGCGGAGACGGGTGCGACGTAGGGTATGACAGCGACGTATTCGATCGTTTCTGACAGCCGGTACACGACGTCTTCGATCGCGGCGGGCATGACGATGCCGCCGATCAGGTCAGAGTTGCGGCCGGTGACGACCAGGCGGCCGTTGGGATCGATGTAGCCCTGGTCGTTGCTTCTGAACCATTCGGTGAATGGCTGCGTTGTGCCGTTCTTCCAGTATCCGGCACCCATGAATGGCGTTTTGGCTTCAATGGTGCCCACTGCTCCGGCCGGGGCTTCTCGGCCGTCGGCCGCGATGATTCGGTACTCGGCCCCCGGTAGGGCGCGGCCGGTGGAATGGGGATCAAACGGTTCGCCGGCGGTGCTGGTCACCGCACCCACCTCGCTGGCACCATAGGAGTGGATCACTTTGTCGCCGAACAATTCATGGGCTCGGGTTCGCAGGTGCGCCGGCGCGTTGGAGCCCATGTGCCACAGTTCCCGCAACGTGGTGGTGGCCTGGTTCAAGTCGCCGGGCCGGTCGTGGTGGGCTTCGGCGACAAATTTGCCCAGCGCCGGCTCCACCATGAACATGTGGGTGATCTGCTCGGATGCGATCAGTTTGACGAGCTCGGTCGCTGCCGGCTTGCCGGCTGCGAAGAAGACGCTGCCACCGGCCCCGAGGGCGCTGTCACAGCCCGCGCCGGCGAAATAGGCTAGGTGTGTGGTCACCAGCCGCCGCATATCGGGGTCATGCCCAGGCACCGCGGACAACAACGTTTGAGCAGTTCGGTAGGTGATTTTGGGGACCGAGGTGGTCCCTCCTGAAGGCATCAGAAGAGCGACGTCTTCGGGACCGTATCGCGGCCTGAACGTGTCGCGAGCGGCGATTCCTTTGTCCCGCGAGCCGGCCATGTGCAGGGCGGGCAGGGTCTGTATCGGCACCGAGTTGGCTGACCCGCTCGCGCCGGGAACCGCAGTCCCGTCAGTCACGATAACCGTCGGGGCTGCAGCGTCGATGACCGCCTGCTGGCGGCTTGGGCCCACATCGGGAATGTGAAAGACGATGGCCCCCAGCGAGAATGCCGCGTAGCGGATAACGAGGCCAATCGGACCTTGGAACGCCCGTATGGCGACCACGTCTCCAGCGGAGATTCCCAGGTCGCCGCTCATCGCCTCAGCGGCGTACTCGACCAGTCCGAGAAATTCGTAGCCGGAGAGCCTGAGACCGGCGCTGGACACTGTTTCCCGATCGGCGCGCTCGGCGATGCGCGACAGCAGCTTGCCGACAAAATCCTCGCTCACGGAATGCAACTTTCTTTGGTCGACGGTTACGGTCACACGTCCGGCGAACATGTCTCGTAGAGCTTGGTACGACAACACGATTGGTAAAGATGAACCGGGAATAGCCGAACTCGCCTGAGTACCAACACAATTAGTGCAATTGTGCAGTCAATAACGCCGACCGCTCGGAGTCGGGCCGGCTTGGCGGTCGTCCACCGTCGATGGCGATGTTCGCACCGGTGATGTACGACCCGCGGGGAGATACCAAAAATCCGATGAGGTCTGCGATCTCGGACGGCTGAGCGGCCCGGCCCAGCAGCGTGGTCGTGCTGCCCGATACGTCGAACAGTTCCCGCTTGGCTGCACCGGTGTAGACGGGTCCTGGCGAGACGGCATTGACGCGGATGCCCGCCGGCCCATATTCCGCGGCCCAGGAGCGGGCGAAGGAGGCGAGCGCGGCTTTGGTAGCGCCGTAGGCGGCGCTGTCAGGCTGGCCGATGGTGCCGGACCTGCTGCCGATGTTGATGATCACGCCGCCGCCGCGCGCCACCATTTTAGGTGCCAGTACCGTCACCAACAGGTAGGGGGCCTGCACGTTGGCGGCAAACAGCTGGTTCAGCGTGTTCGCGGCCAGCTCTGCAGTGGGGCCGAACCAGGGGACACCGGCGTTGTTGACCAAGATGTCGACATCGCCTGCCGCCCCGGCCAGCCGCAGGACCTCCATCGATTGGGTCAAGTCCGCACCCACGAAACGGGCTGAGCCGCCGCCGTTTTCGATCTCTGCGACCACCGCGGCGCCACGCTTGGCATCGCGGCCATGCACGACCACCGTGGCACCCTGCGCCGCCAGCTGCACTGCGGCAGCCTGACCGATCCCTGACGTCGCGCCGGTCACCAACGCGACCTTGCCTTCAAGATCTCTGACCTCAGCCGGGTTTGTCATGACTTCTCCTCAGTTTGTACTGATCTGTCTGAAGGTGGCAACTCGGGCTTGCCGCCGGATTATTCCCTGACCACCGGGCACGCCGCACTGTGCGGGAAAACCTTTTTGCACCTGGGTAACTCGACTTGCCCACCGTGCGATGTCGGGCCGACAGTTTGGTCCAATCCTGGACGGGTTGATACGTCAGCGCAGCACACGGATAGGTCGTCCCTCCTCGAATGCAGCGATGTTCTCGACTGCGTCGCGGTAAAAAGTCTGATACTGCTCACGGGTGACGAAACCCTGATGCGGGCTAAGTAGGACGTTTGGTAGCGAGCGCAGCACGTGTTCGGCCGGCAGCGGTTCAACATCAAAGACGTCTAGCGCTGCGCCGCCCACCGTTCCCGCGCGCAGCGCTGCCACAAGGGCTGCCTCGTCCACGATCGGTCCCCGGGAGGTATTGACCAGCAATGCCGACGGTTTCATCGCGCGCAGCTCTGCGGCGTTGACGATTCCCCGTGTGCGGTCGCCGAGGCCGAGATGGATGGTCAGGACGTCGGCGTCGCCGAAAAGCTCCTGTTTGGAGACCGATGTCACGCCGTGCTCGGCGGCGCGTTGCTCAGTCAGATTCGGACTCCATGCGATGGTGGTCATGCCGAACGACTGACCCGTTCTGGCGACGAGCGAGCCGATCCTGCCCAGCCCGAGGATGGCAAGCGTCTTGCCCGCCAGCCCGACACCCACGGAGCGTTGCCATCCGCCGCTGCGCATCGAATCAGATTCGACTGTCAGGTTCCTGGCCGCGCCCAGGATCAAGGCCCAGGTCAATTCCACAGTCGGTGTAGACGAATATCCGGTGTAGCACACGGTGATTCCGTGCCGGTGCGCCGCGTCTAGATCGATCACTGCGTTCACTGCGGGCCCGGTGCTGATCAGCAGCGCGAGATCGGGCAGGCTCTGCAAAACGCGAGCCGGGAAAGCGGTACGCTCACGCATCGCCACCACGACTTCGAAGCCGGTCAGAGCGCTGATCACCTCGCCAGCGTCGGAAAATGGCTGGTGGAAAACGGCCACCTCCATGTTCAGCGAGGCCCAGTCGGCCATACCCCTTGCGACGTCCTGGTAATCGTCCAAAATGGCGATTCGACGAAGAGCGGTCACGGCAGAGCCTGCGGTGGCGTTGCCGGGCTCGATAACCACGCCGAGCCCGTGGACGTTCGCGCGTCGCGCGTACTGATCACTGGGCGAGCCTCAACGCAGTAACGAATTGGCCGAGCAAGTCGGCGACGGCCACGGGCTGCTCGGCGTGAATCCAATGCCCAGCGGCGACAACCGTGTTCAACGTCGCAGCGCCGAACCGGTGCGTCACCCCAGCCTCGATCAGATCGCTGGTAGCCAGGGGATCGGCCTCACCCCGTATGACCATCGCGGGTCCGGAAAAGGCTGTCGCTTCACGACCCTGGGGTACCCCGAAGTTCCACAGATCGACGAACTCCCGAACCGCGGCGGGGGCGATTCTGGCCCCCGCTTCGCTGATCCGAGTCAACTCCGGTTCCGGGAAGTTAGGGCTTGCCTGCAGACGGCTCGTGCGCAGCATCTCGACGCTGCCGCCGACGCTCTTGAGGGGGGCGACGGCCTCTTCAGGCAGCTGCGAACCCGCCAGTGGGATTGGGGCGATAAGGACCAGCCCAACCACCTTTTCGGGGCGCGCATCGGCCGCCAACTCGACGATCTGGGCACCCATGCTGTGCCCAATCAACACGACCGGTGTGGTGATGTCGTCGAGGACAGTGATCACGTCGTTCGCGTAGCCGTCCAGGCTGAATGGACCGGGCTCGTCGGGACGACCACTCATTCCGGCGAGGTCCACACCGACCGTCTCGGTGTCGGGGACTGCAAGCGCCGAGATCACGCCGCGCCAGACGGCCCCGTCGTCGAGGACGCCATGGACGAAGACGAGTGTAAGTGCAGTGTCGAGATGGAGGTCGGTCATGATTGTTCCCCTCGGTTCAGACGCTTGTCCGCCGTTGTCGCCACGGCCACGCGGCCGCGGATGCGGCGCACCACCAGTTATACAGACTGGTTCAACTAATAGCATCCGAAGATGCCGGTGAGCAAGTAGGATCGGCCGTCGACTGCTGTCGAAGCGGCTTCGTTCTTCACGGGTTGACGAATTCTCCTCCCACGTCGTAGTCTTTGACTAGACTGATCGGTCTAAGCGCCGTTGGCGACCGATCGGTTCGGGAGTTCATGGAATCCACCCAATATCGCAGTGCCACAGGCCTATTGCACCGTGTCCCGAGATGTAGACGGGCGTGTGTGTGACCCGTTCGCTCCCAAGTCCACGGTGGCCGAATATTGCCGCAACGAAATCCCAGACAGGTGAGGAAGTCTCACGACGATGCGACTCGACGATAAGGTCACGTTGATCACCGGGATGTCCCAATATATGGGCCGTGCTTTCACCCGAACATTCGCCGATGCCAGCACCATCGTCGTCCAGGCCCCAGCGCTGAAACCGCGCCCCGAACCAGACAGGAAGATGACAAGGCGATGACCACACCGAACCCCGGCCCGCCGAGCCAGCAGGCCACAGTCAAGAACGCCACACCCGGATTGCAGTCACTGGCAGCGGGGCTAGAGGCGATCGCTGAGAAACTGGACGTCAAGTCCGTGCTGATCATGCGGTCCGACCCGGATTCGATGGTCGTTGCGGCAACGGCCGGCGCGGCATCGGTGCACTACCCCGTCGGGGGCGTCGGGCAGAAGGCCGGCGACGCAACGGACCGCGCCCCACTGTATTGCGAGCGCGTCGTCGACAGCGGAGAGACGCTGTACGTCCGCGACTCGCGCGCCGACGAGATATCCGCAGGCAATGAGGACGAGACCGCATTCGGTCTGTCCAACTATCTGGGCCTACCTGTCCGCAACCCCGACGGAAACGTCGTCGGCACAGTGTGCGTGCTCGATGACCACTCGCGGGACTACGACGCCGGCGCCCACCACGAACTCGACACGCTGAGACGGTCAGTGGAAGCAGTCCTGCGCAGCGACGCCTCCGCACTCGATACTGACTGACCCATAGCCCGTGCTGGTTCAGAGGAAAGGGAGCGGGTCGGTCCACCCGGGTCGAAGCCCCTGCCACGGCGTGAGGCGAGGGCAAGCGCGACGTCAAAGCCACCGACGTCGCGGACACGATCTTCCACCAACAGAAGGAATCAGCGATGACCCGATCCGAGTCAGGTGATGTGCCGGCACGATCCCTCAGTCCCGACGGCGCGGGCGAATCGTCGCTGCTGCTGCAGGCCTTCGTCGGAGTCCTGAAGGCGAGGTCGACCTCAGCCGACGACACGGCAGACATCCGTGACTTCAATGCCGGGCAACAGCGCGAGGGCGTGACGCGCAGCGACACCGATCTCGGCGGCGTACCCGCCATCACCCTTGAGCCGCGGTTCAATTCCCCGGATCGCACCGTCGTGTACTTCCACGGCGGCGGCTACGTCAGCGGTTCTCCGCCCGACCGGTACCTTCCGCTGGCGGCCGCGGTCGCCCTGGCCGCCAACGCCCGCGTGCACGCCGTGGACTACCGGCTCGCCCCGGAAACACCCTTCCCTGGTGCGTTCCACGACTGTCTGGGCGCCTACCGTTGGCTCATCAACGACGGTGCCACGGATCCGACGACATTGGCCGTCCTGGGCGATTCCGCCGGCGGGAACCTTGCCGTCGCCATGACCGTCGCCGCTCGAGACGAGGGCCTGGCGCTGCCCGCCAGTCTCGCCGTCATTTCACCGTTCGCCGATCTGACCTTTACCGGTGCGTCGATCAGTCAGCGCAAGGAGATGGACCCGTATGTAACGCGCGAACTTCTCGAGTCCATGGCTGTCGCATATGTCGGCGCAGGGTCCCGCGACGACCCCCGGTGCTCGGCCGTCTTCGCCGACCTGCACGGCCTGCCTCCGCTGTTGATTCAGGTCGGCGAGAACGAAATCCTCTACGACGACGCGACTCGCATCCGCGACGCCGCGCTCAGCGTGGGCGTCGAGGTGACGTTCGAATCGTGGCGCCACGGAGTACACGACTGGCCCGTGTACATTTCTGCCGGCATCCCGGAGTCCGCGATCGCCATTGACCACCTCGCAGCTTTCCTCAGGGCACATTCGAACCCCGGCGCGGTGAGTACTGCTGGTCCACCGGCCATCGTGCGGCCGTGAAACTCGCCAATATGGGCAGTTCACCACGCGCACAACGCCCACCGCCGTCCAAACGCAAGTCCCCAAACACCGTCGGCGGGTGCAACGCGGCACGCCAACGATGTATCCGAGGCAGGTAATAGGAGACGATGGTGTCCATTCCCCTAGTCGATCTTTCGTTCGAGCCCTTGACCCCGACCGCCTACCTGGACCGGGCCGCCGCGGCCCACGGTCAACGGGTTGCGGTCGTCGACGGCGACCGGCGATGGACCTATGCCGAACTGCACCAGCGATGTACGCAGCTGGCCGGAGCGGTGGCGCCGCTCGCGCATGGCCGCCCTGCTGCGGTGCTCGCCCCCAACACCCACGCACTGTTGGAAGCGCACTACGGGGTGCCCTGGGCGGGTGTTCCGCTGGTCGCGATCAACACCCGGCTCTCGGCGGGCGAGATGGCCTATATCCTGGAGCACTCCGAGGCCGCAGTGTTGGTGCACGATCCGGCTTTTGACGAATTGGTGGACGCGGTCGCCGCGCAGATGAGCAACCCGCCGCAACGAATCCGCGCCGGCGCCGGTGATGGCGGGGAGTACGAGTCCATGCTGGCGGCCGCGGCGCCGATGCACCTGACGCCATCAGATGAACGATCGCTGTTGTCGATCAATTACACATCGGGCACCACAGGACGCCCAAAAGGCGTGATGTACCACCACCGGGGCGCATATTTGCAAGCTCTGGCGATGGTCGGGCACACCAGGCTCACACCAAGCGCTGTGCATCTGTGGACGCTGCCGATGTTCCATTGCAACGGCTGGTGCTTCCCTTGGGCTGTGACTGCCGCCGCGGCGACGCACGTGTGTCTGCCGAAGGTGGACGCCGCAGAGGTGTGGCGGCTCATCCGCCAGGAGGGCGTCACACACCTCAACGGGGCGCCGACGGTGCTATCGATGATCGCCTACGCGAAGGAGGCAGCCGGCGGGACACCTCATGACCGGGTCGTGCAGATCGCGACGGGCGGCGCTCCGCCGTCGCCCGCGATCCTGCGCAGGATGACCGACCTGGGCTTCGAGGTGATGCACCTTTACGGGCTGACTGAGGCGTTTGGGCCCACAATGCTCTGCGACTGGCGTCCGGAGTGGGACGGCCTTGATGCCGACGCCCAGGCCCGGCTGAAGGCACGCCAAGGCGTCGGGAACATGATCACCTTTACCCCGCGGGTGATCGCCGAGGACGGCTCCGACGTTCCCGCTGATGGCAGCACGACCGGTCAGGTCGCACTGCGCGGCAACAACGTGATGCTCGGCTACTTCAAAGACCCAGAGGCGACGGCCGCCGCGGCTCCCGACGGCTGGTTTCGTACTGGCGATATTGGCGTGGTGCATCCCGACGGTTACGTGGAGATCCGGGACCGCAGCAAGGACGTGATCATCTCGGGCGGCGAGAACATCGCATCGGTCGAGATCGAACAGGCGATCATGGACCATCCGGCCGTGTTGGAGGCCGCCGTTATCGCCGTACCCGACGAGCGATGGGGCGAGGTCCCGGCCGCCTACGTGACCCTGCAGGACGGAGCATCGGTGACTGAGGCCGAGATCATCGACCACGTAAAGAAGCGGCTGGCCCGGTTTAAGGCACCACAGACCGTGACATTCGGTGACCTGCCGAAAACCGCCACGGGAAAGATCCAGAAATTTGTGCTGCGCAACAAGGCATGGGCGGGCGTTCAGCGCGGAGCCCAGTGAGCCACATCAACGCCCGTCCGAGACACGGCGTGCAGAGTTCGCGCGACGCCGGCGTTGCACCGATCGGCACTGCCGATTAATGGATCGACATTGGCCGCTTGATTGGCCTGGGCAAGTTGCTAACGTGGACATTAACTTCGCGAATCGCATGCGGACACAAATCTTACGTGGGTTGTGTCACTAATACCCGATGCGTCTAGCGGAGAATTTGATGGTGCCTATTCAAGGAAGAATGGTGATCGGCAATCATGGCGAACAATATCGGACTCGAACTGAAATCCGACGTCGCTACAATCACGCTACGTAAGCCGCCTGACAACCGATTTCACAAGGCGATGGTGACCGAGATTGACCACGCCATCGACGAAATCGTCAGCAGCCACGCGAGGGCGCTGATACTGGCAGGGGACGGCCCAGACTTTTGTCACGGCGGAGACATTGTTCCGTGGGAAACGCTTGAACCGGAGGAGTGGGCCGCCCAGTTGGGCGGCTATCTCAATGTCTTCAATCGGCTTGAGCATTTGTCGATCCCGGTGATCGCAGCGGTGCAAGGCCTGTGCAATGGCGGCGGCTGGGAGCTCGTCCTGCATACCGACATTATCTTTGCGGCGAAGAATGCACGATTTAGCCACTCGGAGCAATCCCTAGGCCTAGTGACGGCGTTGGGCGGAGTTTATCGTTCGGCTCAGCGAGTCGGACCGCTGCTTGCCTACGAGTGGGCACTCACGTCCGAGGAGGTGCCGGCCGAAACCCTGTATCGGCACGGCGGCGTGAACCGGTTGGTCGACGAAGCCGATCTGCTTGCCCAAGCCACGGACTTTGCACAGTCACTCGCCACGGGCCCCACGCTGGCCCACGGAGCGCACAAGGCCCTGTTGCGGACCTGGGCAGTCGGAGGTGTCGCCGCGGCCGACGACATCGTGGCCGACCTGTACCTCCCGCTACTGAAGTCCGAAGACTGGGCCAACGGGCTCAAGAGCGGAATCGCGGCCTACCGCGAGGGTCGACCACGCCCACGCATGGAGTTTGCAGGGCGCTAGCTGGCGTTGCGCGGCGTTGGACAACGGCGCTGTCTCGATTACGCCGATCTCATTTGGATTGAACCCCGCGACTGGTCAGTACATGACGGTCCTGTCGGGCACGTAACAGTCGCGACCATCCGGGAAGGGCAGACACAATGAAGGCGGCTAACTCCGAGGTCCTATGGTCGCCCCTCCCGGAGCACGCGCGCACGACCGCGATCGCCGACTTCAGCCAATGGGTGCGTCGGACACGGCACGTCGATCTAGATCCTCTGGACTACGGGGCCCTGCATGCGTGGTCGGTACGGGACCTAGAGGGGTTCTGGTCTGCCGCGGCGGAGTATCTCGGGATTATATTCCGAGGTACTCCATCGGCGGTACTCGGATCGGCGGAAATGCCAGGCGCGCAATGGTTTCCCGGGGCGACGCTGAATTACGCCGAGCACGCGCTCACGCCGGGGCCGGGCCGGCAGGACGGCGACGTCGCGGTGCTCTTTGCCAGAGAGGATGGCCTGGAGCGGGCGATCACGCATGCGGACTTGCGTGATCAAGTGGGACGGGCGCGAGCGGGACTGATTGTTGCCGGGGTTGGCCGCGGGGACCGGGTAGTCGCATTAGCGCCAAACTGTCCAGAGACGCTGGTGATGTTCCTCGCGGCAGCATCGCTTGGGGCGATCTGGTCGTCGTGTCCGCCGGAGTTTGGGCCAGTGGCGGTCGGCGACCGCTTCGCCCAGATCGAGCCGAAGGTACTGCTCGCCGTCGACGGTTACCTCTATGGCGGCAAGCGGTTCGACATTCGCGAGAATATCGCGACGCTGCGGGCGCAACTGCCAACCTTGCGGCAGACGATACTGGTGCCTTACCTCGATCCGGAGGCCGCGCTGGAGGGCGCCGCGCCGTGGGCGGAATTCACCAGGGTCCCAGGAGGACTCGAGTTCGAGCCGGTGCCGTTTGACCACCCGCTGTGGGTGCTCTATTCGTCGGGTACGACGGGCCTACCCAAAGGCATCGTCCACGGGCATGGCGGGATCGTGCTCGAGCACTTGAAAATGCATCGATTACACAACGACCTCGGCCCGGGTGAACGGTTCTTCTGGTTCACCACCACAGGTTGGATGATGTGGAACCTTCTGGTAAGCGGCTTGTTGGTCGGGTCGACCATCGTCCTCTACGACGGCGACCCAGGTTATCCAGACCTCGGGGCGCTATGGGCGCTGGCCGAGAAGTATCGGGTGACGGTGTTCGGTGTGTCGGCGCCTTTCATCCAGGTGTGCCTTAAGGCAGGCCTGCAGCCGCGGGAGTCCCACGATCTGTCCGCCATGCGCGCTCTTGGGTCGACGGGCCAGCCGTTGTCGGCAGAAGGGTTCCGATGGGTGGGGGAGGCCGTCGGCGGGGACATTCAGATCTGCTCGATATCGGGCGGGACGGATGTGTGCACAGCGTTCGTCGGATCAGCTCCTACAGTGCCGGTCTGGTTGGGCGAGCTGTCCTGCGCATGTCTGGGAGCCGACGTACACGCGGCGGACGAGCACGGTCAGGCTATACAGGATGAGGTGGGCGAGCTCGTCATCGGCAAGCCGATGCCCTCTATGCCGGTCTCGTTCTGGAACGACCCAGCGGGTACTCGGCTGCGCGAGGCGTACTTTGAGGACTTCGCGGGCTTCTGGCGCCATGGCGACTGGGTACGGGCGACACCTCGGGACTCGTTCGTGATCTACGGGCGGTCGGACTCCACGCTGAATCGAGGCGGGGTGAGGATGGGCACCGCGGACTTCTACTCGGTGGTCGAAGAACTCGACGATGTCGTGGACTCGTTGGTGATCGACACCACTGAACTCGGAGCCACAGACGAGGGTGAGCTTTTGTGTTTCCTAGTACTTCGGACCGGCGTTGACTTGCCGGACGTGGAGCCTTCGTTGCGCACACTGATTCGCTCGGGTCTGTCCCCGCGGCATGTGCCCGACCGGTTCGTCGTCGTCGACGCTATCCCTCGCACACTCAACGGCAAGAAATGCGAGGTTCCAGTAAAGCGGATTATCGCGGGCGTAGCTGCGGAAAAGGCCGTCAGCGTAGCGACGCTTCAGAATCCGGATGCCCTCAACGCCTTTGTCGGACTCCACTGATCTACGTCGCGATACTCGTTGTGGTCCTTGATGTTTGTTCCTATGCTGCAGCACGTGTCCCTGCGACGGTCCGCGCACAATTGTCAAGATCCAGGATGGCTTGCCGAGTGTCAGACCGTCGTCGGACCAGCGCTGTCGGCACCGGCGGAAGATCGATATTCAGGTATCGGACACCAGGATTCGAATAGTACGACTCCGAGCGGGAACACATGACCACCACAGCGGCCCCCGCCTCCACCGCGGCTAGGCACTCACGGACGGTCCTGACGACAGGACCCCTTCCAATCGGATGACCGTGGGGAGTAAACCGCGGGAAGTGAAATGCCGTCCACGGCATAGCTTGCGGATCGTCAGGAACGGACGGCAGTGCCTCGTAGGCAAGTTCCTCCGGGTCGACGAGGCTGCTGTGATCCAGTCGATGACCGATGGGTACGACCAACTTTCGGCTGTCTACCAGCAAGCTGTCACCGGCGATGACGTCATCGTGACCCAGTGGGAGGCGACAGAAGGCGGCGTCGACCCGGCCGTCGGCAACCGCTCGAAATTGGTCAATGAGCGTAAGCTCCACCCAATCCAGGGTCACGCCGTGAAGCACCTCCTTCAGCTTCGCCATCAACGGGAGGGTCAACTCATAGAGGCCGCCTCCCAGGAAGCCGATTCGGAGGACCGTCGCCTCTCCTCGAGCTTGATGCTGACACTCCTCAAGTGTCTTCCGCAACGCGGCGGCCGCGGGTTCGGCACCGAGCCGGAAGCGAACTCCGAGGGGAGTCAATGAAACTCGGCGGCTGGTGCGGTCGAAAAGCGGTCCACCCACCTCGCGCTCCAGTGCGTGTATTGACTCCGAGACTGACGACTGTGCGAGGAACATGTTCCGGGCGGCGCGGCCGAAGTGGAGTTCATGTGCCACCTCCAGGAAGCAGTCGATCTGCCGTAGATCCATGGCCTTACTCTTCTCTGAGTGTCGGTTTCGAATTCGATAGCGAGTCGATCAAAGGTCTCTGCGGCGCGCATCACGCGGGGAGGACAGGCAGAACGAGACGGGATGGCCGCAGCGCGTCGTGGAACAGGGTCTGCTCAGCGACCCGGGTGCGAGTCGCCTTGTCGATCCGCTCCCCGGTATTGGTGTTGCGGTCCCATCGAGGGAAGTTGCTCGACGTGACATGCAGTCGAATCCGGTGTCCAGCCGCGACAACGTGGCTGACGTTGCCCAGCGGCACCTGTAGCTCGTAGACGGTGTCCGGCTCCATCGGCTGCGGGTCGTCGAAGGAGTCTCGGAAACGTCCACGCACAATGCCTTCCGCCAGATTCTGCACGAAGCCGTCGGGATGCACATCGCATAGGACGCCAACGAAATCGGTATCCGGGCCATCGGTGCAGACATGCAGATATGCGTCGATGGGACCGGTGAGTTCGACCGGGCGATCCAGCAGGTTAGCGGTGTAGACCAAGACGTCGTCCCGCGCCTGGTTAGCGTCCTGGTTGCTGACGCCGCCGCCCACATACCGTCCGCCGGCGGTCGGAACGGGGTTATCCGGGTCATACCGATACTGGTCAGGATCTTCTGCTCCAGGCGGCTCCGCGGTCAGCGTACCGTCTCCGTCCGCTGTGTTGGCCGATCCTCCACTGTGGAGGTAGTAGTCAGTCAATTCGGCCCGCGCCAACGGCCATTGGCTCTCATCACGCCAACGGTTCTTGCCCATGACGAAGATTCGGACTGGCGCCCGCGGGAGCTCTCGTCCGTCCTCCTTGAGGTAATGGTCAAACCACGCGAGTTGCACCGATACCAACGAAGTAGCCGCCAGCGGACCGAAGTCGATGTCGCCGGTGCCTCCGGAGGTCGGCTGGCTGTAGGGCAGCAGATGCGCCCATGGACCCATGATCATTGCTTGGTTCTCGCGCGCGCGTTCAGACATTGCCTGCTTGCGCAGTCCGTTGAAGTACTGTGGCGTATCCCAGTTTGCGATGTCGTACCACGAGCCGAGGTGAAGCATCGGAACGTCGATGTTGACGAGCTGGCGGCGAAGGTCGACCGCCCACCAGTAAGCTCCGTCCGTTGAGTGGTGGAGCACGTCGGCAAGGAACGGTGCGCCCTCCCCGAAGGTGTCGATCCAGTCCGACAGCGGCAGGTGGCGCAGCGCCGAATCCACTAGCGGCGAGAATCGCGCCGACGGGTCGGCTTTGAGCGCCTCGAGCCGAGCCAGCCGGTCGACATCTCCACCTGCGCCCAAGACGTCTACTGCCATGTTCAGGAAGTAACTCAACGTCCAGCTCAGCTCGAGTGCACCACGGTTGTACCAGTAGTTTTCGAACGCGGCAAGAGGTGCCGAAACCGGAATGCACGTGACGAGGTGTTGCGGCCGTTGGGTTGCCGCCAAGTACTGTGCCAGTGCCCCGTACGACTGGCCGAATGTCCCGACTCGCCCGTTCGAGCCGGGGAGGCGAGCGGCCCATTCAATCGCGTCGTACCCGTCGTTTGCCTCGTAAACGAACGGGTACCAGACACCTTCTGATCCGAAGCGGCCCCGGGTGTTCTGCACGACGGTGAGGTAGCCATGCGAGGCGTAAAAGTCGGCTTCGGTGAATGTTTCGGCGAGGTCGTTGTTTCGGTTGCCGTAGGGGGTGCGGCGTAGGAGTACCGGGGCTGATTCGATTCCTGTGGGTCGGTAGATGTCAGCCAGCAGTCGTTTGCCGTCGCGGGTGGTCATGCCGATGTCGCGTTCGCGTGATACTGCGAAGGGGCCTCGTTGGTCGCTTAGGCTCATGGTGTTTCCCTAGTCGGCCGGGGGTTTACAGCTTTAGTGCGGTGAGGGTGGCTAGGAAGCCGCACACGGACACGACGGTGCGGCGCTCGCTGCTGGCCATCAGGGGGCCGGTGTGGCCGGTCGACGCTGGCTGACTCATGGCGCTCCAAGTGGTTCAACGCGGCCGTTGGCCCTTAGCTGAATGGCGTGCTCTGGTCGCTCATCCATCATTGTACAGACTAGTCCAAACAATACGGCTGCCGGCCAGAAAGTCAAGACCACCCGTTAGGTGCCGACGAACCCGCTGCACCGTGACGATGCGGGGACAGCAAAGAGGACGACGAAGAGCCGAAAGCGCCCGCGAAACGCTTCACCGGTGCCGAGTCTCAGCGGTGGCGTTCGCCTACCGGACCGCCGCAACGAGGTCGGCGGACATCGCGGCCAATTCCGCGGCCCAGTTCGACCAGTCGTGGTTGCCGCCGGTCGGTAAGTCGAAATGTCCGTTGCGTCCGCCGACTTCACGAAAGTGGGCCAGGAAGCTGCGATTGGTACCTTGAGCCTGATCGCAGTAGCCGATCATCGCTGCGGGATCGCTGCACGTAAGCGTGCCCGGGCTGAACACCCAGATCCGGGTGTTGTTTTGCGCCAACAAGGCCGCGTGAACGTAAGGGTCGTGCCACTTCCACCGGCCCAGTTGGGGCAGGCCCCACATGTTGCGGGTGTCGGCACCGCCCCACTGCATCATGCCGGCGGTGATGGCGCCGTTGACGGTGGTGTTCGACGGGTACAGAAAACCCGACATCGAGCCAGCGTATCTGAAGCGGTTGGGATGAAACTCCGCAAGGGCCAGGGAGGCTGTACCGCCCTGCGAGGCGCCGACGACCGCGTGCCCGCCGGCTGTTAGACCTTTGTTGGCGGCCAGCCAATCTGGCAGTTCGTCGGACAGAAACGTCTCCCACTGCTTGCTGCCGTCCTGCTCCCAGTCGGTGTAGAGGCTATAGGCCCCGCCTGCGGGCGCGACCGCCGAGACACCTTTGCCGGCAAGGGTGTTCATCGCATTGCCCGCTGTAACCCAGTTGCTGACGGCGTCGCCCGCGTTGAAGGCGTCCAGTAGGTACACCGCATGCGGTCCGCCGTCTATGAATGCGATCGGGACGTCGCGGCCCATGGCAACCGAGGGCACCATCAGATACTCGACGGCGGCGGCCTTCGCGTGAGCAGCCGTCCACAACGACACCACGATGGTGGCGACTAAGGCGCTACGCAGCAGTGTGACAACGAGTTTCGTCATGTGATCACCCTTGGATCTGAAGTAGTATTCTGAATCGCAGTTGGTGTAGTCGTTTGGCGCGCGTTGCGCGCCGGGCGAACTTCCTCTCTAGGCACGACGTACGGGCACTATTGCGGCGGGTATGCCGGAGGCGGGTACACGCCGCGCAGGATCCACGCCAACCAGTTGACGCCGTACTCGACCTCGTCGCTGGCGTCGTAGTCGGGGCTGGGGTCGATCGGCGTGTCCTGCGAGAGAGCCAGCGCCGGCGCGGGCCCCGCCTGCGATCCATTCGTCGCGGGGGCGTGTTCGGGCGCTCCGTAGACCGCCACCACGACCGTGCGGTCCAGACTGTTCTCCGACCAGACTCCGATTTGCGTGTTGGCGCAATCGGACATGACGGCCAAATCGGCCGGGTTGTAATACCACTGGTTGATCAACTCGATGCCGCTGATGGCAACGGCCGGATTGATCGCCACGGTTTCAGACACCCTGCCGCGGTAGCCGGCGGCGGTAGCGCGGTCTTGGACAGTGGATCCGTCTGACCCAATGTCGCCGTCGAGGGTGCGATCATTGAGCCCATCCAGCGCCTGCCGCTGGGCCGCGGACTGCAACTGCAGGTTGATCGTTACATCGTTGCTGCAGCCCGTGTGATGCTGGATTGTGTAGACATCGGCGACCACACCGTCGTTGAGTCGCTTGTTGTCAGCATGTGCGGCCGGGGCGCTCACAACGGGCCCGACGACCATCGCGACCACCGCAAGGGCCAGTTGCCGATACAGCATGGGCTCTCCTTCGTGTCAGCCGGTTTCGGGCGGCAGTTTGTAGTTGGCTGCCGAGTTGCGCAGCTGCCAGATCAGCGCAGGGCACAGTTCGTTGACGGCCTGACTGATCAGATACGACGCATGGAACTCATCGGAGGCGTCGAAGTCGGCTTTCACCTCGTCAATGAGCTGCGGGTAACCACGACCTGCGGACAGGTTCTCGCAGATGCCGTACCCGTAGCCCAGCGCGGCGTCGGCGTTGGGAAAGTTGTAACCGGGCCGCACGTGCACATTGACCAGATAGGACACAACGTCGGCGCGCGCGGGTGCGGTGGTCTCCGACATGGCCGTCGCACCCAGCGACGTCGCGAGCATGCCCACGGCGAGGGATTTCACACCGGATCGAATGCCGAGATGAGCCATCGGTCATGTACCTTGTCGAGGGTGACGCGCACCGAAGATGCGCTGTCGGTGGGTGTGTCGGCACCGACGGTAACGGTCTGATCGACGAAAACCAGGACCGCGGCGTGGTTTTCGGTCGCCGACAACGATGCCGCCGCCGGAACGGTGGCGATCGCCGAGACGTGCTTCTGCTGCGCGCCGGGAATGACGACGTCACCGGTCAGCGAGGTGTAGGCGTCGAGGAAATTGCCCGTGAGCCGGTCACGCGCGGCGGTCAACTGCTTCTCGACGGTGTCGGGACTGTACGACAACAGCGCGATGGTGCTTTCGGTGGCTGCTTGAACTGACTGGGAAGCGGCGTGCTGTGCATCGGTGAGCGTCGTTGCCTGCCATTTGGCGTACGCCGCGCCGATGGTGAGGACGAAGACCGTTGCGGGGAAAACGGCGTATGCGATGAATCGTTTCCACGGCCGGCGCGTGCGCGGGTGGGCAGCGGACCTGTCAGCGAGTGCCTCATCGGCGTCGGCCTCGGGTTTGTCGGGCGACGCTGGTGTCGCGGTTGGTGGCGACGCGACTGAGTCAATGGTGACCGACAAGGGGTGCTCCAATCTGTTGGCTGCCGGCGTAATGTCAGGGCACGAACTGGACGTCGGATACTTTGGCGGTGTCGCCGACCTTCTGGACCGTGATGCGCATGCGCCAGGCTCGCGGTTCTTGTTGGGGCGCAGCGGTAGTAGAGGTTTTCACCGATACCGCCACGAGTGTCGTCGCTTGATCGCCAGTTCCGGATTCCAGCGCGGCCGCGGTCACCGTGCCCTGCGATGTGGACTGCGCTTTGCGCACAACTTCGACGAATGGTTGCGCCCGCTTTTGAAAATCATCGTGGAAGGTTCCGGTGGAGGAGTCGAGGATGCGCTGCACGTCGGTGTCGACCTCGGTGTGGCTGATGGTGGTCAGGTTCACTGCGCCTTGGCTGGCAACCCGCACGAACAGATCCCGCTCCTGTTGGGCGGCTCTGGCGTGATATGCGTGGTAGGCCTGCCATCCGGTCACCCCCGCCAGGGCGGCTACGATTAGGCAGCCGCTCGCGATCTTGACTGCCAAACCAATTCGGCGTTGCAGTGCGCGGGTTTTCGTGTTTATCGGCGGGCCGGCGCCGGCTTGGTCGTCGTCTCCCGTGGTCGAAACTGACTCTGGTCGCCCGTCAGTGGTGGTGGGATGCGTTGCCATGTGGCGCCTTTCGCGCGTCGAGGCGAGAGCGAGGTCGGTGTCAGCGGGCATGTCGCGTTACCTCTGTCCGGAGGGTGTCAATAAGTCCTGCCACCGATGCGGTTGGGCGCCCGGGGCGAGGTCGGATTGCGTGTACCGTTTGCCGTCCGGACCGATGTACGCGCCCGTGTCGGGGTCGTAGACCGCGGTCGCGATCGGCGGCGGTAGCGGTGCGACCTCCGGTGCGGGCACTGGTGTGCCGGGCGGCTGTTGGGGAATGGGTTGGCCCGACAGTGTGGCGTTGGGGTCGCCTTTCCAGTTGTAGCCATCGTTGAGCGGGACGTAGTTCTCGTCGCTTTCGCACATCTTCACGGTGGGAGCTCTCTTGCCCGGCCGGGTCAAGCACGGGAAGTTGCGCACTCCTCGGACGTTCATCGGTGAGTCTTGCGGGATCCGGCAATACAAGTCGCCGGCCGGTCGCTGCGGCCAGTCCTCTTCGCTGGGGGAGCGGATCTGGTTGGGCGGCAGGTACCCGGTTGTGCACGGCGGCGGCAGGTTGGCGTTGAGATTGAACGACAGATACAGCCCCTTGTAGTCCTGTTTGGTGTCCCGGTCGGCCAGCTCCGCCGCCTGCAGCATCGCCACATCGGGGGGCAGGAGCACGAGTAGTTGTTCGATCGCCGGCTGGTAGGTGACCGCGACCTGTTCGATGCCGACCAGGTTGGCCAGCACGACCGGCAGCGTGGGTTTCACCCTGTCGAGCAGGGTGCGTGCTTCGTCGACCGCGGTCGGCCCCTTGTCGAGGATCACGTTGACCGCCGGGTCCTGGGTCGCCACCTCCCGGGTGATCTGGGCGACGTTGGCCGCCCACGCGTGAATCGAATCCGCGGTGTCGACTTGGGTGTCAAGGATCGGCTTGGAGCCGTCGATCACCGTCGTGATGGCCGATAGATTGGCGCGGGCATCGGCAGCCAGCCGGGTGGTGCCTTTCACGATGCGCGCGAGTTCGGGACCAAGCCCGCCGACCGCGGCGTACGACTCGTCGATCACCGTCTTCAAGTCATCCCGCGGCACCGCCTGCAAGCCGGTATTCGTTGCGGCCAGGATGGTGTTGATATCGGGGGGCAATGTCGTGCGGTCGGCTGGGATGACGTCACCGTTCTTCAACGCGGGCCCGTTGCCGCGCGGCACCAGCTCGACGAACTGCTCGCCGATTGCGGTCTGACTGTGCACCTGCGCGACCAGATCGGTCGGAATTTTCGTGCCCGAGTTCAGCGAGAGCACCGCGTCAACCCCGTTGGGGGACAACCGGACATCCTCTACCCGGCCTACTCCGACGCCGCGGTAGGTGACGTTGGCGTTCTTGTACAAGCCGCCCGATGTCGGCAGGTTTACGGTGACCTCGTAATGCCCGACGCCGAACCACTGTTTCGGAATGTCGAGGTATCTGAAGGCCATCACGCCGCCGGCGATCACCGTGACGGCGATAAAGAACGCCAGTTGTCGTCTGACTCTGCGGTCGACATGCATGTTAGGGCCCCTGGTCGTAGTGGTAGGGCGTGAGCAGCGGGTTGACCTGGGTGTAGGGGCTGGGCAGCTGGCCGATCGTGCGTCCCCACTGCATCTCTAGCTCGGTCAGGTTGCCTTCCCACCGCGTGCCCGTGAAGAACGAGGCGTCAAGCCGGCTCAGCGTGAGGTCGACGACCAGGCTGATGTTGGCGTAGTCGCCGCGCCACCATTTGTCCAACGTGTCTTTGGCGAAGGGGAAGGAGACGAACTGATTCAGCGAATGAGTAAGTGAGCGGCCGGAGTCGGCCAGCGACTGCAATACGGGCCCCAGATCCTTGAGCTCGGCAACCAGTGATTCTTTCGTCTGGTTGACCGAGTCCGCCGCCAGGGCGCTGAACTTGCCGAGGAGGTCGACGGCGTCGATGAGCTGTTCGCGTTGGCGATTGAGCACGGCGAGCGCGTCGGGGATGGTGTCTATCCCCTTGTCGATAACCGGTTTTTGTTCCGCAAATTGTCCGACCAATCTATTTAGGCTGTCGGTGGCCTTGATGATGTCGTCGGTTTGGTCGTTGACGCGGCCGATGAACGTATCGAGTTGAGCCAGTAGGCTGCGCAGGTCGTCTTCGCGACCGTCGAACGCTGTGCTCAGCGCCTTGGTGATGGCATCGACGTGCTCTATGCCGCCGTTGTTGAGCAGCATCGACGCTGCGGCCAGTGTCTCCTCGGTCGAGGGGTAGGCCTTTCCGGCCGATAGCGGGATCAACGATCCCTGATGCAGCTTGCCAGCGGGGGCAGCGTCGGTCGGCGGCGCCAACTCGATGTGCAGCGATCCCAACAGGCTGGTCTGCCCCAGGGTGATCGTTGCGTTGGCTGGCAGGTTCACATCGCTGTTGAGTCGCAGGGTAAGGAGCGCGTGCCAGTCTTGGCGTTCGATCTTGGCGACAGTGCCGACGTTGACGTCGCCGACGCGCACACGCGAGTTGGGTTGCAGGTTGTTGACATCGGGCATCTGCGCTTGAATGGTGAACGCTCCGGGACCCTCGCCCTGGGTGCCGGGCAGCGAGAGGCTGTTAAGGCCCCGCCAGCCGCAACCGGACGCTGCGGCAGCGATCAAGGTGGCCGCGAGAACCGCGCCGATCCCGCGGCGCCGGTTTCTCATCACGAGCCCCCTTCGCGCGGAACCATGAGGCCGGGCAGCCCGGCACTGGGGTCGGTCGGATGCGCTGCGGTGGCCGCAGGGTCGACATCAAGAGGTGCTTCAGCGGGCAGCGGTGCAGGCGATGGCGCTGTGTCCGGTGACTGTGGTTGCGGCGGAACATAATCCGGTCGCATCCAGTCTTCGCTGTAGGTAATCTCATTGGGTCGCGCGGTGGCCCCGACAAGGGGGTTGAATCCCAGCGGGGGGAAGTTGTACACCCGATTCTTGACGATCGGCGCCAGGTACTGCACGCATAGTTTCGCCGACTGCTCGGCGCCCAGCCGCGAAGCGGCCTGTATTGCCCCGCACAAAAAAGTGATGGGATCGGCGAAGTTGTTCACCGACGCAATGCCGCTCAGGGTCCCTTGGGCGGGTTGGTAGAGGTTCGCGGCGTTGGCTGCGACATTCGGCAGGACATGCAGCGTTTGTTTGATGTCGTCGAGGCTCTGGGTCAGCGTCGTTGACACCGACGCCAACTTGTCCGACGTTGTGCCGAGAGCCTCTCGGTTTTCCGCGACAAAATCTTTCACTTCTCCGACGACGTCGTTGAGGTCTTTGACTGCGTTGGCGATCTCACCGGGGTGATCAGCGAGCAGCCCCGTCACCGACGCCAGATTGTCGTTAAGCGCTCGCAGCAGACCGGTGCTGTCTTGCAGCGCCGACACCAGCACCGACAGGTTCTTCACGGCGCCGTACGTGTCGTCGCTGTGATCATTCAGTATTGAAACCGCTTGTGAGAGTTTGATGATGGCATCACGGATGGCGCCGCCCTGCCCACGCAGGTTCTCGGCGGTGGTGTGGATCAGCGAGCCCAGCGTGCTCATCCCGCCGGGCTGCGTGGGCTGCAGGCTGTCGGCCAGACGCTGCAGTTGGGTGCGCACGTCATCCCATTCGACGGGGACGGCGGTGCGTTGTTGGGGGATGAGAGCGCCGCTCTGCAGTGTTGGCCCGCCACGGTAGGGCGGGCTCAACTGAATCGCTCGCGCGGTGACCAGGGTGGGTGACAGGATGACCGCTTTGGCGTCGGCGGGCACCGGGTATTTGCCGTCGAACCAGAAGCTGATCTTCACCCGGGTGGGTTCGGGTTCGATCTTCTCGATCGTGCCGACATTGACTCCGCGGATTCGCACGTCGTCGCCGGGGAACACCCCGTTGCTGTTGTCGAAAAAGGCGACGACCTCGACGTGGTCGCTTCGCTGACCCAACCGCACCAACAGAATTCCCGCGCCGACGAGGGTGGTGACGAGCAGCACAGCCAGGGCGAGCGTGACGGTGCGCCCGCGCCTCACTGTCCGGCTCCTTGGTTGGCCTGCGCTGTCCCTGGCTCGCCCGGGGCCGGGACGAAGACCGCGCTGGGGGTCGGCGGCGTCGAGGCGTTCGGATCGGGGGGCAGCTGCGCGGGGGGCCCCGGTGGCGGGCCGCCCGGTGGCGGCGCCGGCAGCGGCTCCCGATATGGGTAGCAGCCGGGGCCGGGCAACGGTATGCCCGGCGGTCCGCACTGTTGGTCGCGCGGGTTGCCGGTGATCGCGTCGGGAATGTTCATCCGCGGTTCGCCGCCCTGTCCTGTGCGCGGATAGGGGTTCGGTAGTGCCGGCGTGCCCGGCTGGCCGATTTGCGGCTCGGTGCGCTGCGAAGGCAATAACACATTGGGGTCCAACCCCAAGTCGGAGAACGCGGCATCGACGAAGGGCTGAAGCCATTGGCCTGGGAGCAGGTTGGACACATAGGCTTTGAAGAACGGCCCGCCCGATATGGCTTCACCGAAGCTCAAGGCATACGAGTTGAGACCCTTGATGGACGTTTGAATCTCAGCTTTGCGGTTGTCGACGGTGGCCAGCACGCCGTTGAGCTTGTCGAGCATCGGTTTGAGAGTGGCGCGGTTCTCGCCGATGAAGCCGCGTAACTGCTGTGCCAGCCGGGAGACGTTCTCTGCGATCGCATCGAGTGCCGCGCTTCGGCTGCGCAGCGCCGCCAGCACCGCGTTGGTGTCATGCACGAGCGTGACGACCTGACGGGTGCGCTGTGCAAGCACAGTTGTTGCCTTATTGGCGTTGGCGAGCAGATTTCGAAGTTCAGCGTCACGCGCGTCGATGGTCTGGGAAAACCTCGCCACCCCCTCCACGGCCTTCTTGAGGTCGGGCGGGGTGTCGCGCAGCATGTCGGACAACGTCTGCAGGGAGGTGGACATCTGATCGGTGTTGAGACCGCTAATGGTTGCGGTGAGGTCACCGATGGCATCCGGGAGCTGATAGGGCGAGGTGGTGCGTTCGGTCGGAATCACGGTGTTCAGGTGTCCATCTCCGCGGGGGGTAACCTCCAGCACCTTATTACCAAGCAGCGCAGTGGTTTTGATCGCGGCCTCCGTGTGATCGCCCAGACGAATGTTGTCGGCGACGGTGAAGGTGACCAGTACTCCTCGGGCGGTCAACGAGATGCCCTTGACCATCCCGGCCTCCAGTCCTGAGACCTGGACCGGCGCCTCGGTTTTCAAGCCACCCGCCTCTTCGAAGTACGCCGAGTAGGTCGTGCCGCCCGTGAGGAACGGCAAACGATTGAAATTCAACGCGGCCACGGTGAGCGCGATGATGACCGCCAGCGACACCGCACCGATGACGATCGGGTTGCGTTCCCGGATTGATTTCATTTCGGGGTGCACCGCCCCGAATCCTGGGCGGCGACCCTGACGTAGACGGGTTGGCCGGCTTTTCCATTGAGCTTCAAGACAATGTCACACAGGTAGAAGCTGAAGAAGTCACCTTTGAGGGCTTGGCGGCCCAGCACAGCGTAGGTGTGGGGCAGCGACTTGAGCAGATTGTCGAAGTAGTCGTGCTCGGCCAGGACCGCTGCGGCGGTGCGGTCGGCTTCGTGAACGGTTGTCTGCAGCGGTGGGCGGGCCTGGCTCAACAGGTCGGCGATCGTCGCGGCGCCCTCGTTGGCGTAGGCCACCGCGTTGATGATGTCGTGGTCGCGCGCCTGCAGGCCCTGCATGAGTTGCGAGAGGGAGTCGACCGCGGTGGCGAACTTATCGCTGCGATCGCCCAGCGAGCCCAGCACGCTATTGAGGTTGACGACCACTTGCCCGATGAGTGCGTCACGATCGGCAAGGGTGCTCGTTAACGCCGCTGTCTGGTTCAGGATTGACCCAATCGTCGGGCCCTGGCCCTGGAAGGCGGCGATGAGTTGGCCGGTCAACGCGTTGACCTGGTCGGGGTTCAATGCCCGGAACAGCGGCCGGAACCCGCCGATGAGGGCGTCGAGGTCGAGCGCGGGGTTCGTGTGGTCCAGCGGAATGGTCCCTCCCGCAGCGAGTTTCTTGACAGAGCCGGGGCCTTGTTCCAAGGCCAGGTAGCGTCCGCCGATCAGATCGTCATAGCGGATGGCCGCGCGGGTGCCCTCCGCGAGCACGACCGAGTCGTCGGCGCTGAACGTGACCAGCGCGGTGGCGTCATCGCGGATGTTGATGTCGTTGATCTTGCCGACCTCCACGCCGGCGATACGCACGAAGTTGCCCCTCTTCAGGCTGGTGACGTTGGAGAACACGGCTCTGTAAGTCGTCTCGCGCTGAAATCGCAACTGGGCGTAAATGGTTACCAGCGCCGCGGTGCCCAGCAGGCACACGACGAGGAACACCGCTAGACGCCAGGCGAGCGCTGTGTGGTTACGCCGCACGGTGATTCACTCCTTCCTGTTCGATGCTCGCCCGGACAGATGGGATCTTGACCATGGGCGTTCTCATGGTGTCGGCGAGGAATCGGCTGGGCCGGAGGGGAGTTGGCCTGCTTCGGGCGCCGGAGCCGATGGTGTCGCTGCTGACGGGGGCTGCGGCGGCGGCGGGACACCGGGATACAGCGGAGTCCCGTCGGGTGCGTACAGGGGTGCACCGTAGGGCGGAGCGCCGGGATAGGGGATCGGACCGGGGGCCGGAGGACCCGCGTAGCGAACACTCGGCGGCTCGGGGACGGCGCGGGTGACCGGCAGGTAGTCGACGTATCCCGGGAACCCGATGCCGGGGTTGGGCCGCACATCGAGCCCGGTACCCCATCCGGTGTTGGTGACCAGATAACGCACCGGCCAGTTTTGGGCGACGTCGGGCAGTGACCCGCAGCCGGGTTTGCCGCCAGGGCCGCCCCTGGCCCCGATTTCGGGCAGGTTGTCGGGGTAGCGGTAAGGATCGTCGCCGAGCAGAAGCGCGGCGTCCATGACCAGCGACTTGCCGTTGTGTCCGGCCGCCATTTGCGACAATTCGGTACCGCTGCGATCGGCCCCGACGAGCAGGCAGGTCAGTTCGGGGTTGTACTTCATCAGCAGGCTGGTCGTCGGCGCCAGCAGGTTGATCGCTTGCACCAGGTTGTCTTTGTTGGGACCGATGAGGTCGATGCCGCTGCGCGATAGGCCCGCGATATCGACGAGCAGGCTGTCCAGCTGACTGGCTTTGGCGGTGACGGTGGCGCTGGTGGTGGTGGCGGCCGCGATGGTGTCGATGAGGTTGGGTGCCGCGCCGCTGAGAGAGTCGCTCATGGCTGCCAACGACTGCAGGTCAGCGCGCATGGTGTCGGTGCGCGGATTGAGCGCTGTCAGAACCTCATTGGTGTCGGTGATTGATTGACCGATCTGCTCACCGCGCCCCCCGACACCCTCGGCGAGGGCCGACAGCACCGCGTTGAGCTTGTATGGATCGATCTGCTTGATCAGGTCCACCACGTTCTCGAAGACGGTGTTGACTTCCACGGCCACGTTCTGCGAGGTGAGCACGGCACCGGGTGCCAGGTGCTTCAGACTGGGGTCCGTCGGAGGAACCAGGTCGACGAACTTCCCCCCGAACAGTGATGAGGCGCTGATGCGGGCCTGGACATTGGCGGGGATGTACGCGATTTGATCCGGGTTGATGTCGAGCTGCAGTCTGGCGGCGTCGTTAACGCTTGTCACGCTGGCAACCCGGCCCACCTGCACCCCGCGCATCTTTACCTTGGCGTAGGGCTCCATCACCAGTCCCGACCGATCCGCGGTCAACGTCACCGGGACCGCCGAAGACAACGTTCGGTTGAATGCCCCCATGCTCACCACGACGGCGCCGGCCACGCCGAGCACCAACAGCAGAGCCAGCCAGCCGGAGCCGATTGACTTGATGCGCAGTCGTTTTGGCACGCCGCTATCCCGCGAGATTGAAGTCGCCGGTTTGACCGTAGAGGGCCATGGTCACGAACATGATCACGAACGACGAAGCCAGCAAGGAAGCCCGGGTGGCTCGCCCCACCGCCGTTCCCACGCCGGCGGGCCCGCCGGCGGCGTTGAACCCGTAGTAGGTGTGGATCAGCATGATCGTGGCGACCTCGGCAACGGTGACCACGAAACCGCGCACTGCGTCGGCAGGGTTTAGGAACGTGTTGAAGTAATGGTCGTAAACCCCGTTGGCCTGTCCGTAAAGAGCTGTGACCACAAGGTCCCCGGATGCCCATCCCAGAACCAGCGCGATGCACATCAACGGCACGGCGACGATGATCCCGGCGGCGACCCGGGTCGAGGCAAGGTAGGCGATAGGTCGGATACCCATGACCTCAAGGGCGTCGATCTCTTCGTTAATGCGCATTGCACCCAGTTGTGCGGTGGCGCCGGCGCCGATGGTGGCCGCAAATGCGATGGCCGCCGTGAACGGGGTCACCAGTCGTGTGTTGACGAATGCGGACGCAAATCCGATCAGCGCCTCGACACCGATCTCAGAGAGCTGGTTGAAGCCCTGGGTCACAAGCGTTCCGGCTGTCGACATGGTCAGAAAGCCCATAACAGCAACGGTGCCGCCGACGACGGCAAGCGCCCCGGTCCCCAAACTCATCGCAGCGACCTGACGCAGCAGCTCCGCCCGATAGTGGATCACGACGTCAACGATCTCGGCGAGTGTCTTGGCGCAGAACCGGGTTTGGTCCCCGAGCTGCCTCCAGCCTGAGCGGGCATTCCCCAGCGCGTTGACCGTGGACGGAAATCGTCGCGCGGCAACGGAAGCGATGCTCACTTGGTCACCTCCCACCCGATTGCAGTGATGATGCCGTTGATGAAGAACAGTGAGACGAACGACAGCACCACGGTTTCGTTGACCGCGTTGCCCACGCCGGCCGGCCCGCCGCGCACGCTCTTGCCCAGGTACACGCCGATCAAAGCCGCGGTGAAGCCGAATGCCGTCGCTTTGACCATGGAGATCAGGACGTCGGAAAGGTGCGTGATCAGCGTCATACCAGCCACGAATGCCCCCGGGGTGACGTGTTGAAAGAACACACTGAACAAGAAGCCGCCTGCCAAGCCCGTCAGCGTGACCAGCGACGAGATCATCCACGAAACAAGCGTGAGGGCAAGCACTCTGGGCGCCAGCAGAGCGCGCAGCGGGTCTACACCCATCACCCGCAGCGCGTCGAGTTCCTCACGGATCGTGCGGGCTCCCAGATCGGCACACATCGCGGCTGCCCCGGAACCCGCGACCACCAACACCGTTACGAATGGCCCGATCTGATTGACCGCCGCCAGGGATGCGCCGGTGCCGGACAGGTCCGCGGCGCCGAACTCGACCAGCAGGATGTTGAAGGTGAACACCGACAGCACCACAAATGGGATGGACAACACCATCGACGGAAATAGCGATACCCGCGCCACGAACCACGTCTGCTCAAGGAACTCGCCCCAGGCGAACGGCCACTTGAACAGGGCGGCCACGATTTCCAGCGCCGTGGCAAAGAAGTCCCCCGCGCCGCGCAGCGGTGCTAGCGCGGGGGTGTTAAGCCCGTACATCGGCAGCCTCCTGTGTCCTTCCTTTCGCACGACACCTGTTCTGCGTCGTGGTATGCCCGGCTCGTTCCCTGCGTGGCAACATGGTTCACGCCGATGAATGTCCCCATCCCCTCATCGGAGTTGCGGCCGAATGTTTCGGCGAGGTCGTTGTTTCGGGTCCCCGCAGGGGGTCCGGACGTAGGCCTTTCTTGGTCGCTTAGGCTCATGGTGTTTCGCATGTTGGCAGGGGATTTAGCGGTTCAACCGGTAGCTGGCGGACACGAAACTTGAGATGGCCTCGACGACCTGGGCGGGCTGTTCGACGTGTGGCCAATGGCCGCTGGATCTGATCGTCACCTGAGTGGCGCCGGGAAACCGCTGCAGAATCACGTCATCGAGCAGTGGCCCGGAAACGACCGGATCGCTGTCGGAGACGATGATCTGGATCGGCGCGGTGACTCGGGTCGGCGCAGCGCCCTCCGCGTGCCCGCTGCTCCAGGCATCGAATGTCGCCGCGACCTGCTCGGGTGTGAGGCGCATGCCGGAGTCCAGGAGTTGGGGCATCTTGTCGTGCGGCAGGTTCGTCCCGAACTGTGTTCGTATGGCGTGTTGCATCTGCCGCTGTCCCCCGCAGGTGCGTAGCGCACCGGCGATTTCCGGCGGCAGCCGCACTCCCTGAAGCGGCACCGGGGTGATGAGAACCAGACCGCTGATGCGTTCCGGCCGAAGCAGACTCGCCAACTCAGCTATTTGACTGCCCATGCTCTGGCCGACGAGGATGACGTCGTCGGCTACGTCGTTGTCCAAGATCGCAGCGACGTGCTCGGCGAAGGTGTCCAACCCGACAGGCACCTCGCCGAGTTCCACCGTCCGGCTCTGCCAGGGGAGTTCAGCGGCGACCTCGTCCCATACTCGCGCGTCGTCGAGGAAGCCATGAACGAAGACGACGGTCGGATGGCCGATCTTCGCCACGCCGTAGATGGCGCTTTCGTCGGTCGACGATGACTGACTCATGGGGTCTCCACCCGGTTCAAAGGCCGCCGTTGGCCTAGCTGGTACTCATGACGCGATTGATCAGCTCATCTTGTACAGACTAGTCCAAACAATACGGATACCGGCCGCTTTGTCAAGAGGAACTGCTCAACGGCCGGATGCACGGTTATTTGTGTTGAGGGCTCGGGGCCGTGCCCGTCTGGCCGCGGCGTCGATCGGATCCGACCCTGCGCGGCAAGTACTACTGCGTCACCGGCGACCGTTCCGACGCCCGCTCGGTTCGCCTCGACTACTTTCCTAGCCCAGTCGATTTCGCGCTCGTCGGGCCTAAATGCGGCATTGATCACCGATATCTGCCTGGGATGGATGGCGGCCTTTCCGGCGAATCCTTCGGCAACGGCGCGTCGGGTCGCGTGCTCAAGCCCGACATCGTCGCTGATATCGAAGAACGGTGAATCGATCACGGGAATCGCGACGGCGGCCGCGTGGGTCAATAGAACGTTGCGGGCATATGCGGTGACCTCGGCTTGCACGTCTGCACCGAGGTCGGCCGACATGTCATCACCGCCGAACATTACCGCGTCAACAACGCGTGGATCTAGCAGCGCGATCTCGACGAGATTCTCATATGAATTACAAATGTTTGTGTTCGATATGAGCATCTGGCGATAGCGCAATCCGACCCTACATTGAAATGCATACGCAGCCCAATCAGTTGGAGGATCGGAAATGAAAAGCTATGTGGCCGTTAGTCTTAGCTTGGGCGCGCTGACGTCGGCAGCAGTCGCCCTCGCCGCCGTGGCCGCCGCAGCGCCGCCCGGACCGTCACAGCTCGAGGAAACCGTCCGAACACTCGAAACCAGCGGCTACCACGTCATCGTCAATCGAACCGGCGCCGGGCCGCTCTCGGAGTGCAGGGTCAGCGCGGTGCGCCGCGGTCAGACTTACAGCACGCGAGACTCCCGCGGCGGCGGCTCGATCAACACGACCATCACCTCGCAGACCGTCTATGTGGATGTGGCCTGTTGAGGCGCGACGTCAATCGAAGGACATTTGTCGGTGCGTCGATCGCGGTCAGCGGTGTCGTTGCTGCCGGTTCACTCCTGTCCGGCTGCGGCGATTCAGAATCGGTCGGCGACGGGGGCAAAGAGACGGTACTGAGGCTGCGGATCAACGGTGAGGAGCACGAACTCACCGTCGACAACCGGACCTCGCTGCTGGACATGCTGCGCGAGCGGGTGGGGCTGCCAGGCACCAAGAAGGGCTGCGACCAGGGTGCGTGTGGCTCTTGCACCATCCTGATGGACGGCAAGCGGGTGACCTCGTGTCTGACACTGGCCGTGATGCACGAGGGGGCCGACGTCGTCACTATTGAGGGAGTCGCCACCAACGGCCGGCTGCACCCGCTGCAGCAGTCCTTCATCGACGAGGACGCTTTCCAGTGCGGGTACTGCACGCCCGGGCAGATTCTCTCCGGCATCGGATGCATCAGAGAGGGACAAACGGGCTCGGCGGCGGAGATCCGGGAATGGATGAGCGGCAACATCTGCCGGTGCGGCGCCTACACCAACATTGTCACCGCTATCGCCAGGACCGGGAACGGCGCGTAGCAGCCGATGTTTCCGTTCAGCTTCAGCAGGGCGACCGACGAGCGGTCCGCATTGGCGGCCGCAGCGTCGGGTGCCCGTTACATCGCCGGTGGCACCACGTTGGTCGATTTGATGCGCGAGACTGTTGAACGACCGGCTGCTGTCGTCGATATCAACGGATTGCCGTATCGATCCATCGATCTGCAGTCATCGAAGCTCCGGATCGGATCACTGGTGCGGATGTCCGAGCTGGCCGCCGATCTCGGCGTGCGCCGCGAGTTCCCGGTGATTGCTCAGGCATTGGAGTCGAGCGCGTCGGCGCAACTGCGCAATATGGCGTCGATCGGCGGCAACCTCATGCAACGGCCCCGGTGCCTGTACTTCCGCGACGTGACGGCGAACTGCAACCGCCGCAGTCCGGGGTCGGGATGCGCTGCCGCCAATGGCCTCAACCGGGGACACGCGATACTCGGGACCAGCGAGCACTGCGTTGCGGCTCATCCTTCGGATCTTGCGGTGGCGCTTGTCGCACTCGACGCCGTCGTCATCGCCAGGAACAGTGACGGCGAGCGGCAGATCCCGATTGCGCAGTTCTTCCGTCTGCCCGGCAGTACCCCCAACCGGGAGAATGATCTGCGTCCCGGTGAACTCATCGTCGCCGTCGACGTTCCGACTGGCCCTGAGATGCGTCGCTCGGGCTACCTGAAAGTACGCGACCGAGAGTCGTTCGAATTCGCTTTGACCTCGGTTGCTGTCGCCCTCGATATCGACTCCGGAGTGATCCGCACTGCCCGGATTGCAGTCGGCGGGGTCGCAACGGTGCCGTGGCGACTGCCTGCCGTGGAGCGGGCGCTGCAAGGACAGGCTCCCAATCCGCGGCTGTGGAGCGCCGCCGCCGCGCTCGCGGTCGATGGCGCTAAACCCCTGTCGCAGAACGGCTTCAAGGTCGACTTGCTGAACCGTACGGTCGAGCGCCAGCTCGCGACCGTAGCGGGACAGCCATGACCCATCCACTGCGCGGAACCGAGGCGGTCGTGGGGCAACCTGTGGTCCGCGTGGACGGACCGTTGAAGGTGACCGGGCAGGCCCGCTACGCCGCCGACAACCAGATTCCGAACCTGGTGCACGCCGTTCTGGTCTGCAGCACGGTCGCGCGTGGCTCCGTCGAACATATCGATGCCACAACGGCGCTCGCAGATCCGGACGTCCTGCGCGTGCTCACCGACTTCAGCGGCGTCAAGTTGGCGTTCGACCCGCAACGGGTCGCGTTCTTCGGCCAGCCGGTGGCGATCGTGGTGGCTTCCACCTTGGAGGCAGCGGTGCATGGCGCATCGCGGGTGGACGTGCGCTATACGAGCGAACCACCGCTGACGGATATCGACGCGCCGGAGGCCGTCAAGGCGACCGCTCCCGAAACTCCCGACTATGCGCGCGGTGACGCTGACACGGCACTGCGCCGCGCGGCCGTTGTCACCGACCTTCGCTACACGATCGCCCGAAATCATCACAACCCCATGGAGCTTCCGTCGACGATCGCCCACTGGGACGGCGACCAGCTCACCGTTTGGGACAAGGTCCAAGGCATCACGGCCGCGCAGGCTGCCATTGCCGCCGCCTGCAACGTTCCCGTCGACAACGTGCGGGTGCTCTCGCCGTTCGTCGGGGGAGCGTTCGGCAGTGCCGGCCGCACCTGGCCGCACCAGATGTTGGCGGCGTTTGCTGCCCGGCTGATGCAGCGACCGGTCAAGCTAGTGGTCACCCGCAAGCAGATGTATAGCGGTACCGGCTATCGGCCCACGAGCCGGCAGCGGCTCGCGATCGGCGCCGACCGCTGGGGCCGCATCACCGCAACGATCCACGAGGGCCACACCGAAACTGCCCGCTACCAGTTGTACGAAGAGGGCCTCACCGGCCTGCCAAGGTTCGTCTACACCAGCCCCAACATGCGGTCCACCTACCACGTAGTGCCGCTGGATGTGAACGTGCCGACCTTCATGAGGGGACCAGGTGAGAGCTCGGGTGCGTTCGCCCTGGAGTCCGGTATGGACGACCTCGCGCATCAGCTGGGCATGGATCCCATCGAACTGCGCTTACGCAACGAACCCGACCGGGACCAGGAGACAGGCAAACCGTTCTCCACCCGTCGCCTCACCGATTGCCTGAACCAGGGAGCGGCCAGTTTCGGTTGGTCACAGCGCAATCCGGTCCCCCGGTCGGTGCGCGACGGTGACCAGCTGATCGGGATGGGCATGGCCGCAGCGGCCTATGGCACCGGCCGCAACGAATGCCGGGCCCTGGCCCGGGTGAACGCCGACGGTACCACCGACGTGCAGAGCGGAACCATCGATATGGGTCCCGGGACCTACACGTCGATGACGCAGGTGGCCGCCGACGCGCTCGGTATCCCTATGCACCGGATTCGATTCACCCTCGGCGACAGCCGGCTTCCCAAGGCGCCGATGCATTCGGGGTCGAAAACCATGGCCAGCGTCGGCTCGGCCGTCTACACGGCCTCGAATATGCTGCGCGACAACTTCATCCGCATCGCGGTCGTGGACCCAGGATCACCCCTGAACGGCACACGTCCGGAGGACGTGTCTGTGGCCGACGGGCGGATGTTTCGAACCGGGGATCCGGGGCGCGGCGAAACCTACCAGGACCTGCTACGCCGGCGCGGCTGGCCGCGCCTGGTCTCTCAGCAGACGTGGTCACCCGGTGAGACGAACTCGCGGTACGCGCTTTACGCGTACGGTGCGGTGTTCGCCGAGGTCGCCGTCGACGAGTTGCTCGGCAGGGTTCGTATCCGCAGGATTTTTGGCTGCTACGACGGTGGCCGGATCGTGAATCCGAAGCTGGCACACAGCCAGGCGATCGGCGGCATGGTGGCGGGTATCGGAATGACGTTGCTCGAGGGCACCCAGGTCGACCACAGGGACGGGCGAGTGGTGAACGCGAACATGTCGGACTACCTCGTCCCAGTCAACGCCGATGTGCCTGCGCTCAATGCGACCTTCTTGGCGGCCGAGGACACCATCGCCGATCCCATTGGCGTCAAGGGACTCGGAGAGATCGTGATCGTCGGCGTGCCGGGCGCGATCGCCAATGCCGTGTTCAACGCAACAGGAAAGCGCATCACCGACCTGCCCATCACGCTGGACAGACTGTTCTGAGGCGTGTGGTGCAATCCGCTACGACACCGAGCCGACCGTGCGTGATGCACGGTGGGACGCCGATACCTGTGGGTTGACTACAGGGAAGCGGACGGCGAACGTAGTTTGGCCACAGACTGATTCGGCGGTGATCGCGCCGTCGTGCGCCTCGACGATGGAGGCGGCGATAGACAAACCCAGGCCTGCGTTGCCCGATTGCCGGGATCGCGCCTTGTCCGCACGCACGAACCTCTCGAAGAGGTGCGGCAGCAGTTCGCGGTCAATGCCGGGGCCGTCGTCGGTGACGGTCAATTCTGCGTATGCGGTGCCATTCGTTGCGCGTTCGGTGACTGTCGTTGCGACGGTGGTTCCCGATGGTGTGTGCATGCTGGCGTTGGACAGCAGGTTGGCGAGCAGCTGATGCAGGCGCGCACGATCCCCGCTCACCCACACCCCGGTCCGCGGCACACTGTGCAACCACCGGTGCGTGGGCGCTGAAACGCGTGCGTCGTGGACAGCGTCGGCGACGACCTCGGCGAGGTCGACGTCGGCGATTTCTAGGTCTTGGCCTTCGTCGAGGCGCGCAAGCAGCAGCAGATCCGAGACGAGCGCACCCATGCGTTTCGCTGCCGCTTCGATTCGGGCCAGCGAGTATTCGGTGGTGTCGGGAAGCACAGAGCTGTCCTGGCGAGTCAGCTCGGCGTAGCCCTGGATTGCCGCAAGCGGTGTCCGAAGTTCATGGCTGGCATCGGTGATGAATTGGCGCATCCGCCGGTCCGACGCGGCCCGTTCGGCCAGCGCGCTCTCGACGTGGTCCAGTAACCGATTCAAGGTTTCGCCGACGGCGCCGACTTCGGTGCGCGGATCGGTGTCGGAGGCCTGGACCCGCGGCGCGATTGCGTGATGCTCTCGATCAAGCGGCAGCGCCGCGACTTCCGCCGCGGTCGCGGCGACCCGCCCCAGGGGACGAAGCGCGAACCGGACGATGGCGATCGTGCACAGGACGATGATCAGCAGAGCGAGCGCTGTCATGCCCGCGACGATCGCGGTCTCCCGTGTCACGGCTTGCCAGGCCGGTTTCCATGACGCCCCGGTGACCAGGACCTCGCCCCCGCCGCCCGGACGGCTTACCATCCGATAGAAGCCGAGTTCGGGCAATTCGACGGTGCGCGGTTCCGTGCCCGTCCATGACAGTTCGGCGATCCACTGCACGGCCGCGGGCGGTGCGGCCTGCGCCTCCCCGTCCGCGAAGAATACGGAGTCGACAACCTTCCCGTTCTGAATCAACGCGAGTACGTTCCCCGGCGCCTGCCCGATGAGCTGCGTCAGCGGTTTCATCGCGCCAGGTGGCGGCCGATCGCCCCTCGGACCCGGGGTCATGCGGTACTTCGTCACCGAATGGCTGAAATCGTCGGCGGACCCGGAGAGTTGCGCGTCGGTAAGGCCGAGGACGGACGCCCGCAGGGTCAGCACCGACAACGTCCCGACGGTCACCAACACAATGATCACGACGGCGGCCAACCCGACCACCAACTGGCGGGTCAGAGTCCAGCTTTGCCATGCACGCGCGAGGCGGGTCATTCCGCGGGCCGGAGCATATAGCCGACGCCTCGAACCGTGTGGATCATCGGTTCGCGTCCGGCGTCGATCTTCTTGCGCAGGTAGGAAACGTACAGGTCGACGATGCTCGACCTTCCGCCGAAGTCGTAGTTCCACACGTGGCGCAGAACTTCCTTGCGGCTCAGCGCACGCCGTGGATTGCGCATCAGGAATCGCAGCAACTCGAATTCGGTGGACGTCAGCGAGATCGGATCACCGCCGCGTGTTACCTCGTGGCTGGCGCTGTCGAGTTCGAGGTCGCCGACGATGAGCGCCTCATCCTCGGCCGGGGTCAGATAGGCGGACCGGCGCAGCAGCCCGCGCAGCCTGGCCACCAGCTCCTCAAGCGAAAACGGCTTGGTCATATAGTCGTCGCCGCCCGAGGTCAGCCCGGTGACCCGGTCGATCACCGAGTCGCGCGCGGTCAAGAACAGCGTGGGCGTATAGGTGTCGGAATCGCGGATCTGCCGCAGCACGCCGAGGCCGTCCATATCCGGCAGCATGATGTCGAGAACCAGGATGTCCGGGGTGTTCGTGCGGTATTTGTCGACGGCCTCGCGAGCATCGTGGGCGACGTCGATTTCCCAGCCTTCGTACTGCAACGCCATCCGGACCAGGTTCGTCAGCGCGCGCTCGTCGTCGACGAGCAGCACCCGGATCGGGGATCCGTCGGCGCGGTACATCTTGGGCAGTTGGCCGAGGATGGCGCGCCGGGGTGCCGCGCCGTGGTCGCTGACCGGCAACGAGGTCATTTGACCATTGTCGCCATCGCTTAGCGGATCGTCACGTGCCTCATAGATATTTCATATGTGACCTATGACCTCGGGTTGCGACCAATCGAGCGGGTGGAGTCGCCGCTGAGCGAGCCCACCGCCGCTGCGTGCCAGGGAGACGAGGATGTGGGGCCCGGCGCTCGGCCGAACCCGCTCGGCATGCACGTTGTCGGGATTCTCGCGGTCGAGGACCTCCGAATCCGCGTGCGCGACCTGCTGGTCGTGCAGAACCTCACCAGCCGCTGCCGGTTACGAAGCAGGTCTTTGCGTGGCGCCCGCATGTGACACACCTCCGCTGAAGTGGTAACACAACCGCCATCGGCGAGGTGCTCACCCCGGACCCGCGCGTGGGGCGCCGACCCCAATGGCATCCGGGATTTATCCGGGGTTGGTGTCGTATTTGTTGACAGTGCAGATGAGGTCTGGTGATGCTCGGTAGGCCGACTGCGACCTGGGTGGGGCCACGTGCGCCGACGATAAGGAGTCTCGAATGCCGCTGTTGTGGGCCTACCGTCGCGGTGTCCGCCATTGTTGTGCCTTGGCTCTGGCGGCGGTTCTTGGGTTGACGATGGTGTCGTGTTCGACGTCGTCGCACAAGCCCTTGGGCCCGGCTCCCGGGCAGGGCACCGCCACACCGATTCATCATCTGGTGGTTGTTTTCCAGGAGAACGTGTCGTTCGACCACTACTTCGGGACCTACCCGAGCGCTGCGAACGTCGATGGTCAGCGGTTCACCGCCCGGCCGGGAACACCGCAAGTGGACGGGCTGACCCCGGAGTTGTTGACACACAATCCGAATAGGGCGCAGGCGACTCGGCTGGGCGGGCCCCGGCAGCAGGTGGTGTGCGATCAGGATCACGAGTACACCGCCGAGCAGGAAGCCTTCCACGGCGGCGCGATGGACCAGTTCGTCGAACACACCGAGACCGCGACCTGCAAGCCGCCGATGTTCACCGCCCCCGGCATGGTGATGGACTACTACGACGGCAATTCGGTGACGGCGCTGTGGAATTATGCGCAGCACTTCGCGATGAGCGACAATTCCTACAACACCACGTTTGGCCCGTCGACACCGGGCGCGGTGAACCTGATTTCGGGCCAGAACCACGGTGTGACAACGGAATTCATGCCGAACGGCAAGTTTCCGATCGGCGATGTGATCGAGAATGCCGGCGACGGGCAGGGCACGGTGATCGGCGACGCACAGCCGTTCGGCGATGACTGCTCCAACCGGGATCAGGTGCAGCTCAGCGCCGACAACAAGAACATCGGTGACCTGCTCGACGCCAAGGGCATCACCTGGGGGTTCTTCGAGGGCGGATTCAAACCGACCGAGTCCAAGCCGGACGGCACCGCGGTGTGCGGGGCCAGCCACAATGTGGGTGCCGCGCTGGGCGGCACCGGCAAATCCGGCGCGCTGGCGTTCGACGTCAAAGCTGACTACATCCCGCATCATGAACCGTTTCAGTACTACGCCTCGACGGCCAATCCGCACCATTTGCCGCCGAGCTCGGCTGCGATGATCGGTCTAACCGACCGGGCCAACCACCAATACGACCTGTCGGACTTCTGGGCCGCCGCCGATGCGGGTCACCTGCCCGCGGTGAGCTACCTCAAAGCCCCGGGCTTTCAGGACGGGCACGCGCAGTACTCCGATCCGCTCGACGAACAGCAGTTCCTCGTCGACACGATCAACCATCTGCAGCGGCTGCCCGAGTGGAAAGACACCGCGGTGGTGATCTCCTACGACGACTCCGACGGCTGGTACGACCACAAGATGTCGCCGATCGTGTCCACCTCGGCTTCGCCGCAGGATGCGCTCAGCGGGCCCGGCATCTGCGGCGACACGAAGGCCCAGCCGGCCAAGTATCAGGGCCGGTGCGGTTACGGGCCGCGGCTGCCGCTGCTGGTGATCTCCCCGTATGCCAGACCGAATTTCGTTGACCACACTCAAACCGACCAGGCGTCGATCCTGCGGTTCGTCGAGGACAACTGGAGGACCGGCCGCATCGGAGACGACTCTTTTGACGAGCGCGCAGGCACCCTCGACGCCATGTTCGACTTCGGGGCAGCCGCCCAACCGACAGTGATCCTCAATCCGCAGACCGGCACCCCGCAGTGACCCACGCGCCCTTGTGGGCCGGGGTGGTTTCCTTTCCAGCCTCAGAATCTGATTAGCACAACCCATTTCGGCGAAGTCGCCCACGACCGCGACGGCACGTATGGGCGGCGGCCGGGCAGTGGCTGCTCGATCACCGCCGCCCCCCGCGCACACAACTAATCGACGCCACCCCGGACTGGTGACGGCGATCGTGGGCAGCTCCGCGAATCGATGCGCGATGGCCACGGCTTTCCGCCGTTCCAGTTTTCTGTGAGATCTCGGCGAGCTGTTCGTAAAGCTCACCCAGCAGTAGCCAAGCCTGCGCCGACACCGCATCATCGACCATCATCGGATCCTCTCACCAATGCCTAACGTGCACTTCGTCGGTGGGCAGATGGCCCGAAGGAGTGAACTACCCGTTGACGGTTGACCTTGCAAGCCGCAAGCTATCGGATGTGGCCGAGATCAGCGAGCAACTGTTGATTGCCGAAGTCCAGCGCCGACTGACCAGCAAGTATGCGCATCTCCCGCCGGAAGCCGGTCGCCTCACTGCAGCGCGGTCAATAGCGCGGTGAGAGTCTGCTTCTCGGTCCCGGGGTCGGAATTGCTGGCCCGCAACGCCTTCAGGACGCTACTTCACGACGCCGCACATCGACGGCTATCCGGCGATTCTGGTCCGGCTGGCCGAGATCAGTGTGCCGGAACTCGAGGAGCTCGCAACCGACGCGTGGCCGGCGCAGGCGCCGAAGACGCTTAGCAGAAGCTTCCTGAAGGCAAGCTGAAAAGCACTGGGAGACAATTAGCCATCGGCGGCGTTACGGTTTGCCGGGTGAAGGCTTGGTTGCTGATGATCACCGCGTTGTCGTTGACCGCTGTGAGCGCGGCCTGCGCGGGCGGCCCGTCCTCTCCACCTGCTGCCAGCACGACATCAGTTTCGTCGTCCAGCACTCGACCTCGGCCTCCGCGCCAGCGCGCCCCGGGCCGATGAAGATCACCGACCCCTACTCGCCGACGATCGATCCATCGGCCTTCGCGACCACGATCGACAATCCCTATTTCCCACTCACCCCAGGCACCCGCACGTTCTACGAGGCAGACACCCCAGACGGATTGCAACGCACTACTACTGAGGTCACCCGCGACACCAAGAAGATCATGGGCGTGGACACAGTCGTCGTCCACGACACAGTTACCGTCAACAACGAGCCCTTCGAAGACACCTTGGACTTGTACGCTCAGGACCGCGACGGCAACGTCTGGTACTTCGGCGAAGCCACCAAGGAGTTCAAAGACGGCACCGTGGACACCGCGGGATCCTTCGAGGGCGGCGTCAACGGCGCTCTACCGGGCATCATCCTGCCCGGGCACCCCCAGATGGGCGATCAGTACCGCCAGGAGTACGCGAAGGGCGTGGCCAAGGACACCGGCGACGTGCTCAGCCTCACCGGAAGCGAAACCACCCCGCTCACCGGGCCCGCCAAGGATCTGCTGGTCACCAAGGACACCGACCTTCTCGATCCCACCGGCCCGGGCGAGAACAAGTACTACGCCCGCGTACTACGCCCGCGGCGTCGGACTCATTCTCACCGTGCAAACAACGGGCCCCGCCGAGCGCGACCAAGCCATCGCCGTCGAGAAGTTCTGACATGACTGTGCTCGACGGCGATCGCGACGTTTCCGAAGCCGTTGATACGACCCCGCGCGAGCCCTGGTACGGGACGGTCACGGCCGTGGTCGCGCTCGGCGCCATCGCTGTGGTCGCAGTCGGCATCGCAGTGTCGGCGGTTCTTGTGGTGTCCCGCGAGCCCGTCGGACCTACCGGCGCTGTCGTGCCGACACGCCCGGTCACCACAGCGCCACCCGCGGCGCCCACAACGTCACCAGCCGCGACGCAAGCTCCTTCCCGCGAGGCGCCGAGCACCGCAACGGCGATCGTCCCGACACCGGTCGAACCCAGCACGACTCAAGCCCCGCCGAAGCCGCGGGAGACCAGCGCCGCCCCCGGTCCGAGCGCGTCCGCGCCGCCGAAAAGCGCGCGCCCAACGACGCATCAGCCCTTCCCCCAAGAGACCACTGATTTTCTGGGCCCGCCCGGGACAAATCACTAAAATTGGCGGCGTCGCCGAGGGTCATCTCTAGGCATACCGTGAGGCGTCAACTCGGCATAATCCCGCCGGACAGGCCCGGTCTTAGTCCTCGCCGAGGGCGCGGTGCAGGGCCTTCGTGGCGTCCGTCACTGCCTCCAGGATCTTCGTCCGGCTCTCGGCCAACGCTGACTTCTGTTCGTCCGTGCCGCTGCGGATGATGGTCCGAGCCAGCCCACCGACTTCGCGAAGCTCCTTGTGGATCTTGATGACGTCAACGAATTTGGCAGCCTTCGCCAGGAAGGCGTGGACGGTTTCGCTGCTGATGCCGCGCCACGCCAGCAGATTCTTACCGAAGTCGGTCAGGGTAGCGACTCCGTTGTCGACGGTGACCACACCTCGGCCGGCGAGCAGTCCGATCGCAAGCTCGACGATGTCCTGCGGGGGTGTGAATGCGCCGTCGGTCGCCTGGTTGACACGCTCCAGGATCTGGGCGGCATCGGCGCGTCCGTCAAGCAAGATCGCGGCGGTGCCGACTGCGGCGCGCTTGAGGCCCCCCGGGCCGGGTCGGCCCAGGCCGCCGAAGCCGGTCCCAAATCCATGCCCGCCGAAGCCGCCTGCGAAACCGGATCCGGCGTCCGGCCCGAAGCCGGGTCCGCCGAAGCCGGGTCCGCCGAAGCCGGGTCCGCCCGAAAATCCACCAAATAGCATCTCTCTGTTTCCTTTCCGTCGTGACGACCACGCGTTGTGGCATCCCGAATTGGTATCAAGCTCCTTGCTACGCGCGCGATGATCGAGTGTCAAGGAGCTTGATGGGTGCGCACGTCAGGGAGCTGTGTCGGTGAGATCCGCACCCGCAGTGGATCGGGAAGGCCCCTCGATGCTCATCGCGGCGTTCGACAACGGATCGTTGCACTGACCAGCTGCGGCTCGCACACTCGAAACGCCAGGACTTGTGTCAGCATGTGTGACGTGGACGAATCCGACGATCAGCCGCTGGGCTATCTCATGTATCGCGTGATGGCGGCTCTGAGACCCCAGGCTGCCGCGGCGTTGGGGCCGCTCGGGATCGGCTTGCCAGAGCTGGTCTGCATGCGAATCCTGTCGGTCAACCCTGGCCTCACCAGCGCCGAGCTGGCTCGAGACAACCACGTCTCAGCGCAGGCGATGAACCAGGTATTGCATGGACTGCAGGACCGTGGTGCCGTCACCCGTCCAGCGTCGACGCCGCCGGGGCGCCCGCTGCCGGCGCAACTCACCCGCCAAGGCAAGGCGCTGCTGAAGCGCGCGGAAGCGGCCATCCACCCCGCGGATCAGCGGGTACTGACCCACCTGACCGCGCAGGAGCAACGCCAACTCAAACGGCTGCTCTTCAAGGCCGGAAAGCGCGCCACTGACCAATCCGTCGACGCCGACGCTCGATGATCGAAGGGACGCGGTGAAACCAGCCGTCGGATGCCGTGGGCCGCTGCGCAGCTGGCCAGGTGAGAGCGTTGTGGCGAACCGGACGTCGTAGGAAATGAAGCGGTCCGTGAGACAAACCGGGCCGCGACAACCGTGAGACACGTTCCAGCACACCAGGTCAGCGGCTGGCAAAATGTCGCCGGCGGTGAGAACCACCACTTGTCGGGCACACTGGTCCATCCACGTTGTTCTGTTGGCGGCGGCGGCGGTTGCCACTGGTGACACTAACAATGTTGCTAGTCGGCACATGTGCACCGACGATGGTGCTTGGCTGGAAGCAGTCCTCACACTGAGGATCCCGATGGCCCGCCACCGAGGAACTCTGCGGTGGTGGCGGGCCGACGCGTGTTTCTAGGGCTGCAGCGAGCCACGTGGTAGATCAACGCCTATCTCGTCGCAGATCGGCGGGATGATGATCAGGGCTCCCCGGGGGCTGCAGAACGGCGTGCCGGGCGGCGGTGGCGGAGGCGGCGGCGGCGGCGTGAGCATCGGGGCTGGGAGGTCCGCCGAAATGAAGCTGTCGAGCGGATTTCCGTGGAGGTCGACCATCCGCACATTGCCCTGGCCGAACGGCACGGTGTACCACGTGTGGCACGCCCCCGTGTCCCATTGAATATTGTTGAACGGCAATGCTTGCCCCGGACACCAGCTGTGTGGCTGCGCAGCGAACGGGTCGGCCTGTGCAGTGCCTGCGGCGAGCCCCAGACCGGCCAGTGCGAGGCCGCCAGAGATTGCGACGGTCGTCGCGAACCGCGAAATTCGGCTCATGGTCGATTCCTTACGTCGGGCGCCACCCCTTTGGCGTTGCCTGTGCGGTCAGTACAGACCGTGGGGCTGGCTACCGATCCCAACAAATGAATGCCTAGTGTGCGCCGGCAGTGGACGCAAAGCATCGGCAAAGTTTCCGTATTTTGTTGGGCATAACCTGTGAGGGTTCAGAGGTGGCTGGTGTGTGGGATTGACGGGACACCACTGCCGGACCAGTCGGCGCCGGTCCTTCATCGGTCAGCCTTGTTGGACGGTGTTGTCTGCGGTGTTGGTGATTCTGGGCGAGCCCGAGTGGTAGGTGACGGTATTCCAATCGCCCGAGACGTCGATGCTGTCGGCGCTATCAACGGTGACGTGATTGCTGGTGTCTCCGACTGTGAGGCTGGCGCAGTGTCCGGTGACGGTGACTGTGTTCTTGAAGCCGGTGAGCGACAGGTGGCCGTCATTGCAGGCGATGGTTTTGGTGTCGAAGTCGCCGCCGACGCTGAGGTGGCCGCCCGTGGGCACCGTCGTGCCGAACAAGTAGGCGCCGAAGCCGAGGCCAGTGGCGGCGGAGCCCATCGTGGCGGCCGCCGCCACCCACCCGACGAGCAGGATCGACCAGACGGCCATGCCGAGCTTCAGGAGTGGACGGATTCGGCCGATCCAGTTGCCCGCCTCGTCGCGATCGAGGTCGTAGCGAAACGAGGTCACGCACAACGCCCGCGCGGGTTTGCGTGGGTCGGCCAGCACCACACCGTCGATGTATTGGCGCCCGCCCACCACCAGCTCGCCGGCAGAACCATTCACGGTGTAGCGAATGAGGGTCTTGGTGCTCGGTCCGCTGTATAGCGGGCGTTCCACCCGCCACCCGCGGGCGAGCGGCAGCGGCACGTTTCTCCACGTCGTGCCGCTGTAATAGGTTGCGCGGGAAAGGATCTGTGTCCCGGTGACGGTGGCGACCTGACCCCACTTGAGCAACGCGATCCGGTCACGCGCGATGCGAAACTGGAACGCATAAATCACCGCCACGGTAAGCACGGCGGCAATCGGAAAAGCCAGTGGCGCTTGAATCCACAGCACGATCGGCGTGACCGCGACCATGAACATTGCGAAGACGTACCACCATCGAAACGGCAGCAGTTCGGCCAACCAGAGTCCCGGCGGGATTCTGCGCGGCGCCGGTGTAAGCCGCGCATCAACTGGTGGCGCCGGAAACCCGGCATGGTCCCCAAGGCCCGCTCCCGGAGCACCGAGGGCTGGGCGCCGCATAGGGGCTAGGAAAACCGGGGAATGTGGGTCGCAATGTTGATAGACGACTTGGCCCCCTATTTTGATCGTCCCGCCGGCGCGCAGACCAGCGCGTTCTAGCACGTCTTTGTACTGCTCCTGCGACAAACCCGCGTCGAGCGCGGCGCGCGTGAGCGCCTCACGAAGCCGTGCGACCTCAGGACCCGAGGGCTGACCGGTCGGCATGCGCTCTTCTCGCAAAGCCTGTGCTAACCGGCGTGCGTGCTCAATGACGGCGTCTCGCCTGACATCCGTCTGCGCATCGGCGAACTGGCGTGTCTGCCCGGCGAAGTGTTGCGCGGCTTGGTAAGGCAGTTGCGGGGCGTCGTAGGGCGCCGCGGCGTCACGGTGGTCGCCGAGTGGCGGGCGGGCTTCCTCGTCGCGGGCGGCCTTGGCGTCGGCTAGCTGGCGTTCCAGCTCGGCGATGCGCTTTTCGGGATCTTCGTGGTCCATCGGCCAATCTTTTCGGTGTCGGTTTGGGTTCACACGTTGGCGATGATCTGGTGACGCTTTGCGTTGTATTCCGCCTCAGAGATCGCGCCGCCAATGGGTGGGTCCTCCGGCGGCGCAGCAGATGTCCGGCACGAGACAACGCTTCCGCCGGCCCAGCAGGCTGTGCAGGCAGAAGGAAAGTATGCACGAGCATGCCGATATCCGACATATGGCCCGAACAGTTCGCTGAGCAACTGTTACGGGCACATAAATGCAATCGGCGGGCACACTCGGCGCGTGATCGCGTCCGGCGGCGGATTATCTCCGTCCCATATCGCGGTAGGTCGACCAGCCATAGTGATGTTGCCCTGTCCATAGTTGGTGGCATACCAGGTGTGGCAGACGTTCCAATCCCAATCCAGGTCGCCATTCACCACGTACGGCATATTCTTGGGATCCCCTGGGCACCAGTGGTGCGGGCCGTCGGCTTGGGCGGTACCCGCTCCTAACCCCAGGGCGGCTAGGCCGAGACCGCCCGATAGCAACGCCTCGGCAGTGATCCCCTTCAGGGTGTGGGTGGTGTTCATGTTGCGTTTCCTTCCGTGTGTGTCTGCATGCGCCGCTTCGCGTGGCGTCGTCGTGCGGAAAGTACAGAGCGTCCGGTTCGCTACCGATCCCAACAACGATGCCCGGCACCGGCGTCGCGCCCGCGGCGGTCACGCCACCGCGGCAGTCGACCGCCCAACACCTGCAGGAGCTGGAGACCGTGCGCGCCACCGGTGCGGTCTCAGAGGCCGAATACAGCGCCAAGCGCGAGCAGATCATCAACGAGATATGAACTGTGGTCAGTGCAGACTCGTGCGCTGATACGCGCAATAACCCTACACCACAGCGTGATTCACACAACGCGCGGGCGAAAAGTTTCGCGGCAAGGATCGTCATCGGAGGCAAAGACGGCTTCGTCTGGCCATCGTTCACCGGCAGCACTCGCAACGCGTCGCTCTTGCGTAGAACCATCAAACAGCCCGAACGAGTTGGTTCTGGGGAACAGCTGTTGCTGTATATCGTTCGAGCAATAGCGTCATCTCGTTTCGTTGGCACTTTGTAAAGCACATCGTCGAGAGGAAACGTATGCCAGCCGTATACAGCGACATTCAGGTCACTGCGTCCCGTTCCGACCGAAGTAGTCGAGCTCGCGCATGCCGGTGACCGGCTCGGCGCTGTCAAGCGGTACCGCGAGCTGACCGGCGCCGGGTTTGAGGAGGCACGAGCCGCGGTCGCGAAGCTCTGAACGTGTCGTGGCCTTTCAGGAGTAACGACGACGTGCTCAAAAGCGCGGCGCTACTTGTCTTTCGTGTATGACGTTCGGCCGGATCGGCTGACCACAGGACTTGTCGACCCGGGCGGATCCTCTCGGTGACTGCCAGATCGCGCTGACGAGCCAACCATGCGCGCCGTTACATCCGCGCCGTGAATCCTAATCACTTGCCGGCTCGGCAGACGGAGCGGTCTTATCGACCGAGGAGGCCATTGCCTACGCCCAGCTCGGCGCGGCGACCGCAAGCGACCGACAAGCGGATGGGAATCGCTAACTCCGACGAGCATGACGTCGTCCGACTGGTCAGTGACGGGCTCGGCAATAAGGACGTCGCCACAAGGCTTTTCATCTCACCGCGAACGGTGCAAACCCATCTCACCCACGTCTACAACAAGCTCGGGCTCACCTCCCGCGGACAGCTCGTCCAAGACGCAGCACGCCACACCTGACCCCCGTAGCTGCGCGGAGTGGTCAGAACCCCGTCCGCCCGCGTCGGGTCGTAGGATATGCAGCGCCTCGTGAGACAAACCGGTGTGCCACCGTGGTGAGACAACCAGGGGCGGTGCTGGTCATGACGGTTGCGAGATGCAGTCAACGGCGAGAACCTAGATTAACCATTGTTGTATAGCTGCTTGTTCCGTTGTAGATTCTCAGGTTTGACTGCAATTATGACGGTGTCGCAGGCTGGGTCGCCCACTCCGCTGCTGCCGAAGTCGATGACCGCGCACAGCCGACCATTGCGGGTGAGCAGATTGTTGGCGCTGACGTCTCCGTGAAACCACCGTGGTCGTCCTGTCCAGGTGGTGGCGGTGGCCGCGGCCCACACGGATTGCGCACCCGTGCGACTGATTTCGGCTCCCAGGGTCTCGATCGCGCTATTGGTTTCGTCGGCGTAAACACCAACGGATGCGCCGCGAAAGAAGTTGTGCACGCCCGGTGTTGGGCCACCACGTGGATCAACCGAGTGCAGTGCGGCGAGAAATCGGGCCAAGGGTTAAGCGATCTGACCCCAGTCGGTGATCGTATCGGCCGCGGTGGAGCCCTCGATCCATCGATAGATTGACCAGGGATACGGGTAGATGACCGTCGGCGCAGCGCGGGCGAGGGGTTCGGGGATCGGCAGCGGCAGCATGGGGGCTAGCCGTGGCAGCCAGGTCTGCTCCTTGGCGACCTGGTGGGCGTACCACTTGCCGGCCTGGCAGACGCACCAGAAGATCATCGCCAAGCCGGAAGCTACGGTTATCAACTCCCTGGCGGGCCACCGGGCGTATCGGCAATGACGACCAGCCTGGGAACTGGCTATCGACCAGAACGGGCGCCAGCTCCGCGCCGATGCGCTCAGGGGTGCACACCTGGGAAGACGAGAAGCCCAACAGCGACGCAGTCCTCTGGTTTTCCACACGAGCCGGTCGGGCCGGGGGCCCCTGGCGCCGGCCGCGCCGCCCAAGGGCTGTTCGCGGTGCTGCGCCTTTTCGAGGCGGCCCCAGCCGCGGCACGTCCAGGCCCACGCGCTCAAGCTCCTGCACCATCCGACACACACCTCGCCGTCGACGCACCCGTGCGGGCATGATCACGCCGAAGGGCTGAGGAAGGGGACTGTGATGGCACTGGACAAAGTATTGATGCCCGTCCCCGACCGTCATCCCGACGTGTTCGAGCGTGAGTGGCCGCTACGGGTGGCCGACATCGACCGCGCCGGCCGGCTGCGGCTCGACGCCGCCGCCCGGCATATCCAGGACGTCGGCCAGGACCACGTGCACGAATTGGGCTTTGACGAATCACATCCACTGTGGGTGGTGCGGCGCACCATCATTGACCTGATCAGGCCGATCGAGTTCCAGGACGTGCTGCGGCTGCGCCGCTGGTGTTCAGCCACCTCTACCCGGTGGTGTGAGACGCGGGTGCGCATCGACGGCCGCAAGGGCGGCCTGATCGAATCGGAGGCGTTCTGGATCAACATCAACCGCGACACCTTGATGCCCTCGCGCATCAGCGACGACTTCCTGCAGGCGCTGCAACGCACCACCGACATCCACCGGCTGCGGTGGAACGCCTACCTCAAACCAGGCAACCGCGACAATGCCACCCAGGTCTGGAATTTCCCGGTGCGGTTCACCGACATCGACCTGTTCGACCACATGAACAATTGCGTCTACTGGAGCGTCGTCGAGAACTACCTGTCCGCCACCCCTGAACTGCTCAAGGCGCCGCTGCGGGTGATCATCGAGCACGAGGCGCCGATCGCCCTCGGCGACAAGTTGGACATCATCGCCGACGTCCATCCGGCCGGTTCCACCGACATCTTCGGGTCAGAACTGATCAACCGGAGTGTCACCATCCTGACCTATGCCGTCGGCGACGAGACCAAGGCCATCGCGTCGATCTTCGCCCTCTAGCGTCCAGGTTTGGACTGAAGTGTCGCTAGCCCGAGGCGGTGGTCCGCTGGCCCATTCCGTCCCAGTCGTCGATGATGTGGAGCCCCTGGGCGTCCCGTGGAACGAACGCCAGCACTTTCGGTGTGAATGAAGTCGGCGCGTCGCCGGAGCTGTCCGCCTGCGACGCCCGCACGATCACCCAGTCCGCGAAAAGCGCTCCGGTGGAATAGAATTTGCGCCCGGACAGCACGTGATCACCCGAGCTTGACTCGATGACGGTGGTGGTGTCGACGTCGATCGGTTGTGGCCCGCGCTCGGACTGGGCGTTGGCGAACAGGGCCCCGGTGAGGACGTGGTCGTAGAAGAACGCCTTCTGACTGTCCGTCCCGTTCAGCCGCAGCGCTTCCAGAAACGTGAAGTGCGAGTGCGGAATCTGGGCGAGCGACGGATCGGCGTGCCCGAGTAGCCGGAACACCTCGGCCACCACCGCCGCCGGGGCATCGATGCCTCCGTACTCGGCGGGTACCGACAACGCCAGCAGCCCCGAGTTCTTCAGAGCTTGCACCTGTGCGTGCGGCAGGTCGCGGTCGGCGTCGCGGGCAGCGGCCTGCGCGCCGAACTCCGTAGCGAGCCGCTGAGCCACGTCCAGCGCGCGCTCGACAGAGGCGATCTTGTCTGCAGCGCTGGGGGCGGTCACCGTGCCGCTCCGATAACGGTCACCGTGCCGCGCCGATAAAGGGAATCGACACAGGCGCCGCGTCCACGCGGCCACTGTCGAACAGACCACGGTCGCGCAAGATCGGCACCACGCCCTCGCCGAACCAGAAGAGCTCCTCGAGGTGCGGATAGCCCGAGAAGATGAACTCGTCGATCCCGATGTCCGCGTATTCGGCGATCCGGTCGGCGACGTCGGTGTGGCTGCCCACGAGTGCGGTGCCGGCGCCACCACGGACCAGACCGACCCCCGCCCACAGGTTCGGTGCGATCTCGAGGGCGCGTGCGTCGTGCCAGCTGCCGTCGGCGCGGTTGGCTTCGTGCAACGCGAGCATCCGGCGCTGACCCTCGGATTGGCTGCGACTCAGGCCTGCCTGCGCCGAGCGGACCGTCTCATCGTCGAGCGCATCGACGAGTTTGTACGCCTGTGACCACGCTACGTCGGCGCTGTCCCGCGAGATGGTGTGCAGCCTGATGCCGAATCGCACCGAGCGGCCATTTTCGGCGGCCGCCGCACTGATCCATTCGATCTTTTCTCGTACCGCCGCAGGCGGCTCACCCCAGGTCAGGTAAACGTCGGCATGGTGTGCGGCCACCGGCCCGGCCGCGGCCGAGCTGCCGCCGAAGTACAGCGGCGGAACAGGATTCGGCAATGTCGCCAGCGACGCTTCGTCGACGTGGATGTGTTCACCGTGCGCCGTCACCATCTCACCGGCCCACAACCGGCGGACGACGTCGAGGAACTCATCGGCACGCTGATACCGCGCGTCCTTGTTCAGGTGATCGCCGAAGGCCCGCTGCTCGTGTGCCTCTCCGCCGACGACGACGTTGAGCAGGATGCGGCCCGGCGCATGCCGGGCGAACGTGGCGGCCATCTGCGCCGAGAGCGTGGGACTGACGAGGCCGGGCCGGAAGGCGACGAGAAACGCCAGCGAGGTCGTCTCGCGCGCGAGCAGCGCGGCGGTGACGAACGCGTCCTCGCACCACGCGCCCGTCGGAATCAGCGCGCCGGTGAACCCGAACGACTCGGCTGCCCGGACGATGGACGCGAGGTAGTCGATGGACGCATCGCGGTCGCTATGAGCGACTCCGGCGGGGGTTCCGTGGCCGCCGCCGACGATCAGCCGGCTGTCGCCATAGGTAGGCAGGAACCAATGCAGTTTCACCGGCACGAATGCCGCCACGTCAAGCGAATAGTACGGCTCACTGGCAGCAGTGTCGCCGCAAGGCCGATCGCGATCACCGTTTTCTATCAACACGATTCAAAGTCCGCATGAGCGGCATCACACCGTCGCGTGGCGGCCCTGGGGGTGCCAGAGAAAGAATCGCGCCGGTTTGATTGCTACCGCTACGGATCTCGCTGCGGCATTGTCACGGAGCCATCATTGACGAGCTCCGCCGAGATCATCTCTGATCCCCATGACCGCCCGCGTCGTGTCGGCTGCTCCACATCGACCGAAAGAACAGCCAGCGATGCCCACTCCCGGAACCAACGCCTTTCCAGGCCTCGCAGTACTAGCCATCGCGCTCCTGCTCGCCGGCTGCGGCGGCAGCAATTCGGGCGGCACGTCATCCTCAACTGCCGCCGGACCGCCCGTCAGCGGCGGCTCGATCGTCTATGGCGCCGATCGCGAGCCGACCTGCCTCGACCCGCACAACCTGGGCGATATGCCGCAGACCTACGTTGCGCGGCAATATCTGGACTCGCTGGTTTCCGAGAAGCGAGATGGCACGGTCGTGCCGTGGCTGGCGGGCTCGTGGACGATCTCGCCGGACGGCCTGACCTACATCTTCAAGATCAAGCAGGGCGTCAAGTTTCACGACGGCACACCGCTCGACGCGGCTGCCGTGAAGGCGAATTTCGAGCATATGCTCGATCCGGCGACGCAGTCGCTGACCGACGCCGGCTATCTGAAGCCGTACTACAAGTCCTCGCGGGCGGTCGATCCGTCAACGTTTGAGCTGTCGCTGTCGACCCCGTATTCGGCGCTGCTGCAAGTACTTTCGCAGGCCTTCTTCGGGATCCAGTCGCCGAACGCGCTTGCCCGCGGATTGGACGCCAACTGCCAGTCACCGGTCGGGACAGGCCCGTTCATTGTCAAGCAGTGGGTCCACGGCCAAAGCGTCGAGCTCGACCGCAACCCCAATTACAACTCCGCGCCCGCTGACGCCAAGCACCAGGGCCCGGCGTACCTCGATCACATCAGCTGGAAGTTCCTCGAGGACGGCTCGGTCCGATTCGCCGCGGTTGCGGGCCAGGGTGCCGACCTCATCTTCAACCCGCCGCCGCAGCAGAACGCGGCGCTCAAGAGTGACCCGAACCTGGTCCTGCAGGAGTTCACCCACACCGGCCTGCCGAATGGGATCGCGCTCAACACCACCCGATTTCCGTTCGACGACGTCGCCGTGCGGCAGGCGTTCATCCGCGGCTCCAACGCCGAAGCGGCCGTCAAGAGCGCCTATCTCGGGGTCTTCAACTGGGAGCCGGGCCCGCTGTCCTCGACGACACCATTCTTCAAGAAAGATCTGCGCACCTTCTATGCCAACGATCCCGCCAAGGCCAACCAGCTGCTCGACGCCGCGGGCTGGACGCAGCGCGACGCGGACGGATTCCGGACCAAGGGCGGAAAGCAGCTGAGCGCGACGTTCATCTACTCATCGGACCCCGGGGACACACCACCGACCGACGTGACCTTATTCCAGGACATCCAGGCGGCGGAAAAGGAGATCGGCTTCAACGTCGTACTGAAGCCGACCCCACAGGATCAGTACTTCGCCGCGTTCACGAACAAGGACGCCTACGAGGGGCTCACGGGCGCGTACTGGAACAGTCCCACGCCGTTGGTGCTCTCGATCGTCTACTCGACAGATTCACTGAACCTCGCCCCGGGCAACAACATGTCGTGGGTGACAAACCCGGCGATCGACGCGCCGCTGCACCAGGTCGCCGCCTCCAACGATCCCGAACAGCAGCAGCACTTCTACGGTCAGGTGCAGGATCTCGTCGCGCAGAACGCCTATCACCTCGGTCTGTACCCGCAGACCACTCGGCTGGTGGCGAAGAAGCGACTGCAGGACGTCTGGATCGAAGCGTCGGAGGGGGAGCCGGTATTGCACGACGCGTGGCTCGCGCGATGAGTCTGCGGCCAGTGCTCGGCCGCGTTGCGGGCGTCGTCGGCGTGCTGTGGGGCGCGGCCACGCTGACGTTCATCGCCCAGCAGTTGATGCCGACCGACCCCGCCCAGACGATCCTGGGCGGCGCAGGCGCGAAGCCGTCCCCGGAGCAGATAGCCGCGGTCAACGCGCAGTACGGCTTCGACCGGCCGGTACTCGTGCAGTATCTCGACTACCTCGGTGGACTGCTGCGGGGCGATCTTGGGACGTCGTACATCCGCAAGCAGCCGGTGACCGACATCATCGGGCAGCAGATCGGTTCGACCGTGACACTGACCATCACCGCGCTGCTCGCCGCCTGGTTCATCGCCGTCGCGGTGACGCTGGTGACGGCGCATCGGAATCGCTCGGTGGCCGCACTCGGTTCGGGTCTCGAGACCCTACTCGCTGCCCTCCCGCAGTACTGGCTGGGGATCGTGCTGCTGGTCGTGTTCGCATTCCACCTGCACGTGCTGCCGGTAGTCGGCGACGGTGGATTCGAAGGGTTGGTGCTTCCCGCGCTGACGCTCGCATTGCCGCTCGCCGGCTTCCTCGGCCAGGTGACCCGCGACGAGTTCTCGTCTGTGATGGCGCAACCGTTCGCCGTCTCGGCACGGGCACGCGGGATGAGCGACTTCGGCGTGCGCTGGCGCCACGCCCTGCGCCACGCCGTCCTGCCCGGCCTGACGCTGTCGGGATGGGCGCTCGGTTCGCTGTTCTCGACGGCCGTGATCGTGGAGTCGGTGTTCGTCCGTCCTGGCCTCGGCCGGGTGCTGGTCGATGCCGTCACCTCGCACGACATGCCGGTCGTGGTGGGCGTGACATTGTTGGTCGCAGCGGTGTATGTGATCGCGAATCTTCTTGTGCGCGTGGCCTTCGTGCGCGCCGACCCACGGCTGCGGAGCGCGTGACGATGGCCGTCGACGTCGCCGACGCCGTCGCAGTCCGCTCGGGCCTGCAAATCCGGGACGCTCATGTGTTCCGGCCAACGGTGTACGTCGCCGCACTGTTCCTTGCGCTGGTGCTGGCGTGGGCCGTGGTGCCATCGGCTTTCACGAGTGGGTCGCCCTTCGACACCGACATCGAGGCCGCGTTGCGGGGACCGTCGCTCGACCATTGGTTCGGCACGGACGCGTCCGGTCGCGACATCTACACGCGCGTCGTGTTCGGCGCACGCAGTTCACTGTTGATCGGCGTCGGAGCCACCGCGCTGGCGCTGCTTGCCGCCATCGCGTTCGGCTTCGCCGCCGGACTCGGCGGCCGCATCTGCGACGGCGCGATCAGCCGTTTTCTCGAGGTGGTGCTGGCCCTCCCTGGGCTGCTGCTCGCGTTGCTGTTCATCGCGATGTTCGGGCCGGGCGTGGCCACCGAGATCGTGGCGGTGGCGATCGGTTCGGCCGCTGGCTACGCGTGGATGGTCCGAGGCCAGGTGATTGCCGTGAAGGGATCCGATTATGTCAGCGCCGCAACGGCTCTCGGGCACGAGCCGAGACGGATCGTCGCACAGCACGTGTTCCCCAACGCGATGCGACCACTGGTGGTACTCGCGACGATGGGCGTCGGTCAGTCGATCGTGTGGGCGTCGTCGCTGAGCTTCCTCGGCCTGGGCGTTGCGCCGCCCGCACCGGAGTGGGGCGCGATGCTCGACGCCGGCCGCGACTTCGTATCGACGGCGTGGTGGCTCGAGCTGTTCCCCGGCCTCGCGATCATCGGCTGCACGCTGGCCGTGACCGTGCTCGGCCGCTACCTGCAGCAGCGCCTCGAGGGGCGGCTCACATGATGGCACGGCGAGAAGCGAACGCGGATCGCGCGAAGGCTCTGCTGCGGGTCGAGGACCTGACCGTCGCCTTCGGCGCCGGTCGGGACCGGCGTCAGGTGGTGCGCGGCGTCTCGTTCGAGGTGGCGCCCGGCGAGTGCTTCGCGATCGTGGGCGAATCGGGCTCCGGCAAGAGCGTGACGGCGCGCACGCTGCTAGGCCTCGCCGGAGCCTCGTCGCACGTGACAGCAACGCGGCTCGAGCTGCGCGGAAAGCCCGTGCTACACCACCGCGATCGGGACTGGCGGCGGGTGCGCGGCCGTGAAGTCGGGTTCGTGCTGCAGGACGCGCTTGTGTCGCTCGATCCCCTCCGCACAGTCGGTCGGGAGATCGCGGAGACGCTTCGGCTGCACCGGTTCGGCGGCGGCGCCCTGCGGCGCGAGCGCGTCCTGGAGTTGCTCACCGCCGTCGGTGTGCCCGAGCCGGAGCTGCGCTCCCGCCAGCTTCCGCACGAGCTATCGGGCGGGCAGCGCCAGCGTGCGCTGATCGCGTCGGCCATCGCGCTCGACCCACCGCTCGTGATCGCCGACGAGCCGACGACGGCGCTCGACGTGACGATCCAGGCACAGATCCTTGACCTTCTCCAGGCGATGAAGGAGCGGGGCACGGGCCTCATCCTCATCAGCCATAACCTCGCCGTAGTGAGCCGCCTCGCGGACCGCATCGCGGTGATGCGCGACGGCCGCTTGGTCGAGGAGGGCGCCGTCGCCGACGTGCTCACCCAACCGCGTGATCCGTACACGCAGGCGCTGCTGGACGCTGTACCCGCGGCGCACCGGAAGGGCACTCGGCTCTCGAATGTGCCGCCCCGGCCGGTCCACGCGGGTCACTGCAGCGAGCCGCCAGCCGATGGGATCGTGCTGCAGGCCGACAGTCTGGTGAAGCGGTTCGGCGGACCCGACGGCGTGGAGAGGGCGGCGGTAGAGGATGTCTCGTTCACAATCGGCGTGGGCGAGACGCTCGGCATCGTCGGCGAGTCCGGGTCCGGCAAGACCACGACGGCGCGCCTGGCGCTGGCGTTGCTGCAGCCCGACGCGGGAACCGTGCGGCTGGCCGGCGAGCCGTGGAGCGAGGCGACCGAAGCGCAGCGACGGCCGCGCCGCCGCCGCATCTCGGTGGTCTACCAGGACCCGCTGGGTTCGTTCGATCCGCGCTGGACGGTGCGCCGGATCGTCGAGGACGCACTGCCCACTGACGTCTACCCGGACTCCGCAGCGCGGCACCGTCGCACCCGTGAACTGCTGGCCGACGTCGGACTGGGCGACGAGCACCTTGGCCGGCGACCCCTGCTGCTGTCGGGCGGCCAGCGCCAACGCGTCGCCATCGCACGCGCGCTCGCGCCGGAGCCGTCGCTGATCGTCTGCGACGAACCGGTGTCGGCACTAGACGTGACAATCCAGGCTCAGGTGCTCGACCTTCTTTCCGACCTGCAGCAGAAGCTCGGGCTGAGCTACCTGTTCATCTCACACGATCTCGGCGTCATCCACCACGTTGCCGACCGTGTTCTGGTGATGCGCGACGGCGGCGTCGTCGAATCCGGCACTGCCACAGAGATATTCGAGACGCCGCGCGACCCGTACACCCGTCAACTGCTCACGAGCCTGCCGGTCGTCGAGCCTGAACCCGCTCTCGGAGGCCAGTCGTGACCCGTCAGATCCACCTCAACGCGTTCGACATGAACTGCGTCACCCACATTGTGGCCGGCACGTGGCGACACCCCGAGTCGCAGGCCGCGGGTTATAAGGATCTCGAGTACTGGACCGACCTCGCCAAACTGCTCGAGCGCGGCCTGTTCGACGGCCTCTTCATCGCCGACGTGCTCGGCATCTACGACGTGTACGGCGGCGGACCGGAGGCGGCGCTGCGCGCAGGAGCCCAGGTCCCGGTGAACGACCCGCTGCTTCTCGTGCCGGCTATGGCGGCAGCGACAACGCACCTCGGATTCGGCATCACGGCGGCCACGTCGTTCGAGCATCCGTATTCGTTCGCACGGCGGATGTCCACTCTCGACCACCTCACCAAGGGCCGCGTGGGCTGGAACATCGTCACCGGCTACCTAGAGAGCGCGGCACGCAACCACGGGTTGGACACGATCACCCCGCACGCCGACCGCTACGACATCGCCGACGAGTACACCGAAGTGCTATATAAGCTGTGGGAGGGCTCGTGGGAAGACGACGCCGTCGGCACCGACCCCGGCCGCCCGGAGTATGCCGACCCCGCCAAGGTGCACCCAATCGAGCACGAGGGCAGGCACTTTCGCGTACCCGGCATCCACCTGTGCGAGCCCTCGCTACAGCGAACGCCGGTGCTCTACCAGGCTGGTGCGTCCAACCGAGGGCGCCAGTTCGGCGCGGAGAACGCCGAAGTCGTGTTCATCGGCGCGCCGACCAAGGAGGTACTGCGCGAAGCCGTGGCCGACATCCGCGCCCGAACGGCGGCAGCCGGTCGCGATCCGTACGATGTCAAGATCGTCAACGGCCACGTGGTCGTCACCGGCGCCACGCAACAGGCAGCGCAGGCGCGACACGACGACTTCCGGCGCTACATCGATTCCGACGGCGCACTCGCGCTGTGGTCGGGATGGCTGGGCAGCGATCTCTCCCGGTTCGACCTCGATGACCCGGTCGCCGTCACCGACAACGAGTACCTGAAGTCGTCAGTGACGATGTTCGGACAGGGTCAGTGGACACTGCGCGACTTCATCGACGCGCACGCGATCGGCGTCGAGGGTGGTTTCACCGTGGGATCGCCGTCACAGGTGGCCGACGAGCTGCAGGAGTGGGTCGAGGAGACCGATGTGGACGGCTTCAACCTCACTAACGTGATCACCCCCGGCTCGTTCGCCGACTTCGTCGAGTACGTCGTGCCGGAACTGCAGCGCCGCGGGGCGTACAAGACCGCCTACAGCGAGGGAACCCTGCGCGACAAGCTGTTTGGCCGGGGCCCGCGGCTGCCCGATACACACCGAGCGGCTCGCTGCCGCCGAGTGACAGAGGAGGTAACGCGATGACTCTGACAGAGTCACGCACCGAGCCCGTCACCTACGGCTCGGATCGGTTGGCCCGGTTGATTGCGACCATCGGCGAGGATGCACTCGAGCGCGAGCGCACTGGCGAACGGCCCTTCGCCGCAATCGATCTTGTGCGGAACGAGGGCCTCGGCGCCTTGCGGATTCCCAGCGAGGACGGTGGCGGCGGTGCGAGCCTGCGCGAACTATTCGCGGTCGTGATCGCGTTGGCGACGGCCGACGTGAACGTCGCGCACATCCTGCGTGGGCACTTCGCCCACGTCGAGGAGCGCCTGCGTCTGGACGCGGACCAACAGCGGCGCGTGATCGATCTGGCGCTGCGCGGCGCGATCGTGGGCAACGCGTCGACGGAGATCGGTTCGACGACGGTCGGGGAGTTCACCTGGCAAACCCGGCTTACGCGAGAGGGCGACGGCTTCCGGCTGAATGGCACGAAGTACTTCACCACCGGCACGCTGTATGCGGACTACGCTGAGGTGCTCGCGAGCGATCCGGACGGTGCGACGGTGATCGTGCTGGTCCCCACCGACCGCGATGGCGTCACCGTGCTCGACGACTGGGACGGCATGGGGCAGCGTGCAACCGGCACCGGCACCGCGATCTTCGAGAACGTGGCGGTCGCGCCGCAGGAGCTGCTGCCGTTCGCACCGCCGGACGCCGGCAGCGAGCCGCCGCCGCTCTACTTGTCGGGAGCCTTCTTTCAGCTGTACGTCACCGCGCTGATAGGTGGTGTGCTGCATGCGCTGCGCGTGGACGCCGTCGCGCATGTGCGTCAGCGGGCACGCAGCTTCGCATGGGCACCGACGCTGTCGGCCCCCGACGATCCGTTGTTGCAGCGCGAAATCGGCGAGATCGCCAGTGCAGCGTTCGCGGCCGAGGCGACCGTGCTGGCCGCGGCCGACGCGCTCGCGGTCGCCTTCGACGCGGCGGTGCGCGGCACTGACCCGGACCTGAATCTGGCGCACGAGGCGTCGTTGCGGGCGGCCGCGGCCAAGGTCGTCGTCGACGCCCTTGGGCAGAAGGCGGCGTCACAGGTGTTCGACGTCGGCGGCGCATCGGTGGTGCGCCAGTCCCACCTGCTGGACCGTCATTGGCGCGACATCCGGACGCTGGCTTCGCACAACCCGACCTCGTACAAAGCGCAGGCGATCGGCGCGCACTACGTCCGCGGCACCCGGCTCCCGGGAAGCGGATACTTCTGATTCAATCACGCGCGACGGGTAGTGACGAAGGTCGCGACGATCCTGATAAGACATCTCGTGAAATACCTGAGCGGAAGGGGTGTTTCGCTGACGTCGTCGTCGGCGCCGACCGTCACCTCACCTTTGAATCAGCATGTTTTTACAATGTCGCTGCGTGGCGGTTCACAACAGTTGTCGGCCTGCCTGCCTGTCAGACGGCTTTTGGTGACGCCGTAGTGGGCGACCACGTCGTCGGTGGTGGAGCTGGTCAGTGTTGCGTAGGACCGGATGAAGGACTGACCGACGCAGCCGTCGACCTTGATGTGGGTGGGTGCTCCTGCGACGTCGGGCGCAGCAGCAGGGTGGCGACGACGCTGATCGCCGCGGTGGCCGTGAGATAGCGGTGGCATATGAGATGGCAAAGACCCCCCACGTGTTGAATGCGGCACCTTCGCCCCATCGCGACAGCATGCCCAGCACGGTCGCGCTCAGTGCCGGCGACCGAAAAACCTCGCGGATCGGCATTGCCGAACGCTCGCCTTGAGCGCGGACCCGCTCAAAAGCTGGGGTCTCGGAGGCTTTCAGTCGTACCGCGATACCCACGCCCACCAGCACCACGCTGAGTAGGAACGCCACTCGCCACCCATAGGTGTCGAATGTCCGCGGTGACAGCAGCGCTTGCAGGAGCGCGAGAACCCCTGTGCCCAGGGCGAGGCCGAGCGCGAGACCGATTTGCGGCACGCTGCCGAACAGACCGCGACGGTGCCGTGGACTGTGCTCCACGGCCAACAGCACCGCGCCGGCCCATTCGCCGCCGAGTGCGAAACCTTGCGCGACGCGCAGCACCAGAAGCAGCACCGGCGCCAGCACCCCGATCTGTACCGCGGTCGGAAGTGCGCCCATTAGCGCGGTACCGCCGCCCATGAGTGCCATGGTCAATGCCAGGGTGCGCTTGCGGCCGATGCGATCACCGAAGTGGCCGAAAACGAAGCCGCCCAACGGTCTTACGACGAAACCCACCGCGAATGTGGCGAAGGACAGCAGTGTGCCCACGAACGAAGTCTGGTCGGGGGAAGAATGCGTGGTTGAAGACCAGGCGCGCCGCAGTGGCGTAGAGGAAGAAGTCGTACCATTCGATGGTGGTGCCAACTAGGCTGGCCAGCAGCGCTGTACGCAGCGTCATCGACCGATCCGTCGGTTGCGCAACCAGCGGAGTGACAGTATCCGAACTCACCACGGTGCGCTCACGTCTCGGTGTCCAGAGCTAGCGTGATCGCGGTGGGGAACACAACCAGACCGAGTCGTGCACAGCTACAACTGCCTGGTGGTCGAGGCACCACCAGCACGCTGCCCTTTCTTTAACGTCGCCAATTCTTCTATACCGAGCTTCCATGGCGCTGACTTCAGCTCGCGACCGACACGGGGGTGCGTTGCGGCGCATCGAAGGTCGCCGCGCTCAGCCCGAGATGGTCGCGCAGCGTGTCGCCGGTGTACTCGGTGCGGAACAGGCCGCGCCGCTGCAGTTGCGGAACCACCGAGTCGACGAAATCGTTGAAGGTGCCCGGGGTTTGGGCCGCCGAGACCATGAAGCCGTCGGCCTCGCGCGCGTTGAACGACTCCTCGATCTGGTCGGCGACCTGTTCAGCGGTGCCGACGAACTGGGGCAGCAGCACGCCCTGCGCGTACCATTTGCCGACATCGCGCAGCGTGAGGCTGTCCCGGTTGGCGACGCGGCGCACCGCGTCGAACAACCCCTGTGTGCCGGTCACTTGCACGTCCTCGACCGGCGCGTCCAGGTCGTAGCCGGAGAAGTCGTGATCGGTGTGCACGCTCAATGTGATCAGCCCGGAGATCGGGTCGGCCAGCTCGTTGTGGAAGGCCTGCTTCTCGCGAGCGATGGATTCAGTTTCGCCGATGAACGGGATGAACGCCGGGAAGATCAGCACCTTGTCGGGGTCACGGCCGAAGTTCACAGCGCGTGACTTGATGTCGTCATAGTAGGCGCGCCGGCCTTCCGCCGTCGGATCGATCTCGAAGATCGCCTCGGCCCAGCGTGCCGCGAAATCCTTTCCGGTGTTCGACGATCCGGCCTGGATGAGCACCGGCCGGCCCTGCGGCGAGTGTGGCACGTTCAACGGTCCGCGGGTACGGAAGAACTCGCCGTCGTGGTCGACATGGCGGATCCGCGATGGGTCGGCGAACACCCCGCTGGCCTTGTCCAGCACGAGTGCGTCAGGATCCCAGCTTGACCACAACTTCAGCGTCGCCTCCACGAACTCGTTCGCGCGCTGGTAGCGGAACTCGTGGTCCAGGTGTTCGTCGTGACCGAAGTTCTGCGCCTCGCCCTGGGTCAGCGAGGTGACGATGTTCCACGCCACCCTGCCCTGGGTGATGTGATCGAGGCTGGCGAAAATACGTGCCAGCTCGTAGGGGTGAAAATAGGTGGCGGACTTGGTGATCGCGATGCCCAGCTTCGAGGTCACCGCGCCGATGCTGGCCGCGACGATCGACGGGTCCAGCGTCGCCGTGGCCTGGGTGCCGCGGCGCAGCGGCTCGGTGATGTCGTTACCGAACCGCACAGGGGCGGCCAGCAGGTCGGCGAAGAACAGGAAGTCGAACTTCCCCCGCTCGAGGATCCGGCCGATGCGGTGGTAGTAGGCCGGTGTGGTGAAGTCGGTGTTGCTGCCCGGATGACGCCACGCCGCATGGGAGTGCGTGACCTGCGAGGCGATCTGGAAGCCACCCAGGTGCAGTTGCCTTGTCATCTTGCCCGGTGCTCCTGTCTGCGATTCGTGGAGCAGATGCCGCGTTGAGCGCGGTTACCATTCCACAGTCGCACGATGTAATTCAGAAATAGGCGTTGGCCGGAATGGGCGTGCCGTGCAACAGGTTCTGGCCGATCACCCGCGCCTTGTAGGCCACCGGGTTGTGCAGCGTGATGGTGCGGATGTTGCGCCAGTGCCGATCCAGGTTGCGCTGGCGGCTGGCCGCACTTGCGCCGCCGAGTTCCAGCAGCCGGGTGGCGGCCTGCGGCGCGACGTCGTCGAGATGCACCTTGACCTTGGCGACCTTCAGCTGCGCCTCGGCGGCCAGCTGCGCGTCGGGCACCCCGTCCGTTTCCGACGCGGTGGCCGCGGCAATCGCCGCAGCGGCGTCGAGCACCGCGGCCCTTGCGATGTAGGCCGTGGCGGCCAGTTCGCCGAGTTGCTTCTGGTACAGCGGGTCATCGGCGGGGCGTTCGGACAGCGCATGGCTGAAGCTGCGCTCCCGCGAGCGCAGCAGCGCGATTCCGTCGTCGACCACCGAGGCGAGGATGCCCGCGACCACCGCATGGATGTACAGCTGCAGCGACGCGTACTGCACCGTCGGCGCCGGGTCGGCGTCATACGGCGTGTCGGATAGGACCTCGTCGGCCGACACCGCCACGTTGGTGAACACCGTGGTGCCGGTGCCGGTGCGGCGCTGCCCAAAGCCGTCCCAGTCGTCGATCAGTCGGACACCGTCGCGGTTTGCAGGCACGACAACGGTGGCGACCGAGTCGTGATCGGTGGTGGTCGCGACGGTCAGATAGTCGGAGAACAGCGTGCCGGTGCTGTAGTACTTCTCGCCGTCCAGCCGATATCCACCCCCGTCGGTGGGTAGCAGGCGGGTGTTGAAGACCAGGCTGCCCACAGCCAGCGAGCCCTTCTCGCTGAATGCGTTGCCGAAGATCTTGTCCTCGGCGACCTTGTGCAGCCAGCGCGCGGACAATGGGTCATCGGCGGTGCGCAACCGCTCTTCGACGAACCAGAAGTGCGTCCGAAAGATATGGGCCACAATGGGGTCGGCGTGCGCGACGTCGATCACCGCGGAGAACAGCTGCGGCACCGAAAATCCCGCGCCGCCGAGATGTTCGGGCAGCCGAAGGGCGCCGAAGCCGGCGCGCTTGAGCCAGGCAACTTGGTCAAATGGGTTCTCGTCGTCGAGGTCTCGGTCTTTCGCTCCGCTTGCGACCTGGGCCAACAGGTCAGCCCACTCGGGCGAACCGGGCAGGGAACGAGTCGCGTGATCCACGGAGGTCATGGCAATTGGTTTACCGACAGCGAGACGAAGTCGCACTCGTTTGGATCACCGGGAGTGTAAGAAGCGGCGACGGTGAGGCCGTGGAAGCACTGCGGAACGCACACGAATTTCATTGGTTACAGCAGCAATCAAGTCGGTCAACGCCGCCGGCGAAGTGATGCTCAGTGGCTCGGCACCGATGCAGCGCCAACGCGACGACAACGAGGTAATGGTACGGAGCCATGACAAGCTCGGCGGTGGTTACAGCGCCGTACCATGCCCACGTGTTGATGATGCGTGGTGGCGCCGTTCTGGGCGCCGCGTTGTAACGTCTCATTCCGCGTTGCATTTTCTCAGTCCCGGTTGCCAATTCAGCTCTGCGGGTGAGATGGCCCAGGTCAGGGCGGGCGGTCCTTGTAGGATCGACGGTCGGCGCGTCCGCGGGCCACGGTTGTGTCTCGGTTCTGATACCACCTTCGTGTGTGGATTGAAGCCGTCGAAGGCCTGATTGGCGACAGGGTTGCGCCACGCCGGTTGGCCTTCGCGCCGGTCGGCGTGGAGTCCCGCACTGTCGGTTGACATCCGACAGAGGGGAGCACTCTGATGACGTTCGTCAATGGCGAGTTGCAAGCGCGGTTCATGGCCCGGCGCCAACGTCACGGCACTTCCCATGAATAGACCGGAGAGCCGCCGGAAAGGAATCGCCGGGGCCCAAGGCCAGCGAGAGGCGCCCCGGCGCGCGTTTCACCCGGGCACGGGGCGGTGATTCGTCGTGGACTGTGACCGCCGTCATCTCGTGGATCACGTAGCAAGAGCTCGACTGGCTGGCCACCGCCGCACCTGTCTCAGTAGGTCGGTGAACGGTCGGTCGCCGTTTTTGCGCAGCGGTCGGAGAGCTGGCGATTCCTTTACCGGCGGCGCGCGGTCCATATGTCGATCACTTCGACAGGAACGAGGAGCACGATGAAGATTGCCGTATTGGGCAGTGGGTTCGCGGGCCGCACCCTCGCGGGTGGGTTGGCCGGTCTCGGTCACGACATCACCATTGGCACACGCGATGTGACGGCAACCCTCGACAGGAGCCAGCCCGACCGGATGGGCAACGTCGCATATGCCGTCTGGGCCCAGGACCACCCCGACATCGGCCTGGCGCCATTCGCCGTCGCCGCATCGGATGCCGACCTGTTCGTCAACGCCACCGCTGGCGCCGGGTCGATCGCCGCATTGGCGGAGGCAGGCGCGGCCAATCTCGCGGGAAAGGTGCTGCTCGACGTCTCCAACCCACTCGAATTCACGCAGGGTTTCCCGCCGAACCTCTTCGTCAAGGACGGTGACTCGCTCGGTGAGCAGATCCAGCGAGCGTTTCCCGACGCCCGGGTCGTCAAAGCGCTCAACACCATGGTCGGCGATGTCATGACCACACCCAAATCCGTAGCGGACAACGAACACAGCGTCTTCGTGTCGGGCGACGACCCCGAGGCCAAGCGGGTCGTCACCGACTTGTTGATGTCGTTCGGCTGGGTCGATGTCATCGACCTGGGCGGCATCAGCACCGCCCGCGCCACCGAGATGATGGTCAAGATCCGACTGCTGGTCATGACGAGCCTCGGCACGCCCATCTTCAACTTCAAGATTGCCCGCTGACTGCCGCGGTTCCGACGCGCACGGTGCGCGGAGTCCTTGGAAGGGAATAGTCACCATGACTGACAACGACATTCGTGCCGGCGTTGTTGCCCGCACCCAACATTCGGTTCGCCGCGACGACGCCCAGTCGTGGATTCGCGCATGCCTGACGGCCCGCTTGCGGGCCGGACGGTTCAACCGGGCCCCCTCGACGACGGCGACACCCGGTTTGACCGACCAACTGACTGACGTCAGCTCGCCAGCGGGTGTCTAGGTGCGGTCGGCGACCGGTACCGGTTGCGGGGGTGGGAATAGCCGCCGGAAGCTCTCTATGACCCCGCGGTCGCCGGCGAGGCGGAGCTCACCGCTGGCGACCGCGGCGTCAAGGGGACGGTCGGTGCGCAGCAACGAGAGCAGGGTGGCCTGATCGGTGTCGAGTGCGGCGTCTGGACGGTCGGTCTCACCGCGAGTGACCGTGAGCTGACCGTCGGCGATGCAGACCTGAAACCGCTCATCGCCGAAGTGTAGTGCGATCGTCGCTTCGAAACCGGCCGCGGCGGGGCCGTCGAAGAGCGCTTCGAGGGAGAGCACCAGGGAGTCTGTCCCGAGCGGGGCGTCGTAGCGCATGCCCGGTGAGCGGCTGGCCCATTTGGCGAGCCCCACCACGATCGGCGCCAGCTCGGCTCCCCAGCTGGTCAGCTCGTACACCCAGGAGGCAGCGGGCGGGCTGAGTCGTCGGCGATGCACCACCCCTGCCTGGGTGAGTTCGCGCAACCGCTGCGTGAGTACGTCCGGGCTGGGTCCGGGCAAGCCTGCCAGCAGATCGGTGAAGCGCTTGGGGCCGAGCAGTAGGTCTCGAACCACCAACAGTGCCCAGCGCTCGCCGATCAGATCAAGCGCGTGAGCCACCGCGCAGCCGTCGTCGTACTTGCGCCGTCCCACCATGACCACCACCCTACCAGCCGGGATACGACAGTCCTATTTACTACTTGTAAATACCAAGTAGATAGTAGTAGAGTCCAACTTACGAGCTAGTGGACGCTCAACAGTGACTGTCTAGGCCGTGCCCTGAACACCGAAATCAAGGAGATCTGTTATGCCCCAGTTCTTTGTCGAAGCTCCGACGGGAATTCGCGACGACGCCAAGCGGACGCTGATGAAAGACCTCACCGCCGCGATCGACGACGCCTACCACATTCCCGACGTGCGAATCTGGCTGCGCGAGTACCCGGCCGACAACGTCGCGCAGGACGGCCGGCTGGGTGCCGAGGCGATCAGGCCGGTGTGTTTTCTCGAGGCACCGGAACTGTCCAGTCTCGACGCCAAGCGAAAGATGGCCGAAAAGATCCTCACCGCTGTCGGCCAGGCTTACGACGGCATCGCCAACACCGCGGAGACGCTGATCCTGATGAATCACTACCCGCTGGAGAACGCGGGGTTTGCCGGCCGCCTCCAGGCTGACGACCCGCAGCTGGTCGAGGCGATGAAGCAGCTGAATCGATGAGCTCCGCCGCGCCCAACGGCGCAGGCGCTATCCCAACCGCGAGCAGGGTGCCCACAGCGCACCCTGCTCCGGGGACTGGCAGGTAACAGCGATGGGACGGCCTCCCCGTGCCGAGATTAGTGCCGCCCGCCCCTGAGCAGCCAGCCCCTTCGGACCCGCCCACCGATCCCTTTCCGCCGGCTACCCGGTCTACCTCTACAGCCCGCCGACAAGAGCACGACGGTCTTGGTGGGTCCCTACCGTTTTTCACACCGTGATCTATTACCAACAGAAGAAGGGGACGATGACTGTTCCACAGATTGTGTCCCACGACGAGTGGCTGCAAGCCCGGCTGAAGCTGCTCACGCAGGAGAAGGAAGTGATGCGGGGCACAGGACGCGGTCACTGCGAGGCGCCGCGAACTGCCGATGGTCAGGATCGACAAGAAGTACATGTTCGAAAGCTCGGCCGGTAAGGCGCACCTCGGCGACTTGTTCGAGGGCCGCCGCCAGCTCCTCGTCTACCACTTCATGGACATCGACCCGGACGGGGAGGACCTCTGCCCGACTTGCTCGTTCGCGATCGACAACGTGGGCCGCCTGGAGCACCTGCACGCCTCCGACACCACGCTCGCGCTCATCTCCCGCGCGCCGCTGGCCAAGATCGAGAAGTTCAAGGCCCGGATGGAATGGACAATCCCGTTTTACTCCTCTGCCGGAACCGACTTTAACTACGACTTCCACGTCACGAACGATGAGTCCGTCGCGCCCGTCGAGTACAACTACAAAGACAAGGCGACCCTGCAACGGGAGGGCCTCGCGTACGCCGTGAACGGCGACGCGCAGGCCGTGAGCGTCTTCCTCCGCGACCAGGACAACATCTTCCACACCTACTCGACGTATGGGCGCGGCGCCGAGGTCATGGTGAGCACCTACCACTATCTCGACCTGACCCCACTCGGCCGGCAGCGCTATATAAACGAATTCCCCTACCACGACACGTATGACGAAGGAGCGGGCTAGATGCCGGATCACATCCTTCGAGGTGAAGCCGGACGCGTGCCTCGACGCGTCGATTAGGCCTCGGTCTCATCAGCCCAGGCACGAAGGCCCGCGAGGAACCCGTTGCGCTGCGCGACGGTCAGTCGCTCCATTGCTCGCACCAGCGGTGTGGTGCGACGCGCGATGAACTGCTCCACGTCGGCGCGCCGCGCGCTCCGCAGTGATACCAGTGTGCGTCGGCGATCAGCAGGGTCGGTGTGGCGTTCCACGCATCCGGCGTGATCGAGGTCGGCGATCAATTGGCTGGCGTTCGTCAAACCGAGGCCCAGCTGTCGCGCCAACTCCCCCACTGTGACCGGTCCCGTGTACAGCAACCGAGCCAGCACGGCACCGTGTCGGTTACCCAACCCAGCGGCATCGAAGACCGCACGCAAGCCAGGCGGCATGTCGGCGTGCGCACGCTTGAAATGGTTGGCCAGCAACGGGACCAACGCCTGAAGCTCAAGCTGTTCCTCAGCGGCCACCGCGGCACCTGGACGCGCCACTGTCGAGGACTCGGAGCGTCGTCGTGTCAACTGATCGGACCTCCTTCCAACCGCCGGGATTGACTCCATGATATATACTTCACGAATATGAACTATTCAGTTTCAAGAATATAATGTGAGGCTACCCGCGTGACGACCATCGACCCGCAACAACAATTCGAGAGCATCTACCGGACCCAGCGACCGGACGGTACCCCGGTTGCGGGCGCAGGATGGGACATCGGGGAGCCGCAACCGGTGCTGGTCGAACTGGACCGTGGCGGCGCGATCACCGGCACGGTGCTCGACTCCGGCTGCGGCACCGGCGACAACACCCTGTATCTAGCCCGACACGGATACAGCGTGACCGGGCTCGACGCAGCACCCTCCGCCATTGCACACGCTCGCACCAAGGCTGCCCAGCGGCGCCTGACGGTTGAGTTCGCGGTCGCCGACGCGAGGGAACTGAGCGCATACCAGGGTCGGTTCGACACCATCATCGACTCCGGGTTGTTCCACATCTTCTCCAACACCGACCAGGCCCGCTATCTCGGCGCCCTGCACCGAGCCAGCCGCGACGGCGCCCGTCTACACCTGCTCGCGATCAGCGATACCGCGCCGGGCACCCGAGGGCCTCGCCGGCTCACCGAAACCGAGATGCGTGCGGCGTTCACAGACGGCTGGCTCCTCGACGACCTCCAACGGGGCATCATGGCCGGCGCACTGCCCGGTGAAACACACCGCGCCGACATCCCGGCGTGGCTCGCGACAGCTCACCGTCGATGACTAGCGCTGCCATATCGGCTGGCGCGATTCAGCCGGCTCGAAGCAACTCCGGTCCGGCGGTCCGGCAACACCCCCCGGCCGAGCTGAAATCCACCCATCCACCATCACGAAAGACACGCCATGCCCGCCATCGCTGTGCTCGACTCGACTATCCACTACCAGGACACAGGAAGCGGCACGGCAGTGGTGCTGCTGCACGGCAACCCCGGCTCCTCGCACCTGTGGCGCAACGTTATTCCCAACCTGGGTCGCGGGCGGCTGCTGGCCCCCGACCTCATCGGGATGGGCCGCTCCGGAAAGCCCGAGCTGTCCTACAGCTTCGCCGACCACGCCCGCTACCTCGACGCCTGGTTTGACGCCCTCGACCTCGACCATGTGATCCTCATCGGTCACGACTGGGGCGGTGCGCTCGCCTTCGACTGGGCCACCCGGCACCCCGAACGGGTTCTCGGCATCGCCTTCCTGGAGAGCATCGTCAAGCCGATGGCGTGGGAGGATCTGTCCCCCCACGCCCGCGAGCGCTGGGAAATGATCCGCACCCCTGGCGCAGGCGAAACCATGGTGCTCGAACAGAACCTGTTTCTGCGCACGGCCTTCACCGGCGGCGGGGTCCTCACCCCGGTCAGCGACGACGACATGAAGGCCTACCTCGAACCCTTCCCCACCCCGCAGAGCCGCCGCCCCATCCTCGCCTGGGCGCGCCAGATACCGCTCGGCGGCGAACCCGCCGAACTCGTCGCCCGCATCGAGACGTTCGACGCGTGGCTGGCGACCAGCACGAGCGTGCCCAAGCTGCTTCTGAC
>JAOPVX010000175.1 GCA_025965975.1 Mycobacterium sp. | reverse complement strand
TCACCCTTGACCGAGCGCTGCATGTCGGTGACCTCTTCAGGTCGTTCGTCGACGAGCACCACCATGAGGTGGCACTCGGGGTTGTTCTTGGCTACCCCGTTCGCGATGTCCTGCAGGATCGTGGTCTTACCGGCCTTGGGCGGCGACACGATCAGCGCGCGCTGGCCCTTGCCGATCGGCATGATCAGATCGATCACGCGGGTGGTCAGCCGGTCGGGGGTGGTCTCCAGGCGCAGTCGCTGGTTCGGGTACAGCGGGGTCAGCTTGTTGAAGTCCGGGCGCTTCTTCGCGTCCTCAACAGGACCACCGTTGACGGTGTCCAGTCGGACCAGCGGGTTGAACTTCTGCCGCTGGTTGGGCTGCTCCCCATCCTTGGGAACGCGGACCGCGCCGGTGATGGCGTCGCCGCGGCGCAGGCCGTTCTTGCGCACCATGTTCATCGACACGTAGACGTCGTTGGGGCCGGCCAGATAGCCGGAGGTCCGCACGAACGCGTAGTTGTCGAGGACGTCGAGAATGCCCGCGACGGGCTGAACGACGTCGTCCTCACGGAGTTCGGTATCGCGGTCGCCGCCGCCGCCGCCCTCGCCGCCACGCTCGCGGCGCCTGCGGTCACGGAACCGGCGCCCGCGGCGGCCACCACGGCCGTCGTCGTCGTCATCGCCGCGGTTCTGGCCGCGGTTCTGGCCGCCCTGATCGCCTTGCTGGTCGCCGCCGTCGGACCTGGTGTCCTGCTTTGCGGGCCTGTCAGCGTCGGTGTCGGCCTTCTTCTGCTTGTTGGGCTTCTGCTGGGCGGGCTCCGGTGTGTTCTCGTCCGAGCCACCGGGCGCGCTGGCCCCGCGGGAGGCGCCGCGACGCTCGCGGCGCGGCGGGGTCTGCTCCTCGGCGGCCTGCTCGGTCGTGCCGGCGTCGGTCGCAGTGTCGGCCGCGGGCGTCGCGGTGTCAGGCGTCGCGGTGTCATTCGCGTCGCCGCCGGTCGCCGCGTGAGGACGGCCGTTGGACTCGCCGCGGCGTTCGCGGATGGCGGCGACGAGTTCGCTCTTGCGCATTCCGGAAGCACCCTCGACGCCGACCTCCTTGGCCAGCGCACGCAGTTCGGGCAGCACCATGGTCGACAGGGACGCGCGGCGATCGCCGGACGCGACGTCTGCCGTCGGTGCGGTTTCCGCGGTGGACGCGCCGTTTGACGCGTCTGCTTCCGCGGGAGTTGAGATGTTTGAAGTCACGGTTTGTGGCGGCTCCACGTTTTCGTTGCTGCCGTCAGCCGTGATGAGGTCCGTTTCAGTCACGGATTTCCTTTCTGATCCCTCGCTGGTCGATTCGACGCGAGGGTCCGGGGCATTCAGCTGATGCGCTGAATGCGGAGGTCCCACCGTTGCTTCTGCAACGGTGATCGCCGGGATTCGCCGGTATGCGGCGAACCGTCATCCAACAAGAAGATTTGGTGGTCGTCCTAGTGTCGGCGCAGGCAGAGACGCTGCGATTGCTGGACGAGAGCGAGGATAGCCCGCTTCGCGGCCGGAAGCAAGAAACACCGTGCTTCGCGTGTGACTTGTGTTGTCCGGCGAGTCAGCTTCGAACGGCCACACCTGACGTCCACCGGACGCCCTCACCAACAGCCACCTTGCTGACGGTGAACCCGTTGGCGGTGCCGTACTCCAGGGCCTCTGGGGGCAATTCTGGGTGGGGACTCAGTGCGATGACCGCAGGTCCGGCCCCGGAAAGCACCGCTGCAACTCCACAACGCCGCAGTATCCGCAGGTATTCCGCCGATGCCGGCATCGCCGGGGCGCGCTGCGGCTGGTGCAGGACGTCCTCCGTCGCTTCCATCAGCAGGTCTGGCCGCTCGGTCAACGCCACCACGAGCAGTGCCGCGCGGCTGACGTTGAACCGGGCGTCGGTGTGGCTGACCCTGTCGGGAAGCAGCACGCGGGTCTCGGCCGTCGACGAGCGCTCCTCGGGAATCGCGGGAAAGAGGTGGATGTCGGGGTGCAGCCGCAGCGCCGCCGCGGCATACCGGGGTGTGCCGTCGCCCTCCGTCCAGGACACCACTGCACCGCCGAGGACGGCGGCCGACGCATTGTCGGGATGCCCCTCGAATTCCGACGCCAGCTGGATCAGCTCCGATTCGGTGAGCGCCGTCGAACCCGCCTGTGTCACAAGGCCGTTGACCGCAGCTAGGCCGCCGACCACGGCAGCAGCCGACGAGCCGAGCCCCCGCGAATGCGGAATGTCGTTGCGGCAGCGCACGATCATGCCGGGGACGGCCACACCGGCGGCGCGCAGTCCCCGTTCGATGGCGCGCACCACGAGGTGCGACGAGTCGAGTGGAACTTGTGCAGCGCCTTCGCCGTCGACTTCGACCGTCAACCCGGATTCGGTTGTCTCCACGACGATGTCGTCGTAGAGGCTTAGCGCCAGGCCCAGACTGTCGAAACCGGGCCCGAGATTGGCACTCGAGGCTGCCACGACGGCGGTGGCCGTCAGCCCGGCCGGCAGAGTCTGCGTCACTCGAAGTCTCCTGCTCCTCACGTGCGCGGCTTAGACCAACCCCAGCTTCGCGACCACGGCCGCAGGATCAACTGGCACTGGAGTGACGGCGGGCATCCCTTTGAGCGCGGTGTCGGGATCCTTGAGGCCGTTGCCGGTCACGGTGCAGACCACCGTCGACCCCTTCGCCACCCAGCCGTCCTCGATCGACTTCAGCAGGCCGGCGATGCTGGCCGCCGATGCGGGCTCGACGAACACCCCCTCCGTCCGCGCCACCAGGTGATACGCGGCGAGTATCTCCTCGTCGGTGGCGGCAAGGAATCGGCCGTCGGACTGCTGTTGCGCCTCGACCGCCGTGGTCCACGAGGCCGGCGAGCCGATGCGGATCGCGGTGGCGATGGTCTCGGGCTCGGATACCGGCGCGCCGAGCACCAGGGGTGCAGCGCCGGCGGCCTGGGTGCCGAGCATGCGGGGCAGCCGGTCGGCGAGGCCGTCGCGGTGGTACTCGGTGTAGCCCTTCCAGTACGCGGTGATGTTGCCGGCGTTGCCGACCGGCAGGGAGTGCACGTCGGGTGCGGTACCGAGCGCGTCGACGATCTCGAACGCCGCGGTCTTCTGGCCTTCGATGCGGAACGGGTTGACGGAGTTGACCAGCGAGATGGTCGGGAAGTCGGCGGTGAGCTTGCGGGCCAACTCCAGGCAGTCGTCGAAGTTGCCGTCGATCTGGATGATCTTCGCGCCGTGCATGACCGCCTGTGCGAGCTTGCCCATGGCGATCTTGCCCTGCGGCACGAGCACCGCGCAGGTGATGCCGGCGCGGGCGGCGTACGCCGCAGCCGACGCCGACGTGTTGCCCGTCGACGCGCACAGAACGGCCTGCTGGCCGTGCGCCACCGCCTCGGTGACGGCCATGGTCATGCCCCGGTCCTTGAACGAACCGGTCGGGTTGAGGCCCTCGACCTTGAGATGCACCGCGCAGCCTGTGTATTCGGAAAGCCGCGGCGCGGGGAGGAGCGGGGTGCCGCCCTCGCGCAGGGTGATCGGTGTCCAGCCGTCCTCGACCGGGAGCCGGTCGCGGTACGCGGCGATCAGCCCCGGCCAGGGCTGGTGAACGGTCTTGGGCGGGGCGGTGCTCATTCGCTGGTTCCTTCCATGCGAAGCACGCTGTTGATGCTCTGCACCACGTCGAGGTCGGCAAGCGCCGCAACGGTTTCCGACAACGCCGCGTCGGTGGCTCGATGGGTCACGACGACGATGCGGGCGCCGCACCGCTGACCGCCGTCGTCGACCATGCCTTCCTGGCGGACCTCGGCGATGCTGACTTCACGCTTGCCGAATTCGGCTGCGACAGAGGACAACACGCCGGGGCGGTCGGTGACGTTCATGTTGACGTAGTAGCGGGTGGGGATGAAGCCGATCGGCGAAATCGGTAGCTTGGCGTACTTCGACTCGCGCGGGCCGCGACCGCCCTGCACGCGGTTGCGCGCAGCCATCACCAGATCGCCCATCACCGCCGACGCGGTGGGTGCGCCGCCCGCGCCCTGGCCGTAGAACATCAGCCGGCCCGCGGCCTCCGCTTCGACGACAACGGCATTGAAGGCGCCGTTTACGGCGGCCAGCGGATGATCAAGCGGCACCAGGGCCGGATAGACGCGTGCCGAAACCCGTTGCTGCCCTTCGTCGGTGGTGAGTCGCTCGCAGATCGCCAGTAGCTTGATGGTGCAGCCCAGTGCCCTGGCCGACACGAAGTCGGCGGGGCTGACCTTGGTGATGCCCTCGCGGTACACGTCGTCTGCGGTGACGCGGGTGTGGAACGCGATCGAGGCCAGGATCGCGGCCTTGGCGGCGGCGTCGTAGCCCTCGACGTCGGCGGTCGGGTCGGCTTCGGCGTAGCCGAGTGCGCCGGCATCGGCCAGTGCACTCGCGTAGTCGGCGCCTGTGCTGTCCATCGCGGAGAGGATGTAGTTGGTGGTGCCGTTGACGATGCCGGCCACCCGCAACACGGTGTCACCGGCCAGCGATTGCGTGAGCGGCCGGATGACCGGGATGGCGCCGGCCACTGCGGCCTCGAAGTAGAGGTCGACGTGGGCGTGTTCGGCGGCCTGCGCCAACTCGCCGGTCGACACCGCCATCAGCGCCTTGTTGGCGGTGACGACGGACTTGCCCTGCTCGAGGGCGGCGAGAATGGCCTTGCGGGCGGGCTCCACAGGCCCCATCAGCTCGACGACGATGTCGACATCGTCGCGGGAGACAAGTTCTTCCACGTTGTCGGTCAGCAACCCGATCGGCACGCCGCGATCGTCGGCCACCCGCCGCACGCCGATGCCGCGCAGCACGAGCGGCGCACCGATGCGGGCGGTCAGGTCGGTGGCGCTTTCCTCGATGATGCGGACCACTTCGCTGCCCACGTTGCCGAGCCCCAGCACGGCTACGCCGATGGGCGTTTCACTCATCGCTTACCTCACTTCCAGACTGAGTAGATCGTCGACCGTCTCCCGGCGCAGAATCAGGCGGGCCCGCCCGTCGCGCACGGCCACCACAGCGGGGCGGCCGATCAGGTTGTAACGGCTCGACATGGAGTAGCAGTATGCGCCCGTCGCCGCGACGCCCAGCAGGTCACCGGGCTTGATATCGTCGGACACCCACGCGTCGCGCACCACGATATCTCCACTCTCACAATGCTTTCCGACGACGCGCGACAGCGCGGGCGGGGCATCGCTGGTGCGCGAGAGCAAGCGGACGTCGTATTCGGCGCCGTACAGCGACGTGCGGATGTTGTCGCTCATCCCGCCGTCGACGCTGACGTAGCGGCGGTTGGCGGCCTGGCTGACGGCGACATCCTTGACCGTGCCGACCTGGTACACGGTGATGGTGCCGGGCCCGGCGATGGCGCGACCGGGTTCCACCACGAGCCGAGGCGCGGGCAGGCCGAGCGCTGCGGATTCGTTGCGGACGATGGCGCCGAGCTTGGCGGCCAGGTCCTGCACCGGCGGCGGATCATCGTGCGGCAGATAGGCGATGCCGAGCCCGCCGCCGAGGTCGACGATCTCGAGCTGGCTTGTCTTGTCGACGCCGAACTCGGCGACGACGTCGCGCAGCAGGCCGATCACCCGGTGGGCGGCCAGTTCGAAGCCCGCGACATCAAGGATCTGCGATCCGATGTGGCTGTGGAGGCCGACCAGGCGCAAATTATCGGTGGCGAATACGCGCCGCACCGCGGCCATCGCCGCGCCGCTGGCCACCGACAGCCCGAACTTCTGGTCTTCGTGTGCGGTCGAGATGAACTCGTGGGTGTGCGCCTCCACGCCGACGGTGAGCCGGACCAGCACGTCCTGAACAACGCCTGCCGCAACGGCGATCTCGTCGAGGCGTTCGATTTCGGTCATCGAGTCGAGCACGACATGGCCGATACCGGCCTTGACGGCGCTGGTCAGCTCGTCGACCGACTTGTTGTTGCCATGCAGGGCGATTCGCTCCGGGGGGAAACCTGCGTGCAGGGCAACGGCCAGCTCGCCGCCGCTGGCCACGTCCAGCGCGAGGCCCTCTTCGTCGACCCAGCGCGCCACCTCGGTGCACAGGAACGCCTTGGCGGCGTAGCGGACGTATTCACCGCCGCCGAACGCAGCAGCGATTTCGCGGCAGCGCGACCGGAAGTCGTCCTCGTCGATCACGAAGACCGGGGTGCCGAACTCGGCTGCGATGTCGGTGACAGGGACGCCTGCGATCGAGACCACGCCATCGTCGCCGCGGACGGCGTTGTGCGGCCACACGTTCGGGGCGAGCCCGAGCACGTCGGCCGGGGACTGCGGCCGGGACGGGGCGCCGCCGTGGTGGGTCTGCTTGGCGTGCCTGGGCCCGGCGGGATGAGCGATCACATGCGCTCCGGAGCGGTGACACCGAGGATGGCAAGGCCGTTGGCGATGACCTGGCGGGTGGCCTGGCACAGCGCGAGTCGCGCGGCGTGCAGATCGGTGGGTGCCTCATCGCCTTGCGGCAGCACCCGGCAAGAGTCGTAGAACCGGTGATAGTCACCGGCGAGGTCTTCGAGGTAGCGCGACGCTCGATGCGGTTCACGCAGGGCTGCAGCGGTTTTCAGCACACGCGAGAACTCGCCGAGGTTGCGAATCAGCGTGCCTTCCTTCTCGTGTGTGAGCAACTCGAGGTGCTCCGTGCTGGCGATGAGGCCTAACTCAGCGGCGTTGCGGGCCAGCGCGGAGAGCCGGGCGTGTGCGTATTGCACGTAATAGACCGGGTTTTCGTTGGACGCCGACGACCACAGCTCCAGGTCGATGTCGATCGGGCTGTCGACCGAGGACCGGATCAGGGAGTACCGGGCAGCGTCGACGCCGATGGCCTCGACGAGGTCGTCGAGGGTGATCACGGTGCCGGCGCGCTTGCTCATCCGGACCGGCTGGCCGTCGCGTACCAGGTTGACCATCTGCCCGATGAGGACCTCGACGGTGGCGGGATCCTCACCGACGGCGGCGGCTACGGCTTTGAGCCGGGCGATGTAGCCGTGATGGTCGGCGCCGAGCATGTAGATGCACAGGTCGAACCCGCGCTGACGCTTGTCGAGGTAATAGGCGATGTCGGCGGCCACGTAGGCGGGTTGGCCGTCGCTCTTGATGACAACGCGGTCCTTGTCGTCGCCGAAGTCGGTGGTGCGCAGCCAGACTGCGCCATCCTTCTCATAGATGCTGCCGGTCTCGCGAAGTTTGGCGATGGCCTGCTCGACCCGGCCGGAGGAGTGCATCGAGTCTTCGTGGGTGTAGACGTCGAAGTCGGTGCCGAAGTCGTGCAGCGATTGCTTGATGTGAGTGAACATCAGGTCGACACCGATGGCACGGAACGTTTCGCGCATCTCGTCGCCGGGCAGGCTCAGCGCGTCAGGGTCCTTGGCGAGCACCTGGGCGGCGATCTCTTTGATGTAGTCGCCGGCGTAACCGTCGTCGGGCGTGGGTTCGCCCTTGGCGGCGGCGATCAAGGAATTGGCGAACCGGTCGATCTGGGTGCCGTGGTCGTTGAAGTAGTACTCGCGCACAACATGGGCGCCCTGGGTGGACAGCAGCCTGCCGAGGGCGTCGCCGACGGCGGCCCAGCGGGTGCCGCCGATGTGGATGGGCCCGGTCGGGTTGGCCGAGACGAACTCGAGATTGATGTTCTGGCCCTTGAGCGTCTCGGAGTCGCCGTAGTTCGGCCCCGCGGCGAGGATGTTGTTGACGATGACGCCCTGGGCGGAGGCCTCGATTCGCAGATTGACGAAACCGGGGCCTGCGATCTCGGCAGAGGCGATGCCGTCCTGGTCGGCCAACGACTCGGCCAGCCAGCCGGCCAGCTCACGTGGGTTGGCGCCGACCTTCTTGCCGAGCTGAAGGGCAAGGTTGGTGGCGTAATCGCCGTGTTCGGGATTGCGTGGACGCTCGACAGTGACGGTGCCCGGCAGCGCGGACGCGTCGAGACCATGGTCGGCCAGCACCGCGGCGGCGGTGGTTTTGAGCAGCTCGGCCAGGTCGGCGGGGGTCACGAAGGTCCATCCTATGGTCTGGGGTGGTCAGCGCCCCAATCCGTTTCCACCCCACGATGCGTTAGGCTGTCGGAGCCCATCGGCGCAATCTTTCTCATGTGCGCCCCCGTAGCTCAGGGGATAGAGCGTCTGCCTCCGGAGCAGAAGGCCGCAGGTTCGAATCCTGCCGGGGGCACCAGTGTTTGTGCTGGTCAGGGCTATATTTTGGGGGTTGGTTAGCAACCGCGTGCATTCTCCGTGCATTTTCGCTGCGGC
>JAOPVX010000165.1 GCA_025965975.1 Mycobacterium sp. | reverse complement strand
CAACTGCCAGTACTGGTTGGGGTTGTTCACCCCGCCGGGAAACCGGCACCCCATCCCCACCACGGCAATCGGTTCGGTATCGCCTTGTTCGGCGATTTCCAGACGCGCACTCAGCTCATCGATCTTGCGGAGCGCCTCGGTGATGATCGCCCGGCGATCCGGTGATGCGGCAGTCATCTGGCTCAACTCACCCTTTCCGAAAGTTGTTGCAGCAGTTCGGTCTCCGTGAGGTCGTCGTAGGCGTCGACGTTCTGTTGCTCGGCAACCTCGATCAGCTCGGGAAGAACCGTGGCCAAGTACTCGGCGAGCGCCACAACGGTGGGATAGTCGAACACCACGGACGCAGGCATCGGTTCGCCGAGGCTTTCGCTAAGGGCACGCTGAAGTGTCACGCTCATCAGCGAATCCATACCGAACTGGAAGAAGCCCGCCGTCGGATCCAGCAACTGCGGCGAATCCAATCCCATCACCGACGCGACCAGCACGCTCACGTGATCGGCCAGAAGATCGTGGCGCTGCGTCGGTTCGCAGTTGCGCAATGCCTCACGGAATTCGGTCCTTGGCGCAGATGGGGTGACGCCGTTGTCCTCGTCGTTGTTGTCGATGGGCAGCAGGTCGTCAACGATGTGAAGTGGTGCTCGGGTGCGGTAGGCGGTGGCCAGTCGGATCCAGTCCGCGGCGACGACGGTGGACCGGACTGGGGCATCGGGGCCGGTTACCGGCCACAGCGCTTGGATGGCCACCTCATCGGGCATCGGCTCGAGTCCCGATTCCAGCGTGACCTGCTGCTCTTGGTCGCTTTGGGTGTCGGCCAGCGACTTCCACAAGCCCCAATTAACCACGGTGGCCGAAAGCCCGGCCGCCCGACGGGCATATGCGAAGGTGTCCAGGAAGGTGGTGGTGGCCGCGTAGTGGGCCAGCCACCTGGAGCCGAGCAGCCCCGAGATCGAGGAGAACAACACGAAATGGCGCACCGGCGTTGTCAGTGACAGCTTGTGGAGCAGTGACACCGCGTCGAGCTTCGGCCGGAACATCGCGGTCACATCGTCGTCGGTCATGTCGCGCAGCGTCACCGGCCCACCGCCGAAGGTGGCCAGATAGATTCCGCCCAGCGGGGGAAGGTCGGCACCGAAGCGGTCGAACAGCGCGGTCATCGCCGCCTCATCGCCCGCATCGGCGGCCACCGTCACCAGCGTCGTTCCCTGCGCAGTAAGAGTTTCGGCCAAGGTATCGAGCCGCGAGCCCGGATTGCGCGATACCGCAACGATGGTCGCGGCGCCCATTTCGGCGAGCTGCTGGATCAGATGGGGGCCGATATTGCCGGTCGCCCCGACGACCAGATGGCTGCTGTCTTTATCCAGCTCATCGGTCGACGCCGACGGCCGGACGCACCTCTGCAGCCGCGGTACCCGGCGCACACCGGCCCGGTAGACGACCTGGTCCTCGGCGTCAGCACTGTGAGCTTCGGCGACCACGTAGCGCGCCGCCGGCCCCGCGGGCACCGACTCATCGATATCGATGACCCCGCCCCAGATCTCGGGATGCTCCAGCGCCAGGGTGCGACCCAAACCCCACAGCACCGCGTGCGCGGGATTGGCCCGATCGCCTTCAGAGACGGGTTGTGCGTTGCGGCTCAGCAGATACAACTTCGGCGGTGACGCCATCGCCGCCAACGCGGCACTCAATCGTCTGCCCGCATTGAATAACCGATGACCCGATCGGGCACCGAAACCGCTCGATGAGGCCTCCGGCGCGTATAGCACAAAGCTTGCGCCGACAAGAGCATCCACAAGCGCTTCCCCGCCCGCGTCCTCCGCCAGCACCGTGACACGAGAAGCCTGGCCCAACGCCCGACCGATCTCCGCGCCCAGCTCGGCATCGGCCACTACCAGCCACGAACCCTCTGGCGTGGTCTCGGCGGCAGGCAGTGGATGTGCCGGCCACCCCAGCTCGCAGTACCACTCGGATGGGATCACCCCACCGGCCTCGGCCCGCCACTCACCGGCTGATGCAACAGGTCCGGACCGCCGCGATGCCGGAGTGACGCTGATCCAGTGGTGGGTGTGGTGCCAGGGGGTGGTGGGCAGCACGGGGTGGGGTTCGGGCAGGTGCGGGGTGTGTGGGGGGTGGCTGGTGTGGGTCGTGTTGAGGTTGGTGTGGAAACTCACGGTGTCATCGGTATCGCGCGCGAGGGTGCCCACACTGTGGTGATGGGTCCCACCGAGGGTTTCGGTGATGGCGTAGGTGAGCATCGGATTGGCGCTGATCTCGACGAACGTGGCGTGGTTGGCCGCAGCGGTGGTGATGGCCTGGCTCAGCCGCACCGGCTGACGCACATTGGCCACCCAGTAGTTGGCGTCCAGCAGCGGTGTGGTGGTGTCCTCGACGGTGGAGATGAACGGAATCGTCGGGGGTGCGGGCGCCAGATCAACCAGCGCCGAACGCAATTCGGGCAAGATCGGATCCATCAACGCGTTATGCGAGGCTACCTCCATGTTCACCCGCTTGGCGAACCGGTCCTGGCCCTGCATCACCGCGATCAACTCGTCAACCTGGGCGGGCGGCCCGGCGATCACCGTCTGACGCGGCGAGGAATACACCGCCAAACTCACCTCGGGATACCCGGCGATCAACGCCGCCGTTGCGTCGGGGTCCATTTTCAGTAGCGCTACCGCGCCCTGGCCGGCCAGTCGTGACATCAACTGTGAGCGGACTGCGATCACCCGCAACCCCTGCTCAACCGACAACGCCCCGGCCACCACCGCCGCAGTAACCTCCCCCATCGAATGCCCAATCACCGCATCCGGTGTCACCCCATAGGAAAGCCACAACTCGGTCAACGCCAATTGCAACCCCATGATCACCGGCTGCACTCGCGCATCCCCGCTGACCGCCTCCCCCTGCGCAAGCACCCGCTGCAACGAAAACCCGACCTGCTCAACAAACACCGGCTCCAACACGGCCACCGCCGCGGCGAACACCGGCTCATCGGCCAACAACCGCCGACCCATCCCGGCCCACTGCGACCCCTGACCGGAGTAGACGAACACGGTGCCCGCATCACACGGCCCCTCGTGCGCCCCGACCGCACCCTCGGCTGGGCGCCCAGCCGCCAACGCCGCCAACCCGGCCACCGCCGTCGCACGATCGCGCGCACACACCGTCGCGAACTTCAGATGCCGAGCCCGGTGATGATTGAGCGTGTGCGCCACATCAGCCAACCCCACCCCGGCACCCGCACCAGACATCCACTGCGCCAGCACACCCGCCGTCGAGGCAATCCGCTCCGCCGACTTACCCGACACCACCAACGTGCTCACCGCCGGAGCCACCTGCGGCTCAACAGCAACCACATCCGGAGCCTGCTCAACCACCACATGCGCATTCGTACCGCCGAATCCGAAGGAGGATACGCCCGCCTGCCGCGCACGCTCCACCGCAGGCCACTCCTGCTGTTCCGCAACGACTTTCAACCGCATCTCGTCAAACGGGATATGGGGATTAGGTGACTCGTAGTGCAGGTTCGCCGGAATCTGCCCGCGCTGCACCGCCAGCACTGTCTTGATGAACCCCGCCACCCCCGCGGCGGCCTCCAGATGCCCCAGGTTCGATTTGACAGCACCAATCAGTAGCGGCGCGTTCTCCGGACGACCCCGACCCAACACCGTGCCCAGCGCCCGCGCCTCGATGGGATCGCCCAGCAACGTTCCGGTCCCGTGAGCCTCCACATAGTCCACCTCATACGGCTGCACACCGGCATTGGCGTACGCAGCACGCAGGACGGCCATCTGAGCGGCCGGATTCGGCGCCATCAGGCCGTTGGACCTGCCATCCTGGTTGATCGCTGATCCGCGCACCAGCGCGAGCACGCGGTCCCCGTCGCGCACCGCATCACTGAGCCGCTTGAGCACCACCACCCCGCAGCCCTCGCCGCGCACGAACCCGTCGGCGGCCGCGTCGAACGCGTGGCACCGACCGGTCGGCGACAAGGCACCGGCCTGGTCGAAACCGTAGAATACCGCCGGCGACAACAACAGATTCACCCCGGCGGCCAGGGCGAGATTCGAGTCGCCCATCCGCAGGCTCTGGCATGCCAGATGAATGGCCACGAGCGACGATGAGCACGCCGTGTCCAGCGCAACCGAAGGACCCCGCAAGTCCAGGAAGTACGAAAGCCGATTGGCGATGATGCTCAGTGCGCCACCGGTGTTACTCCACGCATCAACTGCAGACAGATCAGTGGACGCCAGATACCCGTATTCACTGAAGCAGGCCCCGGCGAAAACCCCGGTCTGCGAGCGGCGCAGTGAACTCGCCGGAATCCCCGCGTGCTCCAACGCCTCCCAGGCCACCTCCAGCAGCAGACGCTGCTGGGGGTCCATCTTGGCGGCTTCGCGCAGCGAGATCTCGAAGAACTCCGCGTCGAATGCGTCGAGATCGTTCAGGAACGAGCCCCACCGAGTTGTGCGGGCCAGCGTCGCCTTGACCTCGGGCGAGCCGTCATCGAACGGCATCCAGCGTTCGGCTGGGACCTCTGATATCGAGGAGCGACCCTCACAGAGAAATTGCCACAACTCCTCCGGCCCGTGGATGTCACCAGGGAATCGGCAGCCGAGCCCGATGACAGCGATCGGCTCGTCGGCTGAGACTCGGTCGGCCGGAAGGACCGCGTCCAGCACGGATTCCGATTCGGGCGCAGTGAGGAAACCCACGAGGGCGTTGATGGTCGGGTGCTGCCAGAAGTCGACCGGGGAGACCGGCCGGCCCAACAGCTCGGCCAGTTCTCCCGACAGCACAACCGAGTCACGAGAGCCCACCCCCATGTCGGACATCGACAAGTGGAAGTCGATCTCGTCGGGGTCGCAGCCGATGTTCGCCGTCAGGTATTCGACGAGCCAGTGTCGCAGCGCCGCCTCATCCGGAACCGCCGCTGTCACGTCGGACTATCCAGGCGTTCGAACTCGTTCAGTCCGTAACGCTCAGCACAGGTCGAACGCCGGATCTTGCCGCTTGTCGTGATCGGAATCGAACCGGGCGCCACTAAGACAAGATCAGCGATGCGCAAGCGGTGTGTGGTCGACACCGCCGAGGTGACTTCACGCTTGATCGCGCGAAGCCTTCGCATGTGTTCTTCATCGGAACCACCCCGCTTCTTGAGCTCCACGATGGCCACAAGCTGCTCCGTCCGATCATTCGGAACAGATATTGCCGCGACGCGCCCCCCGGAGATCTCTTGAATCGTTGCCTCGATATCGTCTGGATAGTGATTAGAACCGTCCACAATCAGCAGATCCTTGATCCGGCCTACGATGAACAATTCACCATCCGAAATGACGCCTAAGTCCCCGGTCCTCAGCCACGGCCCTTCGGGGGTGTCGGGTGACGGCTTGACGAGTCTTGCACCGAAGACTCGTTCCGTTTCCTTGGGCTTGTGCCAATACCCCTTGGCCACGTTTTCCCCGTGTATCCAGATTTCACCGACCTTTCCTGCCGGATTCTCGGTTCTCGTCTCGGGATGGACGATGCGGAGAGTGGTGGAACGCGATGTGCCGTGACCGATCAGGTCGGTGCCGCCAACGGCTTCGCTTTCGCATGGCATGGCATGCCCGCTGGACAGCTTTTCGTAGTCAAATCGGACGATGTTGGGTGACTGGCCACGATCGGAAGTCGCCACATATACGGTGGCTTCCGCGAGGCCGTACGAAGGCTTTATCACCGCGTCATTGAGATTGAAGCGTGCGAAGCGCTCGGTGAAGCGCCTAATCGTGGCGGCGTTGACCCGTTCGCTACCGTTAAGGATCACGAGCACATCGCCGAGGTCAAGTCCGGCCATGTCGTCGTCCGATGTTCTTCGCGCAGCCAATTCAAAAGCGAAATTAGGCGCGGCGGAGAAGGACCGATAATTAGCAAGGAGTTGCATCCAGCGGGCCGGCCGCTGTAGGAACGACCACGGACTCATCAATACTGCGCTGCGGTCACTGATTAAGGGTGCCAAGACCCCTTGAAGGAGGCCCATGTCGTGATAGAACGGCAGCCACGAGACGAAAACGGCTCCTGGCGGTACTGCCCCCCCGAAGTAATCGGCGAATGCCTGTTCGAGATTAACGACGACGTTCTCGTGTGTGACGACGACCCCAGCCGGCAGCCGGGTCGATCCCGACGTGTACTGCAGGTAGGCCGTTTTGGAGTGCACGGGCTGAACCGGATCAAGCTGGCGTGGCGAGTCCAGGTCCAACGAATCGACCTCGAGCACGACCGGTGCAGGTTTAGAACGTTCGCCTCGTGCGTAAGGCATTACACCGCCAACCGTGGAGGATGTCGTCAAAATCACCGAAGGCGAGCAATCCCGCAGCGCTGACGAAACGCGTTCGTCATGAACGCCAAGCTGCGGTACCGACAACGGAGCCGCTATAAAGCCGGCCTGAAGTGCACCCAGCAATGCAACGATGTACTCGAGTCCTTGCGGGGCTAGGATTGCGGCCCGATCACCTTTCGAACCACAAAGCCTAAGCTCTTCGGCAACGATCTGGGCCCTATGGTGGAGTTGCCCCCAGGTGAGGCGTTCGGCAAAGCCGTTCGGGTCGGCCTCGTAGTCCAAGTACGTGTACGCCGTGACATCGGGCTGCCGGGCCGCTCGCTCGCGCAGCAGCGAAGTGAGTGAACATTCCGCCATAGTGGGTACCATCCCTCTCCGTACGGTCCAGTTGAGTTTGCACTCATGGTGGGGTGTGTGCACGAGTAGTGGACTACCTACGTCCGCCCGCGGTCCTCCCGGCTACCTGTCATTAGGTAATTTACGGCCTTGTCGGCCCAACGTCAGCGAAATCGGCGCAATCAACCCGTGCCGTGTCGGCGTGACGGCCTGTCGTTTGCGAATGAAAGTAGCTGGCAGACGCCTTCCGCTCGACGGCTCACATCGCCAGGGCCACAAGAGTTCCTGTGGCATAAGGGTTTATGCCCGGATGCAAATAAGCACACAACTCCCATATATGTAGATACACTAATTAGCTTAGCGGGAGATTTTACAAAGTGGTTAAATTTGCATCACCAACCATGACACGCAGGGCCGGCGAACACGGCGATGTGTCAGAAGCGCGGTAGCGGCGGCTGCCAGTGGCCTCCTGTGGCCCTCGGCCTCCGGTGGGCCGCAGCGGTAGGAGCCGGGCGCCGAAACCTACGGCTTCCTCAAACTTACGGACGCGGATGCGACTCGTCACGAGATGTGATACGGGAGTCAACTACGGACGGCGATCGCACTGAGCAATCCGATGCCCAATGTCCTCGACGAGCTCACGCACGTCCTCGGTCACGTAGAAGTGCTCACCCGGTACCACACGAACAGCGAACTCTGACGTCGTGAAGTCTGACCACGCCAACACACTGTCGTAGTTAACGG
>JAOPVX010000120.1 GCA_025965975.1 Mycobacterium sp. | reverse complement strand
CCGCGAGGCGGTCCACGGGCACCGAGGGGGCCACGATGGTGGTCGCTGTGAGTCGGGTTCGGTTCGTCATCTAACCGCCCATGCTCATTCCGCCATCGACGGTCAGGACCGCGCCGGTGACGTAGGAGGCAAGGTCGTCGAGCAAGAACGCGACGGCGTGCGCCAGTTCCTCGGGTCGGCCCCACCGCCCAACCGGGATCATCGACGTCACCGCATCCCTGTCGGTGAATGCCAACTCGGCGGACATCTCGGTGTCGAAACTGCCGGGTATCACGCAGTTCACGGTGACGCCCTTGCGAGCGACGGCGCGGGCGCTGGATCTCGTCAGGCCGACGATGCCGCCCTTGGCGGCGCCGTACGCGACCTGCACGGGGCTGCCCATCAGGGCCGTGACCGAGCCGATGTTGACGACCCGCCCGAACTTCTGTTGGGTCATGTGAGCCAGCGCAGCCTGGCTGAGAAAGAAGGCCGACGACAGGTTCACCGCCACCTGGCGGTGCCAGTCCTCGGCGCTTACTTCGCTGAGGCGTTGCTCGATGACCATCCCGGCGTTGTTGACCAGATAGTCCAGGCGCCCGTGCTGCTCGAGAACCTCGGCGACCAGCGTCTGACACGAAGCTGGCTGCCCGACGTCAGCCTGATGCAGTGTCACCGTGGCCCCGCTCCGCGCAGCGTCATCGCGGAGCGCTTGTGCGGCGGTGACGTCGCGGGCGTACACCGCGGCCACCGTGACACCGGACCGAGTCAACCGGTCGGTGATGGCGCGGCCGATCCCCCGGGTTCCGCCCGTGACGAGCGCGACTCTGGTGCCGGCGCCCACTATGTTGTCCCCGCGGTCTTGGCTGCCACGCGCGCAGGCAGGCGCTCCAGCAGCGCCCGATGCTCCTCGGTGTCGAAACACGCGCTTTCGGCGCGGGCACAGTCCTCGAGGATCACGGCGGCCCGATCGATGTGAGAGTTCAGCAGCTGACGTGCCTGGCGGACCGCCTCCGGCGGGAGTGCGGCGAGGCGCGTGGCGAGCCGCAGCGCCTCGTCCAGCACGTCGGATGCGGGTACCGCCCGGTTCGCCAGCCCCAGGCGATGGGCTTCGGTGCCGCTGATCCGGTCTCCGAGGAGCAGATGTTCCTTCGCGGCGGACAGGCTGGTCAGCAGCGGCCAAAGCGCCAACCCGCCTGCGCCGTCGAGGAGTCCAAGCGAGACCCGCGGGTCACTGAGGAAAGTGTCTTCGGCCATCACGACGAGATCGCATAGCAGTGCCACCGTGACGCCTGCGCCGACCGCGGCGCCGTTGACGGCGGCGACGGTGGGGAACGGCACGCGAGTCATCACCCGGAACAGCTCCTGGTGTGCGTCCAGCACCGCCTCGCGCATAGGGCGGTCCTCGCGCATCGCGCGGATGGTGTTGAAGTCGCCGCCTGCGCTGAACGCACTGCCGCGGCCGGTGAGAACCATCGCATGCACGTTGGGGTCGTCGCGCAGGGTGATGACCGTGCGTAGCAGGGCATTGGTGATCTCGCCGTCCATGGCGTTGGCCCTCTCGGGCCTGGCCAAGATCACGCACGCCACCGGACCGTGTCGGTCGACGACGACAGCCGGGTGTGCCTGTGCGCCAGACGATTCGCCTTCGGTCACAGGTCCACCAGCCGGGGAATCGTCCCGGCCGAGATCAGGCGGGCGCCGATCACAGCGGGCAACTCGGCCGCCGAGCCCAGCACCGAGTCCAGCACCAGCGCCCGGGCCAGGAACCGGTGGAAGGGATGCTCCGCGGTGAAGCCGATGCCTGCCAGCACTTGCTGGCATTGCGTAGCGGCGATCCGCGCCGCACGCCCGGCCAACGATTTTGCCAGCAGACCTGCCAACACCGCATCGTCGGCGTCCCATGCGCCCGCGAGGGCCGCAGCGGCGCCCTCCCTGGCGACGTGCGCGTCGGCGAGGCGATTGCGTACCGCTTGAAATGACCCGATAGGTCGGCCGAACTGCACCCGGCTGCGGGCATGGTCGACGGCAAGGTCGATCATCTGACCGACCGCTCCGAGGATCTGGTATCCCAGTGCCAGCCGACCCGCCGTCGCGACCGCATTCCAGGCCGCGACCGCCGGCTCCCCTGCCACGACCACGTCGGCCGCCACGTCGACGCCGGTGACTTCGATCATCGCCAACGCCGGATCGAGACCTTCGACCCGCCGTGTGGAAATCCCCGAGGATCCCTCGATGCCAATCCAGGTCAGCTCACCCTGGATCGTGACCGGCGCCAGAAACACCTCGGCCGTCCGCGCACCGATGGCCAAGCCTCGTACCGTCAGCGCCTTGGCGTCGGTTGCGCCGACCAAGTCAGCGCCTATGGCAGGCAAGAGGACGTTGCATTCCGTCCTCGGCGCCGGCAGGTACTCAACCAGCGGTTGCAGTAGGACATCCTGCAGAGACGTCGACATCGATCCGGCGCGACCGAGGGCGGTGAACAACGCCGACACCGCATCACGGGGCGCCTCGGTGAGCAGGTCGGCGAACCCGAACGCGTCGATTGCCTGCTCGAGTTCGGGCCCGTCGAGCTCGTCCGCCAGTCTGCGGAGCGTCTCCGCCATCAGGACGCGCTCTGCGGCGTCGATAATGAAGGCCTCCGTCACGCGCTTCTCGGCAATCCGAGCAGCCGCGACGCCACGATGTCCTTCTGAATCTCACTGGTGCCGCCGTAGATGGTGGCGGCGCGCGAGTACGCCCACTCGCGGCGCCACACCCGGCTGCGCGCGCTGTCATCGGTTTCGATATCGCCGCGCAGCAGTTCGCGCGCCACATCGAACACGGCCTGGTCGGCGGCCGCGATCATGATCTTGTCGACCGACGCCGCGGGGCCGGGCAGCTCACCCGCAGCGATCCGGTCCTGCGTGCTCTTCGACGTGGCACGGAAGGCCCACAACAGCTGATAGGCCTCGCCAAGCGCCGACGCGGACCGTCCGTCTAGCGGGGCGTCCACGAGCAGTCCGAGATGGTGGGCGAGCCAGGCGCCGCGCTGCCAGAAGATCGGGCCGCGTTCACACGACAGAATGAACTGTGCAACCCGCCAGCCGGCGTCGAGTTCGCCGAGCAGACGCTGCGCGGGAACCTCGACGTCGACGAACGACGTCGAGCAGAACTCGTCGACGCCTGCCATGGTCTCCAATGGGCTCGCCGTCACCCCCGGTGTATCCATATCCACCAGAAAGGCACTGACACCGCGCGATCCGGGGCCGCCGGTGCGGGCCAACACGACGCACCGGGTGGCGTGGTGAGCCCAACTGGTCCACAGCTTTTCGCCATTGATCACCCAACCGTCGCGGTGTGGGCGGGCTGTCGTCCGCATCGACCCCAGATCGCTGCCGGCGTCGGGCTCGGAGAAACCCTGACACCAGAATTCCTCGCCACTCAACAGGCGCGGGA
>JAOPVX010000073.1 GCA_025965975.1 Mycobacterium sp. | reverse complement strand
CGGAGGGTCGAGGCTGAAACCCGCTGTATTTCGGGTCATACCCAAAAGCCTGCCACTTCGGGTTATGCCCAATCGTCGGCCACCTCGCGTTATATCCCAACCCACGCCACTTCGGGTTGTTGGAGTGGGGGAAAACCCGAGGCAAGGAGCGAGGCGAGGTGTAGACCTGCACGTTGCCCGGTCTTTGACAGTTGGTCGATTCCCCCCCGCCGGAGCAGGGCTGCTCACTCGGTGCCGCCGAAGCACTCGGCGCGGTGACGATCGCTATCGCAGCGGCCGCGGCGGCCAGCAGAAACGTGGTGTGGTGCATTCTCATTCGCACGGCGACGTTCCCTACCCTTCGAGATGCTTCGCGCGGCATGAGCCGGGCCCGGCGGTTATTGAGCTGCCGAGCGCGACGTACCGGCCCCTCACGTGCCAAGACGAGTACGGGGCTGGGTGCCCGACGCCATCACATACGCCGACATCACGTCGATCGGACGCTGTACGGACAGGATTGAATTCTCCGGCGCGGTAGGCCAAATGTCTTCCACGCTGGCACCACTTGGGATCGCCTGGCCAGCCGGTATCCGTAGTACCTGCCAACTGCAGGGACGCATCGTCGTCGCCCTTTTCACCTTTTCCGCGCCCGTCAGAGACCCGCATTGGAAACAGAAAGTTGAAACGGGATCGTCCGCCTTGAATACCAGTAAAGCAGCTCTTCGCCGCAGGCCGGTGGGAGCTACTGAGCTACAAGTCAAGGTCGTTGTCGACCGATTGGTCTTGCCCGCGGCCGATGTGCAGGTCGATCGACTGATCGCGACCGGCCGCTGCTGGGCCTGCGTTCGCCAGTGATGGTAGGCCGCCCGATGCGTACGCCCCGTTAGCGTCACGAACTGGTCGCAGTCAGTCTCGACATCGCCATCACTGGACTTGAGCCGCCGGTGAATAATTCGCCGCGTGTCTGGCGCTGACCGAGGTCGGCCCTACTCGTTACGGTTCCCCCGGGACCGCAGTGCTCGATCCGCTGAACGCGCGAACCGATCTGTCGGATCACGCGTCGCTTATATGGCAGACGCTGTGATGTGGGCCCAAGCGTTTGTTGCCGTATCCGCGCGGATTCCATAGTGATGCCGGGGATTCGGGGTGGGTGACGCCGGTGTCATCCCATGCCAGGGCGGTGACACTTAGCTAGCTAAGGCCGGCGCCGATCTCAGGTAGGTGCCATGAGGCCGATACAGCTCAGCCAATTTGGGGCTGTGCAGCAGGGCCGTGGAGTCCGCGCATGGTCCCTGAAGTGCCTTCCTTCCATCTCGTACGGACGTGTTCAGAGCCGAAACAGCCGCTGCGCGTTGCGGTATGCGATCTTGTCCCGGTCGGCCGGGCTGATCGGTGCCTCCGCAAGAAACTTCGAATGCTCAACCGGATCGCCGAACGGGTAGTCGCTGGAGAACATGATGCGATCGGCGCCGAACACCTGCAGGGCGCACAGCAGCGGCGGCGTCGTGATGTAGCCGCAGATGGTGATGTGCACGTGTCTGCGGATGACTTCCGCCACCGAAGGGGCGCCAGGGTCGGCCCTGCCGAGCATGGTGTCTGCGCGCATCAGCGAGAACGGCAGGTTCTCACCCATGTGCCCGACGACGATCTGCAGCTTGGGGTGGCGGGCGAAGACGCCCGCGGCGGCGAGCCGCAGCACGTGCAGGCCGGTCTCTGCGTGCCATCCCCAGGCCGCCGTGGCCAGGGCCCTGCCCGTTGGTCCGGATAGACCACTGAAGTACACCTCGGCGACCTGTTGCGGCGGGTAGGTGGGGTGCAGGTAGATCGGAACGTCGAGTTCCTCGATGGCCGTGAGTAATTCGTCGAACTCAGGTGCATCCAGGAACCGTCCCTGCGTATGCCCGTTGATGACGACGCCACAGAATCCCAGCTCGGTGATCGCCCTCTTGGCCTCAACGATGGCAGCGCCAGGGTCCTGGGTGGGAAGGGTGGCCAGCGCGTTGAACCGGTCAGGGTGGGCCGCGACGGCCTCGGCACATCGGTCATTGAGCGCCCGACTCAGCCCGGTGGCGTGTTCGGCGGGGACCTGCTGGGATCCCGGCGCGGTGACCGACAGGACCTGCATATCGATACCCGCATCGTCCATGACCCGCAGTCGCTGCTCGTTGACGTCCACCAGTTTCGCGGTGAGCGCTTCAGGTGCCATCGGGGTCGGCCACACCTGGTCGACGAGATCGGCGGGAAGCACGTGTTCCTCGAGGGCGATCAGTGGCATAGCGATCCTTGTCGTCGTGAGTCGGTGCTCAGCGCGGCCTATGGCGCCACCATCGCGCGTCTGCGCCAGCCATGTCGTCAACGCTGACACCCATCAACCCTGCCCGCCAACCTCACTCTCGACATACCAGCTAGCCGACAGATACCTACTAACTGACAGTCTTGGTCCGCGCGGGGCGGCCACACTGAACCTAGATTTCAGTAGAATGCAATAATGCAGTTGTATGTATCAGCTTTCCACGCCCTGGACCCCAAATCGTCACCGATCTGTACGACCCGACAACCGAGGAAGGGTTCGCATGACGCGCACCGTTGATCAGGTACTTTTCGGCGTTGATCTGACAGGCAAGATCTGCGTGATTACCGGCGCCACCAGCGGGCTGGGTCTGATCACTGCGCAGGGGCTGGCGTCAGCCGGCGCCAGTGTTGTGCTCGCCGGCAGGGACTCAGAGCGCTTACGGTCTGCGGCTGAAGCCATCACCACCGGCGCGTCTAGCGCAGCGGTCGAGACGGCCGAGCTGGAGCTGGACAGTCTGGCAAGCGTGCGTTCCGCCGCTGTAGAGATCAGCGGCAGGTTCCCGCGCGTCGACATCCTCATCAATAACGCGGGCGTGATGTTCACTCCGTACCAACGGACGAAGGACGGATTTGAGCTTCAGCTGGGTGTGAATCACCTCGGTCATTTCGAGCTGACGCGGCGCCTGGTGCCGCTGCTGCTGAATGCGGGATCCGCGCGCGTCATCAACCTCAGTTCTGATGGCCACAAGATCTTCGACATCGATCTCGACGATCCCAACTGGGAGCACCGGCCATACGACAAATTCAAGGCCTATGGTGCGGCGAAGACGGCCAACGTTCTGTTCACCGTGGCGCTGGATGCGCGGTATCGCGACAGTGGTGTCAGGAGCTTCGCCGTTCATCCAGGCACCGTGGCCACCGCGCTGTCCCGTTACATGTCAAAGGGCGATATGAAGGCGATGATGGGGCTGGGGTCGGCTGACCGCGATCCCTCGGCCGCGCCTCCCAGACTCGAGGTCATCCCGGTGGAACAAGGCGCGGCAACGTCGGTGTGGGCCGCCGTGTCCGACGAGCTGGCCGGCCAGGGAGGCCTTTATCTCGCCGACTGCGCGATCAGCGAGAACGTGGCGCCGCAAGCGGTCGATCCGCAACGCGCCGAGCAGCTTTGGACGATTTCCGAACGGCTGTGCGGCTCGACCGTCTCGAGGCCCAGCGCCTAAGAGTTGCCGGCTCAGCCGCTTTTTCGGCCACCCTGCAGGCTGGCGGGGGAGGGCTCCGCGACCACGGGATTCTCGATGGCGCCGATTCCTTCGATCTCGACTCGCACCAGCTGACCGGGTCGCAGAAGCCGTCCGGAGAACACACCGACGCCGCCGGGCGTTCCGGTGGCGATCAGGTCGCCGGGCTCCAGCGTGCATACGCGGGACAGCGCTGAGATCATGTCGCCGATTCCGGTGACCATCTCCTTTGTGGAGCCGTCCTGGCGCAGCTCGCCGTCGACCCACGTGCGGATACCGAGACCCGCCGGATCCACCTCGTCGGCGGTGACGACCCACGGCCCAATCGGCCCATGGGTGTCAAAGCTCTTGCCCGGCCACATCGTTGGGGTATCTTGCTGCCAGTCACGTACCGACACGTCGTTGCCGACTGTGTAGCCCGCGACTGATGCGAGCGCCGTGGCGGCGTCGGCGCGGCGGACCCGTTTGCCGATGACCGCCACGAGTTCTCCCTCGTAGTCGAGCATCGGCGAGTCGTACGGCGCGAGGATCGGGTCGAAGGGTCCGGTGATACAGGAAACCTGCTTGTTGAAGAAGGTTGGCAGCTTCTGGTCCGGGAACGCCGCGCGCAGATGTGAGAAGCGCTCCATCTGCGCGGCGTACTGAGGCTGCGTCGCGGCTTCTTGAATCTCAGCAAGGTGCGAGGTGAAGTTGAAGCCGATCGCCAGGTACTTCGACGGCGCCGGAATCGGTGCGTGCAAAACGACTTCCGAGAGGGGCGTGCGCTGCCGGGCGCTGGTGGCCTTGCGCGCCACATCCGCAGCGACGTCAGGACCGGCCGCCAGTAGCGCCGTGACGTCGGTGGGGGCACCGTCGAGCGCCCCGAGCGCGACAACGTGGTCGTCGACGACGACTCCTGCGCTCACGCCCGCGCCTTTGAGGCCGTATCTCACAAGCTTCATTTCGTCTCCCTTGTCGTGTAGAGCGCCTCGATCCGCGAGGCGTACTTCTGTGCGATCGGCCGGCGCTTGAGCTTCATCGTCGGCGTCAACTCGTCGGAATCGGGCAGCCAGTCTTCGGCGAGCATCGCGAAGCGCTTGATCTGCTCGACGCGCGCCAGCCGCGCGTTGGCGCGGTTGACGCCGGCCTGCACCTCCGCCAGCACGTCGGCATCCGTCGCGTACGAAGCCGCCACCGCGGGGTCAAGGACGATCAGGGCGACGTTGTACGGTCGCCCGTTGCCGATTGCGCACGCCTGACCGATGAGCGGACTGCCTTCTTTAAGGCGCGCCTCGATGTTGGCGGGCGACATATTCTTTCCCGCGGCATTGATGATCAGTTCCTTCTTGCGATCGACGATCCGCAGGTGCCCGTCGGCCTCGACGCGGGCGATGTCACCCGTGTGCAGCCAGCCATCGGCGTCGATCGCATCGGCGGTCGCCTCGGGCCGGTTGCGATAGCCCGCCATCAACAGCGGTCCGCGCACCAGGAGCTCGCCGTCCTCGGCCAACCTCACCTGCGCGCTGGGAAGGGGTGGCCCAACGGTGCCGGGGCGAACGTCGTCCGCGGCGGCCAAGGAGACGACGCCGGTGGTTTCGGAAAGGCCGTAGACCTCCCGCAACGGGATCCCGATGGCGTCGAAGAATTCGATCACCGCGGGTGGGCACGGCGCGGCGCCCGTCACCGCCGCCGTGAGCTCGTCGAAGCCCAAACGACGACGGATCTCCTCGTGGTCGATCCCCGCCGCGACATCGGCCGCGATGGACGCCTGCAGCTTCTCCCACAATCGCGGGGGCGAGAAGAAGAAGTGCGGGCGCACCCGCGGGAGCAACTGGGTGACCGCGCTTGGGGTGGGGCAGCACACCACGCTGAAGCCCACGGTCATCGGCAGGTAGTGCGTGCACACGCGCTCGGCAATGTGCGCCATCGGCAGATAGGAGATCGTCCGTCGCCCCGGCTGAATTTCGAGGAGCGCGCCAATCTCGGCGGCCATCGTGAGGATGTTCTCGTGTGTGAGCTCGACACCCTTGGGTGGCCCGGTCGTGCCCGACGTGTAGATCAACGTTGCAAGGTCGCTTGGCTTTACGGCCGCGGCGTGCTCCAGTTCGTCGAAGTCCAGCAGCTCAAACCACGAGTCCGATCCGACGACGATGACATGGTCTACGGCGCCGCGACCGTGCTCAAACGCGGCGAGCAGGCCGTCAACCAACGCCGCCTCCGTGATGACGATGCGGCAGTCGGCGTCGGCGATCAAGTGCGCGAGCTGCTCGGGCGCCGAGGTGTTGTACATCGAGAAGGGCGTGGCGCCGAGGAGCAGCGCGCCGGCATCGGCGACGTGGAACTCGGGCCGGCTGCTGAGCAGGAGCCCGAGCGTGTCCCCCTTGACCAATCCCAACTCGGCGAGGCCCGTCGCGACCCGACGGGCCGCAGAGCCGTAGTCCCGCCATGAGAGCACCACTTCGAGGTCGGCGTTCAGTATCGCCGGCGCATCGGCGTGGGACTCGACCGTCGCGAGAAATGCCTCGCCGACCGTGAACGTGTCGCGGTGAACGACCGTGCTCATCGCTGTGCCTTTCCTCGTGTATGTAGCGGCAAGCGTATCCGGTAACATGACAAGTGTCAATTAATATATTGTCGCTCGGCACACACGTCCTCGGCGCCAGAGCCGCGCCGCCCGGCAGTGATCCCCGCAGATACCAGGCGTCGGGTTCGTGTGCGGCAACCGCGAAACCGCAAGCGCGCGCGAATGTTTCGGCGCGGACCAGGTCCGGCTTCTCAAATTCCAGCCAGGCCAGATCGGTGGCTTTGATCGTCGGGTTGATGGCACGGCCGCTGTGTTCGCCCCGGTTGGGGCCGAGCTCGCTATGCAGATTGGCATGCCCGTCGACGACGCTGCCGTGTCGGTGGTTTCTCATGTCGCGCTCCTGCCAGATGGACTGGTTGGGCGTCATCTCGCGCGCCTCGTCCCCGATTCACCGTAGGCCTACAACTTGATAGATGTCAAGATAAAACTTGACGAACGCCCTATAACTGGGTAGGTTGGCCGTCATGCGAACCCCGATCAGCTGTGCCATTCCGGCGCTCGAGCCGTTCGACGACGCCGTCGGTCACGCGCGGCTGGCCGACGAGCTGGGCTACGACTCGATCATGTTGTCCCACATCGCGGCTCGTGACTCGTTCACGATGGCCGCTGCCCTGGCGATGCGCACCCAGCGGGTGGCGATAGGCACCTCCGTGGCGCCGCTGTATCACCGTTCGCCGGCATCGATGGCCCAGACCGCGGCAACCGTCGACGACATCTCCTGCGGGCGTTTTCGACTCGGCCTCGGCGTGGGCCACCGCATCACCATGAGCGGCTGGCACGGCCAGCAGATCGGCAAGCCGACCGCCGAAATGCGCGAATATATCGGCATTGTCCGCGCGATCCTGGCGGGTGACGTCCCGCCGACCGGCCAGCGGTGGACGTCGAACTTCTCGTTCATGGGCTTCACGCCGCGCCCCGACATCCCGATCTATCAGGCCGCGCTGTCGCCGGCGATGCTGCGCCTGGCCGGTGAGATCGCCGACGGTGTGGTGCTGTGGGCATGCCCGTCGCAGTATGTGCGCGATGTCGTGGTGCCGGAAGTGGCCGCGGGCCGCAATCGCGCCGGTAAGCCGCTCGAGGGATTTCACATCCTGGCCGCAGTCCCCTCGGCGATGTGCCACGACCGCGCAACCGCGCTCGCAGGTGTGCGCAACGAGTTGCACAGGTACTTCGGCCTGCCGTTCTACCGGGCAATGTTCCAGGCGGCGGGCTTCGCCGATGACGTGGCGGCATTCGATGCCGCGTCACCCGCCGCCGAAGCTCAAAAGATGGCCATCAGTGAGCGATTCATCGATGACCTCTGCGCAATCGGCGACGACGCCGCGGTTCGCGACGGGATTCAGCGATACCGCGACGCCGGGGTCACCAACCCCGTGGTGACTGCCATCCTCGGCACCGACTTCGAACCCACGTTGCGCGCTGCGGCCAGTGCCGATCCACAAGTAGAAATAAGTAGAAACGGAGAACATCATGGGACAGCTCAACGATAAGGTCGCACTGGTCACCGGCGGCACCTCAGGTATCGGCCTTGCCGCCGCCAGGCGGCTGGCGGCCGAAGGCGCGCATGTCTTCATAACCGGCCGCGACAAACAACGCCTCGATGAGGCACTCGCGTCAATTGAACCCTCGGCCAACGGTATTCGTGGGGACGTCACCGACCCTGACGATCTTGATAGAGTCGCAGAAGCCGTCAAGGCACACGGACACGGCCTTGACATCGTGTTCACCAATGCCGGTGGAGGAGAACTCGCGCCGTTGGCCGATATGACACCGCAGCACTTCCTCGATACCTTCAACCGAAACGTCGGCGGCACCATCTTCACGGTGCAGAAAGTCTTGCCGCTCTTGAACACTGGTGCGTCGGTCATCCTATCCGGCTCTAGCTCAGCCTCCAGCGGTACGCCAGCCATGGGCGCCTACGCAGCGTCGAAGGCAGCGGTCCGCTCCTTCGGTCGGACCTGGGCGGCCGAACTGGCCCCTCGGCAGATCCGAGTGAACACCCTGGTTCCCGGGCCGGTTGAGACGCCAGGACTTACAGGCGCCGCACCGGCTGGCCAAGAACAACAGCTGCTGGCCGGCTTCGCGGCAACGGTCCCGCTTGGCCGAGTCGCACAACCCGAGGAAATCGCCGCCGCTGTCCTGTTTCTGGCCAGCGACCAAAGTAGCTTCATGACCGGCGCCGAGCTGTTCATCGACGGCGGCGCCGAACAGGTCTAAGAACCGTCGGCTGGCGACGCGACCGCCAATCTGAATGGTGCGGCCCGTCTTTCACAGGCAGACGGGCCGCACGACGGTCGCCGCGGCCGCCAGCACCACGCCGGCCGCTCCCGCATTGGGGAGACCGTGCGGCCTGCATGAGTGGCGCCCAAGAAGTTTCGATCGCTGTTCGCCGAGAACCGCTGCTGGTGTCAGTGCTGCACGATGTGAATGAAATTGTCCTCGACATCGCGGATCGCCGTTGAACGAATGCCGGGCGCCAGCTCCTTGTCGCGCCAGATGATCGGTACGCCCTTGTCCTGGAGCTGATCGGTCGCGCGTTGAAGGTCCTCGACAGCGAAGGCGAGGAACTTGTTCCCTTTCGGCAGCAGATGATGTGGGGGATCGGCGCATAGGCTGGGCTCGGTCGATACGGTCAGCCCATCGCCCTGGATGAGTTCCAGCTGGGTTCCCGCTCCCTCCAGGAGCACGACATTGGCCCCGTCAATCCTGACCCGCATGTGTTCGGTGAAGCCCAGAACGCTTTGGTACCACTGCGAGGATCGGTCGAGATCAGCGACGACGATCACGGTGCAGGCAAAGGTCAGCGAGTCCAATCCGGGGCCGGGCGCGCTCACCGCCGCATCGAGTTGTTGGCTGTCGGTTGCCATGGGCTGATCTCCTCGTTGCTTCCGTGACGCCGGCTAAGACTGGCGCGATGGCGGCTCGTCGAACTCCGCATGGTCGATCTCTAGTGCCCGGACGATGAGGTCCGCGGCGAATTCGGCATGGGCTTTGACCGCGGCTGGGTCCAGCGGATCGGCGGGGTCGAAATGACGCGCCAGCGGGCCGAGAGTGAATTGCGCGGCGGCACCGTGGGCCAGCACGAAGTTGAATGTCCGCAGCGAGATCGGCCGCGTCCGTCCGGTGGCGGCAAGGTGATCGAGCAGGCGCTGCACCGGTGCGAGCGCGGGTTGGATGTATGTGTTGTACACGTAAGCCAACCGCTCGGTATCCTGCCGGCCCTCGATGTTCATCAAGCCCAGCAGCTCAGGCCGCTCGGCGGAATACTCCAAGAAGGTGCGCATGGTGATTCGCAGCTGGTCGAGCGGGTCGGTCACGGTGGGGTCGAACGCAGTCGCCAACCGCAGCACAAGAGGTTGGAATGCCCAGTCGACAGTGGCGTACCACAGCGCTTCCTTCGAGCCGAAACGGCCGTTGAGGGCGTTGTGGCTAACGCCCAACTCTCGGTTCAGAGTTCGCAGCGCCACACCGTCATACCCGTGGGTGGCAAAAGCTTTCAGCGCCGCACCGAGGATGTCGTCCAGCGAAGCCGGCGATTCATCGCGGCGGGGTCGACCGCTCGGCCTGCGTAGCGACGGCGCGCTCATGGTGTCCAATCTGAATCTCGGGTCGCCGTGAAGGCGAAATCTACACGTTGACGATACCAGTGAATGTGATGTATGACAAATATT
>JAOPVX010000108.1 GCA_025965975.1 Mycobacterium sp. | reverse complement strand
AGGGTAGCGGCCAGGTTTCCCATGACAACAAGCGCAAACCAGCGAACTGTTTTCATGGTCGGCCACGTTGTCACACAGTTCGCGGTCGTGCGAGGCGATCGGAGGGAAACTGTGCAGGATCGACTGGTTACCAGGTGTGGGCAACGACGGTAGCCTTGCTATCGATGACGGATCAAGCCGAACAACACGGCATCTCCTACGCATCGGCTGGGGTGGACATCGAAGCCGGTGACCGCGCCGTCGAACTGTTCAAACCGCTGGCCAAGAAGGCCACCCGGCCCGAAGTGCGCGGCGGACTTGGTGGATTCGCGGGGCTGTTCGCGCTGCGGGGCGGCTATCGGGAACCCCTGCTGGCGTCGTCGACCGACGGCGTTGGCACCAAGCTGGCGGTGGCCCAGGCCATGGACAAGCACGACACCGTCGGCATCGATCTGGTCGGGATGGTCGTCGACGACCTGGTGGTGTGCGGCGCCGAGCCCCTGTTCCTGCAGGACTACATCGCGGTCGGGCGCACGGTGCCGGAACGGGTCAGCGAACTGGTGTCGGGCATCGCCAACGGCTGCGTGATGGCCGGGTGTGCGCTGCTGGGCGGCGAGACCGCCGAACACCCGGGCCTGATGGCGCCCGACCACTACGACGTCTCGGCCACCGGCGTCGGAGTGGTGGAGGCCGACGACGTGCTCGGGCCGGAGCGGGTCAAACCAGGCGACGTGATCATCGCGATGGCGTCGACGGGCCTGCATTCCAACGGCTACTCGCTGGCGCGCAAGGTGCTGCTGGAGATCGACCGGATGAACCTGGCCGGCCATGTCGAGGAGTTCGGCCGCACCCTGGGCGAAGAGCTGCTCGAACCCACCCGCATCTATGCCAAGGACTGTCTTGCGCTGGCCGCCGAAACCCAGGTCCGCACCTTTTGCCACGTCACCGGTGGCGGGCTGGCCGGAAACCTGGAGCGGGTCATCCCGCACGGCCTGGTCGCCGAGATCGACCGCGGGACGTGGACGCCAGCTCCGGTGTTCGGGATGATCGCGCAGCGCGGCCGCGTCGAGCGGGCCGAAATGGAGAAGACGTTCAACATGGGCGTCGGCATGGTCGCCGTCGTCGCGCCGGAGGACACCGACCGCGCATTGGCCGTGCTGACCGCCAGGCACCTGCCGTGCTGGGCCCTGGGGACCGTCAAAAAGGGCAGCAAGGACAGTCCCCGTGCCAGCCTCGTGAGCCAGCACCCCCGGTTTTAGGGACTAGTGCCGCCAGTCCTCGTCGCTCAAGTCGTCGTCGGCCAGCCCGTCGGTGCCGTTCAGATCGTCGTCGGTAGCGCCAGCCAGCTCGCGCTGAAGCCGCTCGAAATCGGTCTGCGGTGAGCTGTATTTGAGCTCACGAGCAACCTTGGTCTGCTTTGCCTTCGCCCGGCCGCGGCCCATGGGGGTACCCCCTCGCGCAATAACGGAGCGGCCCAATTTTTAGGCGGCTCCGATCTGTGTGTCTTTATTGTCCTGCCAACACTTTACCGTGCCCGGCTGTCGTGCGCTGGCAGGCCCATCGCGTCAATGCGCTCGGCCGCGCAGCTGTTCCACCGCCAGCCGGCCGGCACCGACCACGTCGGTGGGTGGCAGCGAGTCGGCGTCGATGACCGCGGCGACCTCGGCGTCCCCGCCGGTGGTCAACGGCGTGTCCGCGGGCAGGCCACGCTTGAGCAGCGCCAGGGCAATTGGGCCCTCGTCGACATGGTCGACCACGGTGCCCAGTCGGCCGACCCTGCGTCCGCCCGCCAGCACGGGATCGCCGGTGGCCGGCCGATCCCCGGAGCCGTCCAGGTGCACCAGCACCAGCATCCGGGGCGGTTTGCCCACGTTGTGGACGCGTGCGACGGTCTCCTGGCCGCGGTAGCAGCCCTTGTCGAGGTGCACCGCGGTGCCGATCCAGCCCACCTCATGCGGGATCGTCCGCTCGTCGGTGTCGACACCCAGCCGGGGCCGCAGCGCGGCCACCCGATGGGCTTCGTAGGCCCACACGCCGGCGGGCCTGACCCCCACGTCGACCAGTCGCTGGCGCCACTGGGCCGCCTGATCGCGCGGTACCACCAGGTCCAGCTCGACGCTTGGGCCGGGTATCCGGCGCAGAAATCCGCCGTCAGGAAGCGCCACCGCCGTGTCTTCAGCCGGTAGCGAACCGACCCCGAGCGCGTCGAGCACCCGCGGGTCGGCCAGCCGCGGGCCGAGCAGTGACAGCACCGCCAGGTCGGCCGGTTCGACGGCGACGTCGGACCAGAACACCATCTTGCGCAGATACGTCAGCAGCGGTTCCCCGCGCCATGGCTCGGTGTCCAGGTAGGTGACACCGTCGAGCTGCGTCTGGATCCAGTGATCTTCGACACGTCCCTGCCCGTCCAGGCTCAGATTCTGCGTCACCGCGCCGTCGGGAAGGTCGCTGACGTGCTGGGAGGAGATGTTGTGCAGCCACGTCTTGCGGTCGCTGCCGGTGAGTGCAAGCACGGCCCGGTGTGAGCGGTCCACCACGACGGCCTCGGTGGCGGCCGCACGCTGCTCGCCGAGCGGGTCGCCGTAATGCCACACGGTGCCGGCGTCGAATCCGGTCTCGGGCGCGGGAACAGCGGACATAGTCCCAACTGTACGGCGCTACGCTTCATCCCCATGGCGAGCGAACCCGGCGTCGTAGTCACGCTCGACGGCGAACTGCACGACCCTGCGACGCCGTTGCTTTTCGCCGATGACCTGGCCGCGGTGCGCGGTGACGGCATCTTCGAGACGTTGTTGGTCCGTGACGGCCGCCCCTGCCTGCTTGAGGCGCACCTGGCCAGGCTGTCGCAGTCGGCGCGGATGACCGACCTGCCCGCGCCGGACCTGCCGCGGTGGCGGGCGGCCGTCGCCGCGGGGGTCGAGCGCTGGATCGCCGGTGGAGGGGACGAGGGTGTGCTGCGGCTGGTGTACAGCCGGGGACGCGAGAGCGGCTCACCGCCAGCCGGAGCCGCTGGGCCGCCCACCGCCTTCGCGACGATCGCGCAGCTGCCCGCGCGCGTGGCCGACGCCCGACGCACGGGCGTGGCGGCGTTGACGCTGGCCCGCGGGCTGCCTGCCGACGGTGCGCCCGACATGCCGTGGCTGCTGGCGGGCGCGAAGACCCTGTCTTATGCGGTGAACATGGCCGCACTGCGGCACGCAGAGCGACACGGTGCGGGCGACGTCATCTTCGTCAGTTCCGACGGCCACGTCTTGGAGGGGCCGCGCTCGACGGTGGTGATCGCAACCGAGTCGGAGAACGGGGCCGGAAATTGCGCGTTATTCACCCCGCCGCCGTGGTATCCGATCCTGCGCGGCACCACGCAGCAGGCGCTGTTCGAAGTTGCCCGCAACAAGGGCTACGACTGCGACTACCGCGCTCTACGTCTCGCTGATCTTGTTGCAGCTCAAGGGGTTTGGCTGGTATCCAGCATCACGCTCGCGGCGCGGGTGCACACGCTGGATGGCAAATTGCTGCGGCCAGCGCCGTTGGCGGGCGAATTCGCCGAACTGGTCGACGCCGCGATCTTCGGCGATCGCTAGAAATTGGTTGTCGCTGCGCTGGTGCGTGGGTACTGTCGCTCGTACACACGGAAGGAGGTGGTCCGAGAAATTGATTGACGTAAGGACATGTGAGGTGGCTGCGAGCTAGCAGCGCCGGGGAATGAGCTAAACGCCCTTCGCGCAAGCGCTCATCGCAACCTGCGCGCGCTGGCGAATTCCCCGCAGTCACCCGGCCCCCGAGCCCCTCGGTCTTGTCCACCCAGGAATACGATGGCTCGGGGGCCGCCCCATATCCAGGTCCGGTAATGCTGGCGTCAGTGAGCCAGGTGCGCGATGATGCGCCCCATGCGCAACGCGTGGAGGCTGGTCGCGGTGATGGCTGCGACCACCCTGGCGGCGGCCACCGCATGCGCGCCGGTCGCCAACAAGACCGCGACGGCCAATCCCGACAAGTGCACGAAGGACATGCTTGGCACGCTGTATCAGGGCATCTTCACGTTCGGCACCGACCGGCCGGTCTACCCGCCCTGGTACATGGGCGACAATCCGGCCAGCGGTGAGGGTTTCGAAGCGGCGCTCGCCTACGCCGTCGCGGCCAAGATGCGCTATGCCCGCGACGACGTGCGATGGGTGCGGGTGCCCTTCAATGCTGCACTTACTCCAGGGTCAAAGACGTTCGACGCCAACCTATCTGAGTTCTCGATCACCGAGCAGCGCAAGGCCGCGGTGGATTTCTCCTCGCCGTATTTCGACGTGACGCAGGCCGTCGTGACGGTCAAGTCGTCGCCAGCGGCCGGCGTCAAGACAGTCAAGCAGCTGAAGAAGCTGCGGCTGGGTGTGCAGGTGGGCACGACCAGTTACACCGCAGCGACGTCGGTGGACGGCGATGTCCCTGTCGAGGTCTACAACACCAACGGTGACGCCAAGATGGCGTTGAGCAACGGCGAGATCGATGCGGTCGTAGTCGACCTGCCGACCGCATTCGCGGTCGCCAACGAGCTGCGCAACGGGCTGATGGTCGGCCAATTACCCAGTGCGTCAGGCGATGTCGAGAGGTTCGGCATCGTCCTGGACAAGGGCAGTCCGCTGACCCGCTGCGTGTCGTGGGCCGTCGACACGCTTCGCGGGAACGGCACGCTGGGGCAATTGCAGCAACAGTGGCTCACCGGCGCAGGCAAGGCGCCCGTGCTGGCCTAGCTGGCCGGCCCCGGCGCCAGCGACGAGCACGCCTGCATCGCGCGGTGCCAGGTGTCCTGGTCGACACCCGGGGGCGGACCGGCGGCAGGACCCGGCGCGGTGGGCACGCCGTGCTCACTCAGGCAATGCGCGAAACCGCCGTGGGCGCTCGGGGCGACCGAGGTCGGCGACTGTTGTCCAGGCGGCGTGTTCGACGAGCACGCGGCAAGGAGTCCCGCCGCGGCGAATCCTGCCGCCAGTGATACCGCGCGCACTAGCCGACGAACCTCGAAAGCCGGGCCGACAGGTGTGGCACCAGCCCCCCGTCGGCGTCGACCCGTTCCTCCACGTAGGCAAGGTCGCCGCCCTCGACGATGCCGTAGAGCCGCTTGGCCCCGCCGACCAGCATCCCGGACTTGCTGCGCGCCAGCGCATCGGTGACCAGCTCCCACGAGGACTGGTTGAGGGGGCTTCCGTAGAACAATTCGACGTAGCCCGCTGAATGCGCCAGCAGCAGCTCGATGGCCTGCGACTCGGACGGATCGGCGGGGTCGTCGACGAACCGCCAGAAGCCGGTCTCGCGCAGTGCGGGCGCTTCGTACGCTCCGGTGTCGGTCAGTCGCCAGGACCGTGCCTCCCAGTTCAGGTAGTCGCCACCGTCGTGCGAAACCACGATCTGCTGGCCGAACCGATAGTCGCCGCTTGGTCCGCGGCCCTCGCCCTCGCCGCGCCACACACCCACTAGCGGCAGCAGTGCGAGCAGCGCGTCGTTGAGGTTCGCGCCCTCACGCAGGTTGGCAGTGTCGGCGGGCAGCGGCAGGTCGTCGAACACCGGGATGTTGCGGGCCGCCGTTGTTTTCGCTCGTTCGGCCGCCGCCGCGACTGCGTCGTCGCCGGAGGTCACGACTCGTCGGTGATGAGGCGATACAACGCGTACAGCGCGAACCACGTGATGACCACGACGGCCGCGACGAGCATGATCTCGAAGAACAGCACCACGGCAGCGAGTCTAGCCGCCGGAGCCCCAACCACTCTCGGCGACCGCCGTCGAACCAATTACCGGGCCTTTGATGCGTACTTTGGCGGCGCGAGAAGTAACCACATCGTGGATCGAAACAGCTCACTTCGCCGCGTTCTTGCAGCGAAAACACAGCCGCGGCCGGTTACCGGCCGCAGCGGCTCGGTCAGGCGACCTTGACGTCGACCTCGTGGATACCCGCGCCAGACGGCGCAACGCTGGCATCGCCGTTGCCCGCAGGGGACAGCGCGCGCAGCGTCCACGTGCCAGGAGCGGCGAAGAACCGGAAGTCACCGGTGGCCGACGCGACGACCTCCGCGGTGAATTCGGCAGAGGAGTCCAGCAGCCGCACGAACGCGCCGCCGACGGCCTGCCCCGACCCGTCGACGACGCGGCCGGTGATCACCGTCTCCTTCTCGAGGTCGACGCCGGCCGGCAACGTCAGGCCTTGCTTGGGTGCAGAGCACATATCAACTTCCCAACTCGATCGGGGCACCCACCAGGGAGCCGTATTCAGTCCAACTGCCGTCGTAGTTCTTGACGTTCTTGTGTCCCAACAGTTCCTGCAGCACGAACCAGGTGTGCGACGAGCGCTCGCCGATCCGGCAGTACGCGATGGTCTCCTTCTCGCCGTCCAGGCCCGCCTCGGCGTACAGCTTGGCCAGGTGCTCGTCCGACTTGAACGTGCCGTCCTCGTTGGCCGCCTTGCTCCACGGAACGTTGATGGCGCCGGGGATATGCCCCGGGCGCTGGCTCTGCTCCTGCGGCAGGTGGGCCGGCGCGAGGATCTTGCCGGAGAACTCGTCGGGGGAGCGCACGTCGACCAGGTTCTTGGCGCTGATCGCCGCGATGACCTCGTCGCGGAACGCGCGGATGGTGCTGTCCTGGTCCTTCGCGGTGTAGCTGGTCCCCGGCCGGTTCACCGCGGCGGCGGACAGCGGGCGACCGTCGAGCTCCCACTTCTTGCGGCCGCCGTCGAGCAGCTTGACCTTGTCGTGTCCGTACAGCTTGAAGTACCAGTACGCGTATGCGGCGAACCAGTTGTTGTTGCCGCCGTAGAGGATCACGGTGTCGTCGTTGGCGATGCCGCGATCGCTCAGCAGCTTCGAGAACTGCTGGGCGTCGACGAAGTCACGCTTGACCGCGTCCTGCAGGTCGGCCTTCCAGTCCAGCTTGACAGCGCCCTCGATGTGGCCGCCGTCGTAGGCGCTGGTGTCCTCGTCGACCTCGACGAAGACGGTGTTCGGCGCGTCGAGATTGCTCTCGGCCCAGTCCGTGGTGACCAGGACGTCGGAGCGTGCCATAGACGAAATCCTTTCCGTTACTTGCTGTTTGAGCGCTTATGCAGGGGACGGTGCACGGCGGTACCGTGCGACGAGCGGGTAGAGCTGGCAGCCAAGGCAGATCCCGAAGGCCGCGTTGAGGAACGCTGCTACCAGCGCGAAGCCGGTGGCGATCATGCCGAGGAGCAGGACACCGGTGGCGAACCCGATGACGCCAACGACCGCGAACACGAAGCCGACCAGTTGGGCGAACTTCAACGGCGGCGCGGGTTCTTTTTCGGTGACCGGCCCGACCCGGGGAGCGACGAGGCGCTGGAAGATCAGGCCGTAGGGATGCTGCCGGGGCCCGCGCCACGCGCCGACGGCGAAGACCACCGCTTGCAGGCCGAGGACCACAGCCGCTCCTGCCTCGCTGAAGGCCGAAACGACCAGTGTCGCGACGATCACGACCGTGGTCACCCAGGCGGCGAACCGCGGTCCGCGCACGTCCACCTGGTCCGGTGCGCCGGTGTTGATGTTGGTCGACATGAATGTGCTCCTGTTGCATAAATGGGCTGGGCACGAGCAGGCCACATGGGCTGCTCCGAGAGCGGCGCGAAAGAACGGGCGCGGCTACTCAGCAGCTACAACAACAACAGCAAGAACCCGCGACGCGGCACAGATCGACTGCGCGGCGTTTCGTGAGCATCGGCTCAAGGCGGGTGGACACGCCCGACAGCTTACCCAATGACATAGTGATCAAGCCAACAGCGGTTCCAGAGCCGACCGCAGGTCAGCGACCGTGGGAACACCTACGGTGCGGTATCGCGGCCGCCCGTCGGCGTCGAAGATCAAGGTCGTCGGCAGCGACAACACCGAAAGCCGTCGGGCTGCTTCGGGATTGGCATCCATATCGATCTCGAGGTGCGCGACGCCCGGCATGTCCTCGCAGACCTGATCGACGACCCGGCGCACCGCGGCGCAGGGCCCGCACCACACCGCGGAAAAGTGCACGAGCGTCGGACCGGTGTGCGACAGGCCCAGGTCGGAGGTGTCGACATTGCTCGCATCGGCGGCCGCCTTGAGCATTCCGGAACGCAGCGTCAGCAGCCGGCCGACCACATACGCCAGGCCGAACGCGGCGACCAGCACGGTGATCGCCAAGACGACGGAAGAACTCATGACAACCTGAACCCGTCGAGGGGGATGGTTACTCCCTTGGTGATCCCCTCGATGATGATGTCGGAGCCGCGGGCCCCCTCGCTGGTCGGCCCTACGCCGAACGGCAGCTTCTGACCAGGCAGGCTGGTGCTGAACGCGGCGAGTACCGCGGGAAGCTTGTCGTGGGGAACCCGCTGATCTGCCGTGCCCGCACCGGTCAGCACGCCGGTGGCAGTGAAGATCAGCGTGGTCTGGTCGGGCCCCGAGATCGACAGGTCGACCGCGATGCTGACCTTCTTGTTGTAGTCCGCCTTATTGGGCGTGCCGGTGAACACCAGCCCACGGTTGCTGGATATGCCCGATTCGGTGGTGCCGCCGGTGGCGTCGTTGGTCTCCCGCGACGGCGCCTCGACCAGCAGGTCGGGGATGCCCATGAACCGCCCGACATGGGTGGAGTCGATGATGATGCGGCTCTCCAGCTTGCCGACCGCCAACTTGGCCTCCGGCCCGATCAGCCAGGAGGTATCGGCGATGTCGATCGAGTGCATCGTCGCCTCCAGCGAGGCCTTTCCGACCACGGCGTGATCAACGCCACTGGCCTTGATCTCGATCTCGTTGTAGTGGTGGTGCATCGCCTGCGTCATGAACGGGAAGCCGAGAATGCCCACCGACGGGTCCCAGCTCAACGTTGCGGCGGTGCGCACGCTCCTGGCCAGCCGGTATTCGGCGTAGATCGCCGCGCCGAAGTCGGCTCCGATGGCGCCCGCCACCACCGCGGTCACGGTCGCGATCGCACCGATCAGCAGCTTGTGCACCCGCACATTCTGGCCCACGGACGGTTCCGTCCAGCCTCGGCGCGGCTAACCAGCAGTTACACGCTATCGTTAGATCACCATCGGCCGGGTAACGGCCGTGTGTCAGGCATGAATCTGGGAAGTCACCACCGACAGTGTTGTCTGGGCGAGGTCCCCGTGGCTGCTGGAGGGCCGAGTTGGATCTACTGCTATTGACGGTCGACCCACATCCCGAATCTGTCCTGCCCTCGTTGTCGCTGCTCGCCCACACTGTGCGCACGGCGCCGACCGAGGTCTCCTCCTTGCTGGAGGCGGGCACCGCGGATGTCGCGATCGTCGACGCGCGCACTGATCTGGCCGCCGCGCGCGGCCTGTGTCGGCTGCTCGGCACGACGGGGACGTCGGTTCCTGTGGTGGCCGTCGTCAACGAGGGCGGCCTGGTTGCCGTCAACGTCGAATGGGGACTCGACGAGATTCTGCTGCCAAGCACGGGTCCCGCCGAGATCGACGCCAGGCTGCGGCTGCTGGTGGGACGTCGCGGCGGTGTTGCGAACCAGGAGAACCTCGGCAAGATCACCCTTGGAGAGCTGATCATCGACGAGGGTACGTACACCGCGCGGCTGCGCGGGCGGCCGCTTGACCTCACTTATAAGGAATTCGAGCTGCTGAAGTATCTCGCCCAGCACGCCGGCCGGGTGTTCACCCGCGCCCAGTTGCTCCAAGAGGTGTGGGGCTACGACTTCTTCGGCGGCACCCGCACCGTCGACGTGCATGTGCGGCGGCTGCGCGCCAAGCTCGGCCCCGAATACGAATCGTTGATCGGCACCGTGCGCAACGTCGGCTACAAGGCGGTACGGCCCGCGCGCGGGAGGCCACCGACGCCGGGCGCAGACCTGTCCGACGACATGGTCGACGACCCGAGCGGCTACGACGGGCCCGACAGCCTGCCGGAGGCGCTGGTTGACCCGCTGCGCAGTCAGTAACTGGCCCAGATGTCGCCCGGTCCTGCGGCTCCGGCGATCGGCTGGCGCGCTGGCCTGTCCGACGACGAGCAGCGCAAGGTCCGCGAGCTGATTGCCGCGGCGGCGACGGTCGACGGCGTCGCGCCCGTCGGTGACCAGGTGCTCCGCGAACTTCCGCACGACCGCGCCAAGCACCTGCTGGCCGTCGACGGCGACGCCGTATCCGGTTATCTGAGCCTCACCGACGCGCCCGCCATGGCCGAACTGGTGGTGCATCCGAACGCAAGGCGCCGCGGTATCGGCTCGGCGATGGCACGTGCCGGGCTGTCCGAGGCGGGCGGCGGGGCCCGCATCTGGGCACACGGCAACCTCGAGCCCGCGCGCGCCACCGCAGCGGCGCTGGACCTGATCGTCGTGCGTGAGCTGCTGCAGATGCGGCGGCCGCTGACCGACCTGCCGGCGGCGACGGTTCCCGAGGGTGTGCGCATCGCGACATACTCCGGTCCGGCCGACGACGCCGAGCTGCTGCGCGTCAACAACGTCGCCTTCGCGTGGCATCCCGAACAGAGCGGGTGGACCGAAGCGGACATCGCCGATCGCCGCGGCGAACCGTGGTTCGACCCTGGCGGCCTTTTCATGGCCGTCGACGAGCACACAGACAAGCTGCTTGGCTTCCACTGGACGAAAGTTCATGGCGGCGATCTGGGCGAGGTCTACATTGTCGGTGTCGACCCGGCCGCTCAGGGCCGGGGGCTGGGCGCGACGCTGACCCTGATCGGCCTGCATTACCTGGCCGAGCGGCTGAGCGGCTCATCGGGATCTTCTGCTCTTCGCGCGAGCGGCTCATCGGGATCTTCTGCTCGTCGCGCGAGCGGCTCATCGCCCCCAACGGTGATGCTTTACGTCGAGGCAGATAACTCCGCGGCCGTAAAGACTTATCGGCGACTGGGTTTCGACGTGTTCAGCGTCGACGCCGCGTACGCCGCCCAACTGTGAATTAGCTGGACCTGTTCACCGTTCGTTCACTTTCCATCCCTGAGCCGTCAACCGCGGCCGCATACGTTGCCGTGGAGTTCAAAGCCGTCAACGAAAGTGGGATCAGTGAAGCTCAACAGCATTGGCAAGGCGCTCGGTACGACTCTGTCCGCGACGGCGATCGCCGCGCTGACGCTGACCGCCTGCGGCAGCGACAAAAACTCCTCATCTTCCAGCTCGAGCGCCTCGGGCTCGGGCACCAGCGCTTCGGGCACCGCGTCCGCAAAGGCGGACTGTGGCGGCAAGAACTCCCTTACCGCCGAGGGTTCGACGGCCCAGCAGAACGCGATCGCGGAGTTCAACAAGGTGTGGGGCCAGGTCTGCGCCGGCAAGACCCTTGCGTACAACCCGACCGGTTCGGGCGCCGGCGTTGACCAGTTCATCGCCAAGCAGGTCGACTTCGCCGGCTCCGACTCGGCGCTCAAGGACGATCAGGTCCAGAAGGCCGCGGCCCGTTGCGGCGGCAACCCGGCGTGGAACCTGCCGATGGTCTTCGGTCCCGTCGCGATGGCCTACAACATCGACGGCGTCGACAAGCTCGTCCTGAACGCTGACGTGCTGGCGAAGATCTTCCAGGGCCAGATCACCAAGTGGAACGACCCGGCCATCGCGGCGCTGAACAGCGGCACCAACCTGCCGGACGCGGACATCAAGCCGGTCTATCGCTCGGATTCGTCGGGCACCACCGACAATTTCCAGAAGTACCTAGCCGCGGCGGCGCCGCAGTCGTGGACCAAGGGCGCGGGCAAGGAGTTCCAGGGTGGCGCAGGCGAGGGTGCGCAGAAGTCGTCCGGCGTCGTGCAGGCCATCCAGGCCACTCCCGGCTCCATCGGCTACGTCGAGAAGAGCCCGGCTGCTGCTGCCGGCCTGAAGAATGCGCAGATCGACAGCGGGGCCGGTGCGGTCGCCCTGACTGACGACGCCACCAAGCAGGCGGTGGCCTCGGCGAAGTTCAAGGCCGAGGGCATGGACCTCACGCTGGACCTGAACGCGCTGTACGCGAGCAAGGCTGCCGGCGTCTACCCATTGATGCTCGCGACCTACGAGATCGTGTGCAGCAAGGGCTACGACGCCGACACGGCCGCCGCGGTGAAGTCGTTCCTGACGGTCTCGGCCAACCAGGGCCAGGCCAACCTGTCAACCGCCGGTTACGTCCCGCTGCCGGACTCCTTCAAGGAGCGTCTGCTCAAGTCCGTCGACGCAATTGCATAGTTGGCCAGCGCGCCAGCACGATTGCGGTGAGGATGGGAGCCGGGACCGATGACCGATAGGCTCGATGTGACAACGCCTAACCCAGCCGACGCGGGATCGGGTGAAGTACTCGCTTCACCCTTTCCCGAGCCGACACCCATCTCCACCAACCCCTCCAAGGGGGCAAAGGTCCGGCTGGGGGACAAGATCTTCCGCGGCCTGGCGGAGGGCGCGGGCATCCTGGTCGTGGTCATCATCGCGGCGATCGGGGTGTTCCTGTTGTGGCGCGCGATTCCCGCGCTGGCCCGCAACAAGGAGAACTTCTTCACCTACGGCGGAAACTGGATCACCACAGACACGTCGGCGATGCACTTCGGCATCCTCGACCTGCTCCAGGTGACCGTCTTCGTCTCCGTGTTCGCGTTGCTCCTCGCCATGCCGGTGGCGTTGGGCATCGCGATCTTCCTCACGCAGTACTCACCCCGGCGGGTGTCCGGCCCGCTGGCCTACATGGTCGACCTGCTTGCCGCCGTACCGTCGATCGTCTACGGCGTCTGGGGACTGTATGTGCTCGCGCCGGTGCTCAAGCCGTTCGCGTTGTGGCTCAACAAGAACCTCGACTGGCTGTTCCTCTTCAAGACCGGCAACGCATCGGTGGCGGGCGGTGGCACAATTTTTACCGCGGGGATTGTGCTGGCCGTGATGATCCTTCCGATCATTACCGCGGTGACCCGCGAGGTGTTCGTGCAGACGCCGCGCGGCCAGATCGAGGCGGCGCTGGCCCTGGGTGCCACCCGATGGGAAGTGGTGCGGACAACCGTGCTGCCGTTCGGTTTGTCGGGTTACATCAGCGGGGCGATGCTCGGATTGGGCCGCGCGCTGGGCGAGACGATCGCACTGTTGATCATCCTGCGTGGCACGCAGAAGGTGTTCCGCTGGACGCTGTTCGACGGTGGTTACACCTTTGCGAGCAAGATCGCCGCCACTGCAAGCGAATTCAACGATCAGTACAAGGCCGGCGCGTACATCGCTGCCGGTCTGGTGTTGTTCATCTTGACGTTCGTGGTGAACTCGCTGGCGCGCGCGGCGGTAGCAGGCAGGGGAGCACGATGATGACCTCGACACTGGACCGCCCCGTGAAGGTCACCACCTTCCAGAGCGTCAGCGTGCGCCGCAAGTTGACCAACAACGTCGCGACGGTGCTGGTGACGTTGTCGGTGCTGGTCGCGCTGGTGCCCCTGCTGTGGGTGCTGTATTCGGTGATCACCAAGGGACTCGCGGCGATCACGTCGCCGACATGGTTCACCAACTCGCAGGCGGGTATGACGGCGTTCCTGCCAGGGGGCGGCGTCTACCACGCCGTCGTGGGCACGCTGCTGCAGGGCGTGGTGTGCGCGGTGATCTCGATACCGATCGGTGTGATGGTCGCCGTGTATCTGGTCGAGTACGGCGGAGGCACGCGCCTTGGCAAGCTCACCACATTCATGGTGGACATCCTCACGGGTGTTCCGTCGATCGTTGCCGCGCTGTTCATCTATGCCCTGTGGGTAGCCACGCTCGGGTTCCAGCGTTCGGGTTTTGCGGTGTCGCTGGCGCTGGTGCTGCTGATGATCCCGGTCATCGTGCGAGCCACCGAGGAGATGCTGCGGATCGTCCCGATCGACCTGCGCGAGGCCAGTTATGCACTGGGCGTGCCGAAGTGGAAGACCATCATGCGCATCGTCATCCCGACGGCGTTGTCGGGCATCGTGACCGGGATCATGCTTGCGCTTGCCAGGGTGATGGGTGAGACCGCGCCGCTGTTGATCCTGGTCGGCTACGCGCAGGCGATGAACTTCGACATGTTCGGCGGTTTCATGGGCTCGCTGCCCGGCATGATGTACGACCAGATCTCGGCGGGTGCGGGCTCCAACCCGGTACCAACGGACCGGCTGTGGGGTGCAGCGCTGACCCTGATCATGCTGATCGCCATACTCAACATCGGGGCGCGGTTCGTCGCGAAGATCTTTTCCCCCAAGAAGGTTTAGGAGCTCGCAGTGGCAAAGCGGTTGGACCTCAAGGACGTCAACATCTACTACGGCTCGTTTCACGCCGTGGCCGATGTGGCGCTGTCCGTTCAGCCTCGCAGTGTGACGGCATTCATCGGGCCGTCCGGCTGCGGCAAGTCGACGGTGCTGCGGACGCTGAACCGCATGCACGAGGTGATCCCCGGCGCCCGCGTCGAGGGGTCGGTGCTGCTCGACGGCGAGGACATCTACGGCGCCGGGGTGGACCCGGTCGGTGTCCGCAAGACCATCGGCATGGTGTTCCAGCGGCCAAACCCATTCCCCACCATGTCGATTCGTGACAACGTGGTGGCCGGGCTCAAGCTGCAGGGCGTGCGTAGCAAGAAGACGCTCGACGAGGTCGCCGAACGGTCGCTCAAGGGTGCCAACCTGTGGACCGAGGTCAAGGACCGGCTGGAAAAGCCCGGCGGCGGGTTGTCGGGCGGTCAGCAGCAGCGGCTGTGCATCGCCCGTGCCATCGCCGTGCAGCCCGACGTGCTGTTGATGGACGAGCCGTGTTCGGCGCTTGACCCGATCTCCACGCTGGCAATCGAGGACCTGATCGCGGAGCTGAAGCAGGACTTCACGATCGTGATCGTCACGCACAACATGCAGCAGGCCGCGCGGGTCAGTGACCAGACCGCGTTCTTCAATCTTGAAGCAACGGGCAAACCGGGCCGGTTGATCGAGATCGACGACACCGAGAAGATCTTCTCCAACCCGGACGAAAAGGCAACGGAGGACTACATCTCCGGCCGCTTCGGGTAGGCCTGCCTACGGCGTCAACGCCACCCGGGTTCCCGACGGTTCCGGACTGGACCACGCGTCGGCCACGTCGGCGAGCGGGCGTTGCTTGGTCTCGATCTGCAGTTCCCCGGCCGCGACCATCGCGAGGAGCCGGGGCAGACCCTCATTGCGGGCACCGATCAGCACCTCAAACGGCACACTGCCCATGCCCATCCCGGACAGCGTGATGCCCGCGCTGCGCAGGACGCCCGCGGGCACATTCATCGTCGGGCCTGCCATCGCCCCGATCTGCACGAACCGCGTGGCGTGGAACTTCGCCACCAGTTGGCTGACGCCAAAGCGGTCAGCACCTTCTCGGCTGGCTCACCCCACAGGTAGTCGAGGACGGCGTCGAACGACTGCTCGGCATGCGCGGCGGCGACCCGGGCGCCCAGGTCGTCCTCGCCGGGTGCGATGACATCGGCGCCGACGGCGCGTAACCACTGCAGCCACTCGACGTTTCGGCCCGCCGCGACCACGCGCTGCGCGCCGAACACCGACTTCGCCAACTGCACCGCCACCGATCCGGTCACGCCGGTCGCGCCGAGCACGAGCACATGTGCCCCCGGTCTGGCTGCGGCGGCATAGTCCAGCGACATCCAGGCCGAAACGTCGGCCAGCCGTCCAACCTCCTCGACACCGGCGACCGCCGGTAGCTGAATCTCCCTGCTGGCGTAGTGGTTTCCCGACACCAGGCCGCGGGTCAAGTTTGTCAGCGCGCAGGCTTCCACCGTGACCACAACGGCACCGGCGCGCGGCCCAAGGCGTCGACGACGGCTGCCTTCATCGGGACTCCTGAAGCTTCCTCAGCGATGGTTTCTAGAGAAGCTATATGACTGCTGCCGGGCCGACGGGAAGATAGTTTCCGTGAAAACCAAGTCGGATCTCGTCGACGAGATCAACGGCCTGATCGGCGCGGTCGGAGACAAGTTCGACGCCGAGAAGGGCGACCCGGAGCGCGACTACATGGCCGCGCACTGCCCGAACCGGCTCGAGGCCATCGCGCGTCGGTTGCCGACGCTGAGCATGCACCTGCTCGCCCACATCGCGAAGGCCCGGTCAGCGTCGTCGGCCTGGCCGCGCGCGCCGATCAACTCAAAGGCACGGTGTCCAAACACGTTCAGCGCTTGGTCGAGGCCGGACTCGTCGACCGCACCCCGATACCGGCTAACCGGAAGGAGGTCACCCTGAGCCTCACGGCCGACGGAAAGCTTGTCGCCGACGTCCACCAACGCATGCACGACGAGATGAAGCGGGGGGTCGTCGAATTCCTGTCGCGCTACCACAACGCCGAGTTGTCCGTGCTGACCAACATGCTCCGCGACTTCTTGTCCGCCGAGAAAGTCGGAGTGCGGATCGTGCCACGACCGGAATAACTCGCCGCTTGTCGCGGTCATAGTCGCCATGAGCAAGGCTGTGCAGTTCGACTCCTACGGCGGCATCGACGTGCTCGGGGTCCGCGAGGTTCCGCGTCCGACTCCTGGCGACGGCGAGGTGCTGGTCGAGGTCAAGGCGGCGGGCATCAACCCCGGTGAGGCGATGATCCGGCAAGGCTTCTTGCACGACCGCTGGCCGGCCACCTTCCCGTCTGGTCAGGGCAGTGACCTGGCCGGCGTGGTCGCCGAAGTCGGCGAGGGCGTCGATACCTTCGCAGTCGGGGACGAGGTGCTCGGCTTCACGGACAACCGGTCCAGCCAGGCGCAACTCGTCGTCGTGCCTGCGGGACAGCTGACCGCCAAACCGGCTGCGGTGCCGTGGGAGGTCGCGGGCGCGTTGTACGTCGCGGGCACTACTGCGTTCGCCGCGGTTCGCTCGGTCGCGTTGAAGCCGGGCGACACGGTTGCCATCGCGGGCGCGGCCGGCGGGGTCGGCACCATTGCCGTTCAATTGGCCAAGCGTGCCGGCGCCTCCGTGCTGGGCATCGCCGGACCATCGAACGACGACTGGCTGGCCGCGCACGGTGTTGTCGCGGTCAATTACGGTGACGGCCTGGCGAACCGGCTACGAGTCGCGGCGCCCGACGGGCGCATCGACGCGTTTCTGGACTTCTTCGGCGGCGGCTACGTGGATTTGGCGGTGACGGAGCTGGGCGTCGACCCGCAGCGGGTGGACACCATCATTGACTTCCCGGCAGTCGAGCGGTTCGGGGTGAAGGTGGAGGGAAACGCCGAAGCCGCCGACGCCACCGTGCTGGCGCAGCTGGCAGATTTGATCGCCGCCGGTGAACTCGACGCGCCGGTAGCCGAGGTGTACCGGCTTGATCAGGTACAAGAGGCGTTCCGTACGCTGGAGCAGCGGCACACCAGGGGAAAGATCGTTCTGCGGCCGTGACCGCAGGCCGGCTCAGCGCGGGGCGGGGATCACTTCCTCGTCGGGATACTTGCCGGTGACCTGGAAAATCACCCGCCGGGCCACCTCGACCGCATGGTCGGCGAACCGCTCGTAGAAGCGGCCAAGCAGAGTTACGTCAACGGCCGCGGCGACCCCGTGCTTCCACTCCCGGTCCATCAGCACCGTGAACAGATGCCGGTGCAGGTCGTCCATCGCGTCGTCTTCTTCGCTTATCCGCGCTGCCTTCTCCGGATCACGGGTGACCAGCACCTCCTGGGCACTGTTACCCAATTCGACTGCTACTCGGCCCATTTCGGCGAAGTAACCGTTGACTTCCTCGGGCAGCGCGTGCTGCGGGTGGCGGCGCCGGGAGATCTTGGCGACGTGCAGCGCCAAAGCACCCATCCGGTCGACGTCGGCGACGATCTGAATCGAGCTGACGATCGCCCGCAGATCGCCGGCCACCGGCGCCTGCAACGCCAGCAGGACAAAGGCGCTCTCTTCGGCCTTGGCGCTCATCGCGGCGATCTGCTCGTGGTCGGTGATGACCTGCTCGGCCAGCACAAGATCGGCCTGCAGCAGGGCCTGGGTGGCACGTTCCATCGCAACGCCCGCCAGGCCGCACATCTCACCGAGCTGTGTGGTCAGGGCATCCAGTTGCTCGTGGTACGCGGTTCGCATGTGCCAAGCCTACGGGGTGTCTCGTCGAAACGTCACGACGCTCGCGGTGAACGAAAGGTGAATGCCGCCTGCCCAAATGTTCTCACCGATGACGCCGGGTACTGCTATTTGCAGGTGGTATCGGCGGCGTTGGTGACGGTCAGATCCTCCGGCAATTGCGTCGGTGTGCTGCTGCTGCTGTGGACGACGTGTACCTGCACGGGGGAGCCGCTGGGCGACGGGGGTGCCACCGCGTAGAAGTCGCTTCCAAGGACAACCTGCACCACATCGCCCATGCCGGTGACCCGTTCGATGGTGGGGTTGGTGAACGACGAGGCGACCGTCGCCGCGGCCTGCTCGTTGCCCGGCGAGAAGAACACCGTCGTCGAGTTCAGTGGCCCTGGGTAGTCGTCGGGAGAGGTGACGTTGAAGCCGTGTGACTGCAGTTCGGTGGCCGCGGTGGCCGCCAGCCCGTTCTCGCCGGTCGAGTTCGAGACGCGCACGGTGACGTCCCGCGGATTGGTGGTGACCGCGTCCACCAGCTCGGCATTGGGCGCCGCGGCCGGACTGGGCACATGGCTCGCCGAGTCCGGCGTCGCCCTCGCCGTCGACTCGGGGGTGCCTGGCACCGGGGTGTTGTCCGGGTTCTTTTCCTCGGGCAGCGGGTCGTCGTTGATGATCGCCTCGAACAGCGAGTGCATGTCGTCGGTGCGCGGCGGCTCGTTCCCGTCGGAATCGGTCTGACCAGTGGTGGGCACGGTGACGAAAGTGATCCGGCCCGCGTTCACGCCCTGGAGGGACTGGCCGAGGTCGACGAGGTCCCTGGTCTGGATGTTGTCGACGTAGCTGTCGTCGATGAACATATTGACGACGTTGTTGAGCTTGGACAGCGAGAAGAACACTTCCTTGGAGATCAGCGAGCGCAGCAGCGACGACAAGAACAGCTGCTGGCGCTTGATGCGGCCATAGTCGCCGTTGCTCTCGGTGGTCACCTGGCGGGCGCGCACATACTGCAACGCGGTGTGCCCGTCGATGACCTGACGGCCGGCGTTGGCCAGCACGGTGCCGAGCTCGTAGTCCTCCAGAGGTGTCGTGCTGCACACCTCGACACCGCCGACGGCGTCCACCATCTTCGCGAATCCGGCGAAATCAACTGCCATGAAACGGTTTACGGACAAGCCGGACAGTTTCTGGATCACCTTCACCAGGCACTTGGGACCGCCGACGGCGTATGCGGAGTTGAGCTTGGTCGCGGTGTAGACCTTTTCGGGCCCATAGCTTTTCGTTTGGTCGTCATACAGCGCACCGTATTTACCGGTCTCCGCGTTCCACGCTTCGCACTGTATCGGTGTGATCGCCAGGTCACGCGGGAATGACACGGCGACAACGCGTTTGCGGCTGGCCGGGATGTTCACCAGCATGACGGTGTCCGACCTGGATCCGCCGGCATCCGCGGTGGTGCCGACGCCCATGTCGCTGTTCGCGCCGAATCGGCTGTCCACGCCGACGATCAAGAAGTTCTCATCACCGAACTGTGCAGTCGGATCAACGATGTCGCGCGAATTCGGGTCAAGCGCGGAAACCTTGTTGAGCATGTTGTTCTTCGACGATTGCCACTGCCAGGCCGCACCGGTCATGGCCAGCGCCAGCACGGCGATCAGGGCGGCGGCCACGCGGCCGGCCACCATCGTTTTGCCCCGGCGGCGGCGCGGCTTGGGTTTGTCCGTGCGGCCACCCGTTCCGACGCGGGATGGCAGAACCCGGCCGGGCCGGTGGACCGACGCCAGGTCGGGAAGGTCGGACGGCTGCACGGACGCGATCGGGATAACCTCGGTGTCGACGCTATCCGGAACGAGCGCCCGCGAGTAGCGCGGCGGCGGCTCGCTGACCGCGGCGAAGACCTCGGTGGGCGATGCCGGTGGCTCGACCTCGGGTTCGGGGCGGGTGCGCCTCAGTTCCTCGGGAACACTCGAGTCGCCGTGCACCTTGGCGATCAGGTCGGCGACCGTGACACCGTCGGAGTGGTTGCCGGTCTGTCCGGCCTTCTCTATGTCCTCGGATTCCGAGTCCTCGGATTCCGAACTGCCGCTGCGCTCCCACGGCGCGGCGCCTGGCGATGGCCGTGGACTTCGGGTAAGCCAGGCATTGTCGCCGCCAGCGTCCGGTGGTCCAGGCCGGCTGGGCAGGCCAGGAGTGGCGTTGTCGCCGTCACTCATGTTCCTACCGGCCTCCGACTCTTAAGGCATCGTGCGCGTCGGTGCGCATGGGCTTATGCAGTGTCTTTGGCTGCCTCTAGGTCGTGTAGCAGCACCCTGCGGGCTCCGCCATTGGAGCCAGATACAACGAGACTCATATCGTACTGAGACATCCTGAGAGACGGCCAGCCCACTGACGGTACCGAGAACGTCTCGGTTTAGCCTCCGGAGTGCATAACGTCCGCCCCGGCGGGCACTGTGCAGTCGTCGGGATCGGCCAGCCAGCCCGCTGGCAGGGCCACCGACGCCGGCGACCCCTGTCGGCCCCGCGGACCCGTAGCGACCTGCGGGAACGGTACCTGCGGGTCGAGCTGATCGAGTAGCGCGTCCAGCTCGTCCAGCGTCTTGACCAGGGCTAATGCCCGTCGCAGGTCCGCGCCGGCGGGGAAGCCGTGCAGGTACCACGCGATGTGTTTGCGCATGTCGCGCATGCCCTTGTCCTCGCCGAAATGCGCGGCCAACAGCTCGCCGTGCCGCCGCATGATGGCCGCGACCTCGCCGAGAGTGGGTGGCGTCGCCGGCGTCGTGCCGGTGAACACGGCCGACAGCTCGGCGAACAACCACGGCCGCCCAAGGCAGCCGCGGCCGATGACGACACCGTCGCACCCGGTGGCGGCCATCATCGCCAGCGCGTCGTCGGCGTCGAAGATGTCGCCGTTGCCCAGCACCGGGACCGTCGTGACGTGCCGCTTGAGCAGGGCAATCTGTTCCCAGTCGGCGGTTCCCGAGTACCGCTGCGCCGCGGTGCGGGCATGCAGCGCCACGGCGGCCGCGCCTTCCTCGGCGGCGATTCGGCCCGCGTCCAGGTGGGTGTGATGGGCATCGTCGATGCCAATGCGAAACTTCACGGTCACGGGTATGCCGGTGCCCTCGGTGGCGCGCACCGCCGCACCGACGATCTGGCCGAACAGCCGCCGCTTGAACGGCAGCGCTGCACCGCCCCCGCGGCGTGTGACCTTGGGCACCGGGCAGCCGAAGTTCATATCGATGTGGTCGGCCAAACCGTTGTCGGCGATCATTTTCGCCGCGGCGAAGGTGGTGTCCGGGTCGACGGTGTATAGCTGCAGCGAGCGCGGCGACTCGTCCGGCGCGAACGTCGTCATGTGCATGGTGACCGGATGGCGCTCGACGAGCGCACGCGCGGTCACCATCTCGCACACGTAGAGCCCGCTGACCGTCCCGGCCCTCGCCAGCTCGAGTTCACGGCACAGCGTGCGGAATGCGACGTTCGTCACACCGGCCATCGGGGCCAGCACGACGGGGCTCCGCAGCTCGATCGGACCGATCCGCAGAGGGGCTGTTTCGGTCAGGACGCCGATGACGAGACCAGCAGGTTCTTGGCGGCCTTTTTCTCGGCGACCTTCCGCTCACGCTCGAGGCGGCGCCGCTTGGCGTCCTCGAACTTCTCGCAGGTCTCCTCGAGCTCCTCGACGAGCTTGCCGAGGTCGTCCCGCATCTCGGCGGCTTCGCCCGTGAAGTCCTCGCGCTCGAAGATGCGCCACTTCTTCAGCACCGGCATCACCACGTCGTCGAGGTGGATGCGCGGGTCGTAGACACCGCCGACGGCGATGATGACGGCCTTGCGCCGGAACTCAGGCACGGTATAGCCCGGCATCTTGAAGTTGCGCAGCACCCGGTGCAGCGAGTGCATCGCCTGGTTGGGCGCAATGTCGAAGCCCGCCTCGGACACGTCCCGATAGAAGATCATGTGCAGGTTCTCGTCGGCCGAAACCCGTTGCAGCAGTTGGTCGGCGATCGTCTCGTTGCACGCCTTGCCGGTGTTGCGGTGCGACACCCTGGTGGCCAGCTCCTGGAATGTGACATAGATGACCGAGTCGAACAGGCTCTCTGCGAACATTTCGCCCTGCTGGTTCTGGCCGGGGCTGAACCCACGCGTGACCTGCTCGACACGCAACAGCTCCAGTTCAACAGGATCGATCGCGCGCGTGACGACGAGGTAGTCACGCAGGGCGATGCCGTGCCGGTTCTCCTCGGCGGTCCAGCGGTTGACCCATTGGCCCCATGCACCGTCCATGCTGAAGCTCATCGCGATCTCACGGTGGTAGGACGGCAGGTTGTCCTCGGTCAGCAGGTTCTGCAACATCGACACCTGTGCCACTTCGGACAGCGGGGACTGCTCGGGGTCCCAGTCCTGCCCGCCAAGGGCGTAATAGTTCTTGCCGTCCGACCACGGGATGTAGTCGTGCGGGTTCCAGTCCTTGCGCATAGACATATGCCGGTTGAGGTTCGTCTCAACCACGGGCTCGAGCTCGTGCAGCAGCTGCAGGTCCGTCAGGTCTTGCGCCATGGATTCTCCCAGTTATCTGTACCTAGTGGTTGCACTCAATATATCTGTGTACCCCGGTGACATTCAAGTTGTTCGTTGGTATGACACATGTCACGCAAGGCATGTCCGCGTTACTATCCTCGGCGGGCATTTGGGAGCCCGAGTTTCCTGCCGCCGCCACGTCGAAGACTGGGAAGTCGGGCTCGCACGTAGACGCCTACTGCTCTCTTCGGCGCCGCAGCCGGCGTCGCAGCAATCATCTCGGTTGGTGCCGGCGTTGCGACCGCGGCTCCGGACGTCGTCGGTCAGACGTACAGGGACGCCAAGAACACCATCCAGGGACGGGCGCGGCGCGCTGGCCGAGCAGGACCCACTGCATCGTCACCCAGGCATCGGACAAGCCGAGTGTTACCCAGACCGAACCAGTAGCGGTCAGTAGCTCGCTACCCGGCTCAGCAGCATGTCGATGCAGTAGTTGATGAACTGCTCGCGCGTTGCCGTCAGGCGGCCGTTCAGATAGGCGGTGAACAACGCCGTGAGCGCGCCGATCAGGCCGGTGGCCACCATGGCCTGCACAGCGGGATCGGTGATGCGGGTCAGCTTGGTTTGGAGCAGGTCGATAAAGTTGGGCATCCATTCGGCGCCCGACCGGGTAAGCACGGGTTCCACCCCTGGTGCCAGCAACAGCACCCGCCCGCGGTGTGGGTCGTCGACCATCAACGCGACGAAGCGCTCGACAGCATCGCGCGGCGTGTCGGCCGTCATCAGCGTCGACATCGCCCGCGTGCATACATCGTCGTAGACCGCGCGGACGAACTCGTCGCGGTCGGCGAAGCTTTCATAGAAGTAGCGCTCGGTCAGCTCGGCCGCGCGGCAGACCGCACGCACCGTCAGGGCAGGCCCGCCTTCGCTGCCCAACAGCTCGACACCCGCGGCGATGAGTTCGTCGCGGCGCAAGACCTGGCGGTCCTGCAGCGGAACGCCGGACCATCGGCCCCGTCGTTGACCGGAAGGCACATCACTCCCTAAGCTCATGGTGACAACGCATGTAGTCAGAATGACATCTGGCTCCGATCGGAAGTTCACCAGTGACTCAAGATACGTCTGAGGCGTGCCCGCTGACCACCGGATCCACCTCACTCGCGTCGGGCTGCCCCGTCGCCCCCGGCGGTTACGACACGCCGCCACAGCCTCTCGGGCCGGGCACGCTGACGTGGAAGTACTTCGGCGACTGGCGCGGCATGCTGCAGGGCCCGTGGGCGGGCTCGATGCAGAACATGCATCCGCAACTCGGGGCCGCTGTCGAGGAACATTCGACGTTCGCTCGGGAACCGTGGCAGCGGGTGCTGCGGTCGCTGTACCCGATCGGTGGAGTTGTGTTCGACGGTGACCGGGCGCCGGTGACGGGTGCCGAGGTGCGCGAGTATCACACCACGATCAAAGGCGTGGACGCCAAGGGCAGGCGCTACCACGCGCTCAACCCCGACGTCTTCTACTGGGCGCACGCGACGTTTTTCGTCGGCACCATCCTCGTCGCCGAGCGGTTTTGCGGTGGGATCACCGAGCACGAGAAGCGGCAGCTCTTCGACGAGCACATCGCGTGGTACCGGATGTATGGGATGAGCATGCGTCCGGTGCCCGAGACGTGGGAGGAATTCCAGGTCTACTGGGATCACATGTGCCGCAACGTGTTAGAGGACAACAAGGCAACGCGCGACGTTCTCGCCCTCGAGAACTACGGAAAACCATGGTTCATGCGGCGGGTTCCCGACTGGGTGTATACGCCCATGCAGCGACACATCGTCGCTCCGTTCATGCGATGGTTGTGCGTCGGCCTCTACGACAAGCCGGTGCGCGACCTGCTCGGCTTCAGTTGGTCTCGGCGCGACGAATGGTTGCACCGGCGCGTCGGCGATGTCGTGCGAACCGTGTTCTCACTTTTGCCCAAACGGGCGCGCAAGCATCCACGCGCCCGTGCGGGCCTTGATCGCGCATCGGGACGCGTCCCGGTCGACACACCGCTGGTACAGACCCCCGCACGCAACCTGCCGCCGCTGGACAAGCGCGGTCAGCCGATGCACTACTGCCCAAACCTCTGACCGCGTCCTACCGCGGCCGGGCGTAGGGCGTCCACAGCGCGCCGTCGAAATAACGCATCTGAGAACCGTTTTGCGGGTCGGGGAACCAACCCGGCTGCACGGGCGGGTAGCGGCCGAAGACGCCGCGGGGATCGCCGGCCAGGCTCAGCCGGTACTCGAAGTCGGCGCGGGCCCGCAACCCCGCGTCGCGCGCAGCGAGAGCGCCCCTGCGACGCGCGACGAAAATCAGCAAGCCGACGATGGCCGTGACCGCGACGGCCTCATACCAGCCGTTGTGCAGCCACCAGAGCGTCAACGCCAGCCCGGCGCCGGTCACCACGGGGTGCCGTCGCCAGAACGACCTGTGGACATGCTGGTAGAGCATCGACATTGATCATACGATTCGGCGGCCGGAAGTTTCCCGCTGACAGATCGAGATCATCAATGTGATTGCGCCGCCGGTCAATTACGACAAGGCAGCCAGGACCGGATCAACGCGCCAAGACCGCCGAGGCCGACGCCCGCGCCAACGAGACCCCGGCCGCGTCGGAATCCAACGAGTGCCCACCGCGCATGCGCGGTAGTTGGTTCGGCGATTTGGCTATGCGCCAGGCGATTTTTGCGGCACGATTCTCTTGTGTGGCGAGTGACCCGGTCCATTAGCGGTGCAGTGACGGCGTTGATCGCCGTCCTGGCCATCGGGATGGCGTCGAGCATCTCCTCGCCGGCGCCCGCGTCGGCGTCGACGACCTCGGCGATGACCGACGCATACACACCGCCGCCGGCACCCCTGATCGCGATCATGACTCCGCTAACCGTGGGTGTGCACCTCATCGAGGCGATAGCCCAAGGCATCGCGAACGCTGTCGAGTTCATCGCCACGCCGGCGCCGATCGCCATCCCAGCGCCGCGCACCAGTACCTAGTCATTGTTTGACGTCATTGTTTGACGCCGGCGCAGATCGGCTAACTTTGACGTATGCAGGCGCCAGAGGTGCTTGGCGGCCGCTATGAACTGCGGGGCGTTCTGGGGCGCGGCGGCATGGCAGAGGTCCGCGACGGCTGGGATATCCGGCTCGACCGTCCGGTCGCGGTGAAGCTGCTGTATCCGGTGTTCACCACGCAGTCGGACAACCGGATGCGCTTCGAGGTCGAGGCGCGCGCGGCCGCGGCGCTCAACCATCCCCACATCGTGTCCGTCCACGACAGCGGGGAGCACGCCGGAGCGCCCTACATCGTCATGGAGCGGTTGTCCGGGCAGACGCTGGCCGACGTGATCGCCAGGGGACCGTTGCCGCAGCCACAGGTGCGGTCGATTCTGGACGACGTGCTGTCGGCGCTTGCGGCCGCGCACGCGGCAGGCATCCTGCATCGCGATATCAAGCCGGCCAACATCTTGTTCTCGGCATTGGGCGACACGAAGGTCGCCGACTTCGGCATCGCGAAGAGCGCCGGCACCGCCCACACGCTGACGGGCCAGATCGTCGGCACCATGGCGTATCTGTCCGCCGACCGGATCGCCGGCAGACCGGCCTCCGTCGCCGACGACCTGTATGCGGCCGGCGTCGTGGGCTACGAAGCGCTGGCAGGGCGCCGGGCATTCCCGCAGGAGAACCTGGCCGAGCTGGCCCGCGCCGTCGCCGACGTCACGCCCCCGCCGGTGGCCGTGCTCCGTCCCGACGTCGACCCCGCGTTGGCGGCGGTGATCGAGCGTGCGATGGCACGAGAGCCGCACCGGCGGTTCGGCAGCGCGAACGAGATGCGGGCGGCGCTGGCCGGCCGGATCGGCCCGCCGGTCGACCTGCGACCGCCAACGCGTGTGCTGGCCGCCCCGCTACCCGACCCGACGACGATGGTGGTGCCGCCGCGAATCCGGCGTAAGCGGTCGCGGTGGTTGCTGTTGGCTGCAGTGGTGATCGCGGTCTTGGTCGCGGCGATCGCGTTTATCGTCGATTCGGCGTCGCGCCCCGCCGTGCTCGAGCCCGCAAGCACCAGCACCTCGGTGGCCCCAGCTGTTACCACCTCAGTGCTGCCTCCGCCGCCGACGGCGCCAGTCCCAGTGGAGGCGCCGCCACCAAAGCAGCGCGGTGAGAACGGAAATGGCAACGGTCGCAAGCCGAAAGGCGGCCACGGCGGCGACTGAGCCGAGTTGCGGCGGGGTGGCGTGGGTGTTGCATCGGGCAAATCGACCGCCTGAGAATCATTGCCATGACATCGACCATGCCGGTTTGGTTGCCTGGCGTGTTATTCGTGGTGGTCTTCCTGGGCGTAGGCGTGCTTATAAGCCTGCACCCCCGTTTCAGAAATAGCTTCAGACCGAGCCATCAAGCGGCCGGCCAGCCAACTCTTTTTCAGAACCGGCCGAGGGACCGGGTGTGATGTCCATGGATGTCGTGGGCCTCTTGCACGTCAAATCCGAGGGCTGGTGGCTAGGGGCGGTCTCCGGGTGGCCTTGGCGCTGGCCATGGCCCAAATGCCGCTGCCGATCGCGGTGCCGGCGACGGCGGCTGCGCTGTTATTGGCTGTCCTGGCTTATTTGCGCCCGAAACGTGCGGTCCAGAGCTGCAATGTCGACCAAAACGGCGCCCTCACCCTGATGCGCGGTGACGTCAGAATTCCCTTCGACCTCAACCACTATCGCTACATCCGGCTGTACAGCGCCAAAAATCTATCCGAGCATGCTGGTGCTGTATCGCGACGTGATGCCAAGCATGTGGACGTACATGGGCAGCGTCCTGTTTCCACGGGTCGACGACGAGCGCGTCGTCTTGTTCTTCAACCGCTGGCGGACTGCCGACGGTTTTTTTGTCGGGCCGCGCGACCTGGCTGCCCTGTTTTATCAAGCCTGCGTCCGTGCCGGGCACACGCCACAAAGGAACAACTTCTTTATTTCGCCCGGCCGGGACGTCCGCCCGCAATGATGCCCTTCGCAATGATGCCGTTTCAGATCCACCAAATACCATCCGCCCGCTGGGCGGTGACGCTCTGACACTGAGGCGAGCACAAAGACTTGCTGACATGCGCAGCCAAAATGGCCTGGCTCGGGTCAGTTGACCGGACCGCCAGAAGATCAAGCGGCCGGGTTTACATCACACCTGGTGCCCCCAGTAGGACTCGAACCTACGACCTGCGGATTAAAAGTGTGCGTGACCTTGGCTTTTGCCAAAACGGACAAAGTTGGAGAAAACTGGGTGATTCTCGGTAATTCACTGCGTAACAAGAGATTTGACCCACGGTAACGATGGGTGTGGATGGGGTCCGGTGTAGTGAGATGCGGACTGTGTGCGGACTGGAACACGGTGGCGAAAAATGCGAATGACACCTGTGTAGTTACCCGCGTACCCTGGTGGACGTAGAGGAGCGGTGGCATGCAGGTTGAACAGTTATTTGTCGAGACACTCATCGACATGGACCGGAAGCTGAGGGGCAACCCCAGCGAATACGACCTGCTCAAGCTGTCCGGTCTGCTGCGGCTAATACTCATCGACAAGCCCACGCCCTTACTCGACAGCGCCAGCAAGGCCGCTGACGTCAAGGTGAAATTTAAAGTCATCAAGCCGGGACCGAGACAAGTAGATCCCGAGATTCAGAAACAAATGGACGAAGCGTGGGCCAAGCTGCACGCAACCCGGCCCGAGATCAAGCGCATCGACTGTGCATTCGCAATACGCGGTGGGCTTCTCACCGGCGAACCGAGCGAGCCTGGCGATCAGATACTGATGCTGGCTCGTCAGCAATTCCTACAGCACCCAATCGGCATCACGCTCGATGATGTTGAGTACTCCGTCGAGGACGCACTGAACGTGGTGGCCCACAGCAATGGTGGAATCCATTACAGCGCAACCAATAGCAAGCCGCGTGCCGAAGTTTTCCGTCAGCGAATGGAAGGTGCAACGTGGTTCGGCAGACCGATGGCACCCGCCATGATGTTCGAAATTTCGCGTTGCACATTGGCAGCTTGCAAGCCATTGGCCGATGCTCTAACCACACTTGGGCTGTACGTTCCCGGTACCAGCGAGTGGGTTTGGTCGCCGGATGGCCATTGCAGCGTCAGAGCATAATCGGCGTGACCCAGGGCCAGTCACGATGAGCGACGAACGTAAACCTGCGGCAATCGATGTGTTCGAGCATGGCATAGAGGTCACGGTCAGAACCCTGTCGCCAGCAGGGCTGACGTGCCTGGCGACCCGTGAAAATGACATGGTGTACTCCGGCTACACCGTGGCGATTCTCGACGGGGACGGCACGTCGCTCAACCACCGTGTCGCGTATCTAGTCTCCACACCGGGTCCGTACCAGACGAGCGACCTGTGGGACGAGAACGACGTGCGCTACTGCCTGCGGAGCGCTCTTTACCACCTGAATCGCATTATTGATATGTACGCACGCCTGTGCCGGTTGTTCGACGACCTCAACAGCGACAGCATCCGGGGGAACACCAGCGACGACCGAATCTACTTTGAAGTTGACAGCTTCTTTGGTGATGCACGCCGCGTCTACGAGTCGATGCGAAAGGTTCTGTGGAGGCACTACCCGACGCCCGGAAAAAGCCGGTGGCGAGGGATACGCGAAACGATGGACGACCAATCAAAGATCTTCCCTACGGATTTCGCTACACAGCTTGAGCAGAGCTGGTCCCGGTTCGGTGAGAAGCTCACTGCTTACCGCGACTGCATCAGTCACTACTTGCCCCTGACAGACAACGCCACCTGTTGGATGAGCCGCTTCGATGGGCGATGGGGGGCGACGGTGCCACTGCCGACTAATCCTGAAACCAAGAGCCGAGCGGCATTCGACAATCTCAACGAAGGCACCGGCATTGATGCAATGGGCTACTGCTATGAGGTCGCGGTTCACCTGGTCGGATTGTGCGAAGATCTGATGGGCTTGCCCGCTGTCGAGGGACATATAGTGAATCCGTCACCTCAGAATTACCCATTGCGACAAAAGTCCGATGTTGATCCGAATCCCAGGGCGGCCCGGATCAATCGCTAGTACCGGGTTGCACGTGGCAACACGATGCCCCCGGCTCAACCCGCAAATTGGAGGAACGGGGAACCGGGGGCATGTGGGGGATGGGTCATCACTCCATCCCTGTCGCACCGCAGGCAAACGCCAATAAGCCACGGTGCGTTGTTCTTCAAACTGGTGGTCCTCAGACGTACGGCTCAGCTAGTTGACGCCACGGCCACCCAGTAATGCGTTGGCTCAGTACCGGTAAGGGTGTTGGCCTGTGTCCAAAGGTGATCAGAGACAACGGCATACAGTGTCGAGTCGATCAAAAGGCGGTCGTGCTGCTGCACCACCACGCCGGATTCCTGAGCGAAAGGGATACCGACCTGACCCTCAGTGGACACGGTGCCGGGGAAGCGTGCGAGCGGCTGCACCGATGGGCCACCCATCACCACACCTGTAACAGTGCCAATCAGGTAGTCGTTAAGCTCACCCTGAATGTCACCCTTCCACGTGCGGACTGGACGGTGAACCTGAGCCGTAGCCACTACTCTGCCCTCTTCCGGTACCTGTTCAGGGTAAAAGTCTCAGCAACTGTCCACCCCGTGAACGCACCACGGAACGAAACCGACTGCGGACCAACACTCTCCGCAAGGTCGATACCACGCGGGTTGGCGATCATCCGGCATGCTGCTGACAGGATCACTGCCCGCAACTCGTCGTTGGGTACCCCGTCAACGAATCCCTCGCCACGGGTGTATGCCTTGACCATTGCCGTGATGTTCTGGATAACGGCGTTGCCCTGCTCCGGGCTTACCGTCCTGCCCATCAGTGCGGCAAGATCAGAATACGTTGCCGCTGGCATCATTACGCCTCAGTCAGCAGAGTGACTGCCTTCGGGGTCAGCAGGCCAACATCAAAGCGAGCGGTGACCCTGATACCAACGGTGTCGTAGTCACCGAAGGTCTGGTCAAGCACTGCCACGGTCGGGTTCTGGTCGCGTGCCACGACAACCTTGGAGAAATCGACCAGCGCCACGCGTGCCTTGCCCGGTGCGGTGCCGGTGTTCGCAATGTAGTCGGTGATGATCACCGGCAGACCGAACAGGGTGAACTGTGTTCCCTCATGCAAGTTCGGGTCCAGCAGATAGCGGGCGTCATCGGTGCCGACCTTGAGCTTGCGTAGCGCCGAGAAGGCCTGCGGAGTCATCACCCAGTGCGTTGCGGCCACGTGGTTACCCTGTGCGGATGCGAGTCCGTCAATCAGGCTGTCCGGGTCCGAAAGATCAAGCACACCAGTGGTAATGCCGGTCTGGCGCAAGATGCCCTTGATGGTGTCGGATGCTCCGGTGCCGTCATACAGTGCGGCATCAAGCACGTTCGACACGTCGGTTACGAGACGGGTGGACACGACCTGATCGAGTGCGCCCACAGTGTGCGTAGCTTCACGGATCAGTTCGGCGCTGAGCTTGGTCAGCGACTTGATGCCCTTGAGGGTCGACGGCAGTAGCTGCACCTCATCGAACGTCGGTGCGCTGTCTGGGATCTGGCTGCCAGCGGCAACGAATGCGGCTGACGCACCCGACGCGATACGCGGAACACGCAAAGGTCCAGCGGTGTCGATGATCTGCGGTCCAGCAGCGAGGAACGAGCTTTCCTGTTCAAGGGGCTGAACCAAGAGCTTGGCGACTTCTGCCGCCGTTAGGGTCGGCTGAGTAGCCGGGGTCTGAATAGCCATTCTGAATGTCCTTGAATAACAACGAAGTACCGCTGTCGTCAGGACAGACGTACGGAATGGGCGTCAGGCCCGGAAGATGTGGAATAGGCTGCGAATCAGTCGCTTTCGCCTACATCCATTCTATCAAACGCTTTGCTTCAACCGACCGAGAAGTGAGAACGGTTCCTCACGGGTACCAGTGACACCAGCGCCCACGTTGCCCGCCACCTTGCGCTTCGCGTAGTGCGGTCGCTTGGCGATCAGTTCATCCGCAGCCGTGTTCAGCTTGTCGTCATCGGCCAACAGCTCAGCGTCATAAGGCAAGTCGTCGGGATCTGCGAGCTTCCCGGTCGATTCGACACGTAGCCGGAATAGCTGACGGGCAAGATCTTCAGCACGCGTCTCCGCGTCCTTCGCACGGTCCCGGTAGCTCTGGTTTTCCTTACGCAGCTTCTCGACGTATGAGCGTGGGAAAGTCTCGGCATCCTCGCCGGACTCGTCGTGCTCATTGTCGGGAGTCACGTTCGGCCCGTGGTCGTCAGGCTCGTTGGCGTTGTCGTCGGGCTGCCCTTCGGTGTCGGTCGTGTCGTTCCGGTCGTTGTCAGCCATGGTGTTCTCCAATCGCGGGAAGTGGTTCAGAAACGGTGATTGCTCGCCCCTACGTGGACCGCTGAGCAATCGAGAGCTTTGCCGGGTATCTCTGGATGTCGGTCAACGCACAGGGGCAATTCAGCCCTAGTTGGTCATCTCCGTCAGGTACTTGCCCAACTTGATGTCATGCCCTAGCTGAGCGTCACGACGGGTGTTCTCCAACTCGTCGGCAATCTCGTCAGCCGTCAGACCCAAACGCTTCAGGACACCCGTGCGGGACAAAATCCCGGCGCTGTAGAGCTTCACCGCGTAGTCCGCCTCCTGTGCCTGCGAACGCGTATCAGCCGGACTCCACACCACGCGTGCCGTCACAGCGTCCGGGTCAACCCCGTCACGGATAGCGACCAACAGACGGGCCACCTGTTCCCAACCGACGCCATACTGACGCTGGCGTGCCTCTGCACGGGCCACTAGCGCAGCCTCAGCGGCACGCAACGCGTCGGCACTCGTCACGGAGTCCTGTAGTAAGCCCACATAGTGAGCCGGTAGACCGGACACCATCATCGCCTGACTGATCAGCACCCGTACGCCCGACTCAAACGTCTTGAGGTCAGCGGCAGGAAGAGCACCGAAACGGGACTCAGCCGCTTCGCTGATCATCATGCGGTTTTCCTCTGGAAATGGATTGACCGCCTCAGTCACAACCTCGCCCGTGTCCGGGTCAATCACCGGGTTGCCGTCGTCGTCAGTGACGGGCTTCTCGGTCAACTCGATACCGCTGGCGTAGCGACGTGGCCTACCCGCGTACTCGCTGGCAACCATCATGTCCAACAACAACTTGTTGATGGCGTCCTGAATCGACAGCAGATCATCAATCACGCTCGGCTCATCCTCATGGCCGATAGCCACGACAGGAACAACACCGAGACTGTGACCGACAGTCTCCACAAGCTCATATCCCGCGTTGCCTGCGCTCGGTGTGTTCGCCGTCCAATGCTCAACACGGTCAGGGAGGTACACCCACGCCTCAGTCGTATTAGCGGTCCTGACACGCTTGACGGCTGACACAATCTGACGTGTCACCGGATCACGCTTCACCGCAACTTCATTCGGATGTTCTACAGTTGCACGCGGCCTACCGCTAGCATCGGTCCAACACAGCACATAGCCGACGCCGTACAGCAATGCGTCCCGGTGAACCTGAGCGGCAAGCTGGTCGAGGTCTGAGTATTCGAACTCACTCCACGCGTCGGTTCCCTCAACACCCGACAGCCGTAGACGTTCTTGCAGGCTCACGACAGCGGTACGACATAGGTTGCTGCTCAACTGGTCGAAATTGCGAAGTGCCACCTTCGCCTCACGGCTGAGGAAGCTTAGCGGGCTAGCACCCTCGAAATAGCGATCAAGCAAGCCATAGCCGTACTGGCGAGAATCGAGAGCCTGTAGAAGCTCGATTAGATCATCGGTCATCAGGAATCCTTACGCGAAAGATGCTGCCCGGAAACGCTTCCGGGGATGCGTTGCCCGCCACGACGCACGCGAATAGCCCATGACGGCACACACGGCAGCGTCAATCCGGCCCGCATGCCTGCTCCGGCTGGACTTCACCAGATGACCGCCACGGTTGTCCTCAGACAAAACCGCGTTACCTATATGCTCACGCAGCACGGCATGCCCGGAGTGAGATAGCTGCCCATTACGGCACGCAGTCAGAAACTCAGCCGTGGCGGCAGACATCCGCGAAATAGTCTGCGGGAACTCGACAACCGGGAAACCCTCAGCCGACAACACCGCTAGGGAACGCTGCCAACGATAAGGATCCGCAGCGATCTCAACCACATTCCAGCGCAGACACGCATGCCTAATAGCCTGCTCAACCTCAAGAATCGGCACACGCCAATCCGTTTCGGCGTACGTAGGACGCTGCCACACCTTCACAATGTCGATATGCGGAGAAGGCGAAACCGTCGCGGCCAACAACACGGTAGCGTCAGTGCCGCTATACGAACCGTCGAAACTCAACACCACGTCGGCACCGTCAGCAATACCGACACCCGTCGATAGGCCGTCCCACAACCCGGACGGCAACACAGGCTCACCGCTACCGGTAACCCACTGAACCAAACGCGTACGCCTGAAATGGTTTTCACTCATCTTCGGCGGCTGCAGAGCAGACAGGGCGTCCGCATATAGGAAGTCACCTAGTGCGGGATTTGCCAAACGCCAACAGTGTTCGCAGTCCGTGCTGTGATCCTCGTAGCCCGCTGCGCTGTACTCCCGGTAAACCTGACTGCGGTCGTCCGGGAAGTCAATCGCGTGCTGACGGAACCGTGCAAGCACGTTGTCAGGCTGAGGTCCGGGCGTACCGATCAACAGGACAAGGCTCCTGGGCTTCTTACCGGACGCCAGCGCCACAACCTCGTACACTTCGGGGAGGATGCGGCCACCCTCGTCACAGATACAAAGATCCGGGTTGCGTCCCTCAAGAGCAGCAGCTGACGCCGGTAGACAAGTCAACTCAGCGCCACGGCTAGGGATCACAAGGCGGTCCTTGAACACCTGGACGCGGGAGGACAATTCCGGGTTGCGCTCTACGAACCGAGCGCACATGCCGAACACAATGCCCGCCTGACGCTCGTCCACGGCCACGATGTCAACCGAAGTGTCATCGCTGCCCGTCATGAACACATAGACCGCCATAGCAGCGGCAAGAGTGCTCTTGGCGTTCCCGCGTGACAGCGCCCAAGCGGCCAACCGTGGGCGAGGAGCCGCGTCCCATACCGATGCCACCAATTCACGCTGCCAATTCCTCAAGATCAACGGCTTTCCGTCCGGCAGCCGAAGGAACTTGCGACAGAACTGGGCGAAACGCTGGCTTTCTGGTCCATCCGCACGCCAAGGAAGCGGACTTTGCTCAACCGCACGCTTCGGACCAGCCTTCATGCAACTATTCCCCCTAATTGAGTGTCATCAGCTACTACGAGATTGGAGGGCAACTTTATGCCCGGTAATGAGGACCTATACAGGTCCCCCGTTCACAAGGCGATGCGCATGAATGTAGTCGAGCAAAAGCCCGGTTTCACAGTGCTATCCATGCCACTCAGCGCTGACATCAGCGGCGCTTACGAAGGGACCATTCACGGCGGGATGCTCGCTACATTCGCAGATGCCGCCTGTGCATTGTGCTTGCAGGCTGAGTATGACTTCCCAAACGAATTGGTCGTGACGACGGACATGCATGTTCGCTACTACCGTCAGCCCCGTGGCGGTCCTCTTCGAGCTGAAGCCAAGATGGTACACAGTGGTCGTCTGCTCTTGAGTGCGGAATGTTCGGTGCTTGACGTAGACAACCGCGTCCTGATCCGTTCCACAGCGACGTACACCAGAATCTCCACAATCTCCGCTCAGGGCCGCGTCGTACCTAGCGGCGGAAAGTAATCGTCCCTGCGCTGTTGCCTGGGTGTCCGCTGTCGTCGCAGGTCAGGGTGGTCCCCCACGGGCCAACAGTCACCGCATTGCATAGGCGTTGACCAGCGGAGATAATGCAATCTACGCGTAGCGCCGGCTCACGTGCTGTCCGCGTGCCGCACCACGCTTGCGATTGCACCCAGCACAGACGACGGTGAGCAGCCCTGCGGCGACATGCCTGAGGGTCAGTCTCTTGCCTTGTTCGGTGAGCCGCCATGCTTCCGGTGAGTGGTCAAGCGTCAGCGGATTTTCGGATGTTCCTGTCGTCAGGCAGTCGGTGCACAAGGGCTGCCAACTCCTGGCCTCTGCTGAGAGCTTGGCCCACCATGCCGGGTAGCCGCGTGCCGTCGCTGACAAACGCTTGCGTGTCGGTCTGCAAGCGGCACAGTAGGTCCCGGATGGGATGGGTCCACCGCAGCCGAGACATGGACGTGGTAGCCCTGCGGTCATGGTGCCGTGTTGAACCCCAGTGAAGCGAGTAGTCCGGGCTGCAGTGCTTCACCGATCACCATGAACACCTGTCGTAGCTTCTCCT
>JAOPVX010000103.1 GCA_025965975.1 Mycobacterium sp. | reverse complement strand
ATGGCGGCCAGGTGTTGTCGCTGCACGTCGGCGACCACCGGGTGCTGGTTTTCGTCGGCCGGATCCACGCCTACGAGGGACACGAGCTGCGCCACGTCGTGCACCCGGTGCGCGCCGCGTGCGCCGCGGGTGCGCGCACCGTGGCGCTGACCAATGCAGCGGGCGGGCTGCGCGACGACTACACCGTCGGCCAGCCCGTGTTGATCAGCGACCACCTCAACCTCACTGCCCGATCGCCGCTGGTCGGCGCGCAGTTCGTCGACCTGACCGACGCGTATTCGCCGCGGCTGCGGACCCTCGCCCGCGAAATCGATCCGTCGCTGGCCGAGGGCGTTTACGCCGGGCTGCCTGGGCCGCATTACGAGACGCCTGCCGAGATCCGGATGCTGCGCACGCTGGGCGCGGACCTGGTGGGCATGTCGACCGTGCATGAGACCATCGTGGCCCGCGCCGCAGGAGCTCAGGTGCTGGCCGTCTCGTTGGTGACGAATCTGGCGGCCGGAATGACCGGCCAGCCGCTGAGCCACGACGAGGTGCTGGAGGCGGGCCGTCAATCCGCGACGCGGATGGGCTCTCTGCTCGGCGCGGTGATCGCGCGAGTCTGACGGCCGACACGCTCGCTGATCCACACAACGCCGCGCGCCATCAGCGGCGCCGCGAACAGCATCAGAAGGATGCGCACCACCTGCGCCGCGATGATGAACGTCACATTGGATCCGGTTTCAACCGCGGTCGCGAGCACGGCGTACACACCGCCGGGACTGGTGGCCAGATAGCCCTCCAGCGGGGTGAGCCCGGTGAATCGGGCCAACACCACACCCAGTCCGGCGGTCGCCACGCCGAGCGCGACGATCAGCCCGACGGCGGCCGGCAGCATGCGCCCGATCGCGCGCAGAGACTCCGGCGTGAACGCCAGTCCCGCCTGCCAACCGATCAACATGTAGGCGACCTGGACCAACACCATTGGCACGGTAAGGCCGAACGACATCCCGGTGAGCTCGAGCACGACGGTGAGCGCCATCGGCCCGAGCAGGCCCGCTCCCGGCATGTGGACCAGCCGGCCGAGTGTGGCCCCGACCACCACAAGCGCTATCAGCAGTCCGACGCTGAGATACCAAGGAGCAGTGGCGGTTTGAGTCACAGCCGCAGCTGCACGCGATTTGTCCGCGTGATAGACCAGCGTCACCACCAGGGGCATCGACGCGGTGACCAGCGCCACGCGCAGATACTGCACGACGGACACGACCCGGTCATCTCCGCCGAGTTCGCGCGCGATGGCCACCAACCCGGACGCGCCGCCGGCGACCAGTGCCAGCGACCCGGTCAGCGGGGTGACGTCTCGATGCAGACCGAGGAGTGCCCCGGCGACGACGCTCAATAGCAGGGTGGCCACGGCGACGGCGACGACAATCGGCCAATCGGAGCCGAGGGCCCCGACCGCGTCCCGGTGGACCATCGTGCCGATGTACACGCCAAGCACGCCCTGCGCGGCAATTCCGGGCGTGCGGGCTATCCGACTGGGAGCCAGCGACGTTAATGCCAGCACGACGCCGACAACCAGCGCGGCGAACAGCGCGGCCGACGGCACACCGATGCGGGTGAGCGGGATGGTGACGGCGACCGTCACTGCTATTAGCAGGGCCCACCTGAGCATTCGCCACATCCACGTCATCTTGATCCAAAGTATGCTCTTGCTAATTATCGATCACAACATGCGGTGATGTACGTGACAGGTGATATTTGCCAAGGTATACCTTGGTTATGACAGTCGTTGACTCGGCAGCCACCGAACTGCGGGAATCGATGATGGCGGTGACTCGGCAGATGCGCAGGCATCGGCCCGACAACGGCCTGACCCTCACACAGATGCAGCTGCTCGGCGAGATCAGTCGCACCGATGTGACCACCCCGGCCGAACTGGGCACCCTCTTGCACGTGCGGGTGCAGTCGCTGACCGACGGCATCAACGAACTGGTTACCCGCGACCTGATCGCGCGCCGCCCCGACCAGACCGACCGGCGCCGTCAGCTCATCGAGATCACCGACGCGGGTGCCGCGCTGCTGGAGGCCGACCGCGCCGAGCGCGATGCGTGGCTACACGCGACCATGAGCGACAACCTCACGCCCCTGGAATTCGACCTGCTGATGCTCGTCGCTCCGGTGCTTCGCAAGCTGGCTTACGCCGACGCGTCAGCGGGCACACTAGCCGCATGACTTCGTCGCGCATCGCGGCGGCCGCGCAGGAGTGGATCTCTCACGACCCGGATCCGCAGACCGCCGCCGAGCTGGCGGCCCTGCGCGAGGACGAGCTCGGCGCGCGGTTCGCCCAACCGTTGACGTTCGGGACGGCGGGCCTGCGTGGGCCCCTTCGTGGCGGACCAAACGGGATGAACCTGGCCGTCGTCGTGCGCACCACGTGGGCGGTCGCCAAAGTGCTCAAGGACCGTGGCCTGGCCGGAAAGCATGTGGTGGTCGGCCGGGACACCCGCCACGGATCCGAGGAGTTCGCCCTCGCTACAGCGGAAGTTCTTGCCGCCCAAGGCTTTGCGGTCACGCTCATGTTCGTCGCGGCGCCAACACCGGTGCTGGCGTTCGGCGTGCGCCATCACCCCGCGGCAGCGGGCATTCAAATCACCGCGTCGCACAATCCGCCGTCCGACAACGGCTACAAGGTCTACTTCGAGGGCGGGTTCCCTATCGTTGGACCCATCGACCAAGAGATCGAGCGTGCCGCCGCAGAAGCCCCCTACGCCGACGAAATCCCTCGGCAGCCCGTGAAGCGTTCCGGTGTCGATGTGGTTCAGCACTACGTCGAGCGTGCGGCCCAAGTCCGGCACACGCACGGGTCGGTGCGGGTGGCGCTGACCCCGTTGCATGGGGTGGGGGGTGAGTTCGCGATGGACGCGCTGGTGCGCGCCGGGTTCTCCGACGTGCACGCCGTAGAGAGCCAGTTCGCGCCCGACCCGGACTTCCCAACGCTGCCGTCGCCCAACCCGGAGGAGCCCGGCGCGGTCAACGCACTGCTCAAGCTGGCCGCCGACGTCGACGCCGAAATCGCCATCGCGCTCGACCCCGACGCCGACCGCTGCGCGATCGGGGTGCCGACGCCGGACGGCTGGCGCATGCTCTCGGGTGACGAAACCGGTTGGCTGCTAGGTGATTACATTCTCTCGCAGATCGAGCCCGGCCCCGTCTCCGAGGCCACCGTGGTGGCCAGCACGGTGGTGTCGTCGCGGATGCTCGCCGTCATCGCCAGGGACCACGGCGCCAGGCACGTCGAGACACTGACCGGGTTCAAATGGCTGTCGCGAGCCGACGTCGACCTGCCCGGCTGCACGCTCGTCTACGCGTACGAAGAGGCGATCGGCCACTGCGTCGATCCGGGCGCGGTCCGCGACAAGGACGGCATCAGCGCGGCCGTGCTGGCCTGCGATCTGGTTGCCGCTCTGCGGGATAAGGGCCGCACGGTGCTCGACGCGCTCGACGACCTCGCCCTGCGCCATGGCGTGCACACCACGACCGCGGTGTCGCGACGCGTCGCCGACGCCGACCAGGCTGAAGCGATGATGGCCCGGCTGCGTGCCACGCCGCCCGATCGGCTGGCCGGCTTCGACGTGATGGTGACCGATCTGCTGCAGGAGGGGGGCAAGCGACGAACCGATGCGCTCGTCTTCTTCGGCGGCGACGACCACAATTGGGTCCGGATGGTGGTACGACCCTCGGGTACTGAACGAAAAGTCAAGTCCTACATCGAGGTTCGCTGCGCGATCATCGGCGAGCTCGAGGCCACCCGAGCCAAGGCGCTTGCGGTTCAGGAGGAGCTGGTCAGCGTCGCCCGGTGGTAGTGCTCTAACGCGGCCCGAACTGCCGGTCGCCGGCGTCGCCGAGACCTGGCACGATGTAGGCGATGTCGTTGAGCTGCTCGTCGATGGCCGCGGTGAACAGCCGTAGGTCCGGCGCCACCTTCTCCAGTGCCGCAATGCCTTCGGGTGCGACGACGACGCAGACCGCGGTGATGTCGATGGCGTTACGGGACTGCAGCAGCCCGATGGTGTGCGCCATCGAGCCGCCGGTGGCCAGCATCGGGTCAAGCACCATCACCGGCTGGGTGCTCAGGTCGTCGGGCAGCGACTCCAAATACGGTGTGGGTTCGTGGGTTTCCTCGTCGCGCGCCACCCCGACGAACCCGACGCGGGCCTCCGGTATCAGCGCATGGGCCTGATCGACCATGCCAAGCCCGGCGCGCAGCACCGGCACCAGAAGCGGTGGATTGGCCAGCCGTGACCCGGTCGTCTCGGCCAGCGGCGTTCGCACCGGGACCGTTTCGCAGGCGGCGTCGCGCGTCGCCTCGTACACCAACATCAGGGTCAGGTCGCGCAGCGCCGCACGGAACGCCGCGTTGTCGGTGCGCTCGTCACGCAGGGTGGTCAGCCGCGCGGCAGCCAGTGGGTGGTTGACGACGCGCACGTCCATGCGCCGACCTTAGTGGAACCGAGCAGCCGCCGCGGCCGTCCTAACCGCGTGTTCGCCGACACCGACGCCATCCGCGCTCGCGGCGCCGATCGTCGGCACGGAACGATGGCCGATGCGGGCGACCCGGTGCAGGTGTCGCCCGTGCGGACCACCAATGCCGAGCGGGGATTCCATGGTTTCTTCCGGCCCACCGGTTGAGCGCTCACTCGCAATCTTTCAGCTCCATTACGGCCCGCGCGCGGGCCAGTTCCGCCATGGTGCGGTCGGGCGGGACGCGGCTGACCGCTGCAACAAGGGCCCCGCGTGCAAGCTCCCCCCGCAGCTCGAAATCGTCCAGAGCCGAGCGCAATTCGAACAAGCGGGCACCCTGGCGCCGCGCGAGTGTCAGTGCCGCTTCGAGGTCATCCCGCATGGCATTGGGGGCGGCATGGGTGTGGGCGCGAAGCCGTAATAGTTCGGCGTCGTAGAAGTGCATCCCAGTGTCCTGGGCAAGCTGCAGGCCCGTGTCCAAGCGTTCGCGAGCCACCTCGGGTTGGCCAGCGGCGGTCAACAGCCGCCCGAGAAAGGCGTCGAAGACGGTGGTGTACATGTACACCCCGAGCGTGCGCAGGGTTTCGAGGCGCATGGTGATGGTCGCGATGTGCGCGCCGAGGGTGGTCGGGTCTACGTGCTCGCCGTCGAGTGCGGCCAGGCCATCGACGGCCGCCTGCCAGGTCGCGCCCACCAGTGGCCACATGTCGAGGCCGTACCGTTCGGCATGATCGATTGTGTCCGCGGCGACGACCGCGGCACGATCGAATTGGCCGGCCTCGATGCGCAGCCAGGTGGCCATGGAGCGCGTGTAGGCGTGCGTGTACGCGGCCCATGGGAATCCGAGCCCGTCGGCCATGCGTGCGGCAAGGGCCAACTCGCCATGGGCGCTCGTGTGGCCCCACGCACCAGCCCGACCAAAGCCAGGTAGAGCCGCGCCGTAGCGCTCGAATCGCTAACCAGAAGTCCGTCGGCGTCGACTTTGTGCTTGTCTGCCGCGGCAACGTCGGCAGTGGCCACCTGCAGATGGTTATCGGCGGCGTCGAAGTCGCCGCGCAGCCATGCCGCGGCCCCGGCCAAGATCTCGATCGCAGGGCGGAACCACTGTCGCCCCTCGAGGCCCGCGTGCAGGACCTCGAGGACTTTGGTCGCGCGGCGCAGGTCGGCACGGATCAGGTAGTAGTTCCCCACGGCGGTCAGGGTCGCGAACAACTCGTCGTTGCGCAGGTTGGTCTCCCCCAGCTGCAGGCACCGCTCGAAATCGGCGGCAGCCTGCCGGCTTTGATAGCCCTCTGCGGCAAAGCTGACAAATCCGCGCTCCAGGCGCAGCGCGGTCTCGCAGCGGTCGCGGTCCGTGCTCCGCGTGGCTTGGTTGAGCTGCGTGAGTGCGAGGGTTAGGCAGGTGCGGGCTTCGGCAAGGGCCCCGCGCTGCCGCGCATCGCTCGACGCCCGCTGGTACGCCGACGCCGCGTTGTCGAATCGCGCAGCGTGCTCGTAGTGGGCGGCGACCAGACGCCAGTCGGGCTCACCTGCGCCGATCAGGACGGCAGCCACCTTGGCGTGCAGGCCGCGCCGCACGCTCGGCGGGGCGAGTTCGGCAGCGATCTCGCGCAGCAACTCGTGGCGAAACCGCCAGTTGCCAGCCGGCAATGGCTCCAGCACCAGCGCATCTTCGAGCTCGTGGATGACGTCGTCGACCTCGTCGTCGCCTACGTCGACCACCGAGCACAGCAGGTGCCGATCAATCTGGCGCCCGAGGATGGCGGCCGCTTCCACCACAGGCACCACCTTCGGGCTGGCGCGCAGCCGGGCGAACAATGGCTCATAAAGCGCCTCAGGGACACCGATCTCGCTGCGACCGTTGACGACCTGCTCGATGTAAAAGGGCACCCCGTCGCAGCGCGCAGCCACCGCCGCCCGCTGATCCGCGGTCATGCCCGGATTGAGCGCCCCGATCAGCGCATCGGCCTGCTCGTCGGTCAAGGGCGCCAGGTCGAACACCTCGTGCAGGCGACCGGTCGGCAGCCACCCGTCGGGCCGTCCGGTCATCACGACCAGGAGCCGGCCTGCGGCCGTCCCGAGCAGCGCGCCGAGCACTTCGTGGGTCGAAGGTTGACGTCCTCCCCACGGCTGAAGCCGGGGGATTCCAACCCGTTCATGTTGCGGGAGCAGCTGTTTGGGGGTGGAGCAGTAATCCCTCGCGGTTTCCTGCTGGTTCCTGCGTCGGTGTCCCTGCAGCACCCGCGGGTGCTGCAGCTTCTCGGCAGGCGGTGACCGCAAGGCCTGCG
>JAOPVX010000102.1 GCA_025965975.1 Mycobacterium sp. | reverse complement strand
CTGCGCCAACCACATCCAACCCGCCCACGACATGCCAGCATTTACCATGATCACCACCCCCACCCCACTACAACAGCGGGCCTTCCAACTGCTCGGCGTCACCCACCGCCACGGCCTGGCGTAGTCAGTACATCCAACCAACAAAAAAGCCAAAACCCCAGTTCACAGCCCCAACACATCACCAAACCAGGGGGAACTTCGGGCTAGGGCAAACGAACTGGCAGATCTGGTCGTTTCCCGTCGTTAATCCCCGGCCATTGGGGCGCTATGCGGCCGAACTGCTAGCTGGGCCTATCCACTGGGCCGGGTCGGCCTAAGTCAATGCCCGGGCCGCGACTGTAGTTAAGGACTTAGCACGAGTAGCAGACGGACGAGCTCAGCTTGGCGGTGGGTGTCGGTTTTATCGAAGATGTGTTGGAGATGGGTGCGAACCGTCGGGGACGAGATCGACAACTCCTCCGAGATTTGCTTCAGATCCGCGCCATGCATCACGTGCAGCGCGACCTCGGCTTCGGCTTGGGTGAGGCGGTACAGTTCCCGCAACAGTGCTGCGGCGGGCTCGGGTTCGTCCTCGGGATCAATGATCAACACCAAAACCATTGGCTGCCTGAGCGGCTCATCGGCATTACGGCGGTGGGAGGGCAGCACGTGAATCACGTAGGGCCGCATACCCGAGGGCCGAAAACAGGTGAGGGACTGTCCTGTGCGAACGGTGGAAGCTTCGCCGGCGAGGGCCTTGTGTATTGCGCCCTGCAACTCTTGATCGGCATGCGTGCTTGTCGCGGCGATGCGTCCTGACCGCATGCACAGCCCGTCTTCCGCCCGAAGGATCCGTTCGGCGGCCGAGTTCAGGTTTATCACCCGATGTTCGCCTGCGACGATGATTACTCCGCGTCGGACAACCTCCAGCGCGCCCGCGAGCTCAACGGCGCTGTCCGCCAGAGCCGCGAGCTTGTCCTGCGTACGCAGTGACTGCTGCAAATGTGGGACCAGCCCGCTCATCAACTTCACCCGCTCAGGCGTATAAAACGACTCCATTCCTCCCAATGTGGCGACAAGAAAGCACGTCGGCCGAGGGCCGGCGCTGAGCCGGACGAGCAGCGCGTCGTCGGTCTCGTAGGCGCGGAGCCAATCGGCATAGAACTCCCGATGCTTCTGGTGGTCCATCACCTCCGAGCCGGTCCGCACGGCACCGACTGGACCTCTTTCCACCGCTGCCAGCACGTAGTCGAGACGGTGGTAGTACTCAACGTATCTCTTTCCGGCTTCATTGGGCAGGGTCGCCGCAACGATGGATCGCATGGGTTCGCCGCCGGTCGCTAGCGCACCGTGCCTTCCGCCCATAGTGCGGCGAATGCCGTCGATCGCCGCCTCCCACTGCTGGGGAGTGACGGCCGCAGCGTAGACGTCGGATACTAGGCGCGAAAACTCATCGACCGTGACCATCGCCCTACCCCCGATTCGGCGACCAGAATCCGCATTGCACTAGGCCTCGCTGTGAGTCCACTGCGAAGGGTAGTGGATCTCAGTCATTCAGATGAGGTTTTTTGCCGTCGATGGTGCTTCTCTGCTGACATCCGGTAAATGCGGAGGGTCGGGGGTTCTGCCGAATGACCGAAACGAAGATATGCGACCTGAGTACCGAGGTCCCGAATCCCTCGGCGGCCGCGTCAACCGCGGATCCAACCATGAGGTGACCTGACATGACTACCACACCGGAAACATCAGTCGAGACACTGGATGTGGTCTCACTGGATACCGAGACCACCCTCGAACCGGTGTCTCCGACACCGGTTCTCATCAGCGAACAGGAAGTCGTATTGAGCACCGCAGCGGCGGTATTAGTACCGCCCGCAGCGATCCGCCGTCGCTGGCTGGGCGCAACGTTCATTGCCGCCGTCCACCGCATCCACATCGGGCTGCCTGAGCCGCGACCGCACTATCCGCGGCGCGATGCCAGCTATTTCGAGGCCGCGCGGATGTCTCGCCAGATGGACCACCTATGACGGGCACAATGCCGACTCTTAAAGGAGACGGTGGTGGGACCGTTCCAACGGACTTCAACCATGTCCCCAGACCGGCCACGCCCTCGCGGCCGAAACATTGGATACGAAAAAAGGAGTCGACAGATGTCAGATCAGACAGAGCGGAACATCGAGCTTGTCAAGAAGGGTTACCAAGCCTTCTCCACCGGTGACGTCGAAACGGTGATGAGCCTCTATGACGACAACATCGAGTGGGTGCAGCCGGGCGAAAGCACGATCAGCGGCACCTATCACGGCAAAGGCGAACTCGCCGACTTACTGGGCCGGCTGGGTGAGAAGACGGCGGAGGTTAAGGCCCTCCGCTTCTTCGCCGACGGCGACACCGTCGTCGTGCTCAGCGAAGCCACGGTTGGCGGCGAAACAAGCCAAGACGTCGAGGTGTTCACCCTCCGCGACGGCAAGGCGGTGCGAGCACAGACGTACGGCGACACCGCGTTGATGGAGCGCGTGTACGGCAGGAAGCAGGTCGCGGCAGGATAGTTAAGTCTGCCAGGGTTGGCCTGTCTTATCAGGCGAACGCTTCTTGGGAATTGGGTCGGCCCGTCTTCTTAGTGCGCATTTGCGCTGTCTAGCATCCGATGGATCCGTGCAGTGTGCGGTTCGGTAGGTGGTGGACGCGGGCCTAGGATCCTGTGCCGGCGCCGATATTGGCCACCGTCGCGGCACTGCGCAGCGCCTCGTTGATGACCGCAGCGATGCGCGGGTCAGGTCGGCCGGTGCGTGAATAGGTCTGTCCGGTCCGGTCGTATCGAACCTGGACGCCGCGGCCAAACAGGGGATCGGGCATCAGCCTGCGATGGCGACGAGTGCGTCGGCGGTTTCGCCGAGCGGGCGGGTGGTGTCCAGCTCGTGCGTCGCTGCAGCGCGCAGCAGCGGCTCGATCTCTGCAATGTCGTTCGCGATCTTTGCCCGTTCCTCGGCAGTCTTGCCGAAGGAGTTAGTCGTCCGGGTGCGTAGGCGTTCGAAAAGCACCCCCGTTGGCGCACTGAGCAACACGATCGCGTTCAAGCGATGGTAGAAGCGGCCTTGATTCGCGACCGTGCCCTGGACGAACAGCGGACCGCGTCGGGGGCGGGATAACAAGGCGTCTATCAGGGGCTCGCGCCACAGTGGCTCACCATCGACGACCTCAATCCAGTCGCCGTAGTCCGTGTCCACCGTTTCGAAACCGCGGCGTGCCAGTTCGGCGAGAACTGCGGACTTACCCACACCCGACATACCTGTGATCAGGACCGCAGCCATGTCCGCAGTGTGGCATTCGGACCGCTAACGCCGAAGGCCTCAGCGACTAGCGTCTATGACACGGCGTTGAGAGTCGCCGATCACGCGCTTCGCTGAAGTTGGTAACACCACAGCTCGAATCGCTGGTCGGCGCGCGGGGCGGCCGTTGTTTCGGCGGAGGTCGGTCCGGCATTGACGAGTTGCCAACCGTTGGGGCTGAAGCGCTGTTGGATCTCCTCGACGGTGGCGCCGGCGTGCATGGGGGCGGCTTTGGGCGGGCGGCGAAACCCGTAGAGCAGAAGTGTCGCCTCGGGCGCGGCGGCGTCGGAAACACTTTTCACGTAGGCGGGCCGCCGGTCATCGGGCAGGGTGTGAAAGCATCCGAAGTCCAGCAGCAGCGTGTAGCCGCTGCCGACGTTCAGTTCGTGCAGGCGGGTCACGTCGCCGTGCAGGAACCGTGGCATGACGCCGGCGGCGGTGGCGTTGCGGCAGGCGATGCTCAAGGCCTTGGGGACGCCATCGACTGCGGTGACGTCCCAGCCATGGCTGGCTAAGTAGATGGTGTCGGTGCCCGTGCCGCAGCCCAAATCCAGGGCACGCCCCGAGGGCAACGCCGCGTCGCCTTGCACCAGGGCGACCAGTTCGGCGGGCGGAGTGTGCCGGCGCCAGATGATCAGCCCCAGCCGATAGAGCAGCCAATAGACCAGCCGGTACCAGCGCAAACGGTCGTTATGCATAACGCACCACCTTCCGGGTTGGAGCGACTACGGATTGCGCCTAACCCGTCAAGGTCCACGTGCCGTTCGGATCTAAGTAGACAACCGGGCCAAACGCCGAGTGAAACAAACTCAGCTCACCCACAGGACTCGTGACTACTATCGCGCGACATGACCGCACCACTGCAGGTGCCGCCCGCGCGCACCACCCGCGAAAATAGTGTTGGTTACGCCGCACTGGCCCTGGGGATATTGGCCCTGATCACCAGTGTGCTGCTGGTTGGACTTCTGTTCGGCAGTCTGGCGGTGACGCTGGGCCTGGCTGGCTTGGACGCAGTCACTGACAACGAGGCCACCAACCGCAAGTCGGCGATCGCCGCAGTCGTGCTCGGTGTTGTCGCGATCGTCATCAGCCTTGCCGCCCTTGTGTTCAGGATCTGGCTGATTGTCTAACACCGACACTTGGGCGAGGATTGCGGCTCAAACAGATTCGATTCTGACGGCGGCCCGTCACGGCGCACCACGGATACGGCTACGCGCGGACCTCTGGTGACGGTGCCACTGACGCAGATGCCTCGACACGCTGCACGAGAATCTCGGTCGCTGCGAGCAGGCCCAGTCGCACGGCGTTGCACCGGTACCAGCGCGAGATCAACTGAGGCTGTCGCTCCTCACCGACTTTCCCGCGCAAGAGCGGCACATTGATAGTCCCGATGAGGTAGGCGCTCAACCCCAGAGCAGCACCCAGCGTCGCGGTCGCAGCCACGATGGCGCGGCGGTCGCCACCGGTCCGCCACGAGTGTGCAAGCACCGTTGCGGTCCCGCCGACCGCAGCTGGGGCAACGGGGCCGAAGTAGCGGACAGGGCTGCCAGTCGCGAGGATTCCGTCCTGCCGATTCGCGCTGGCGATTAGCTGCGGAACTCCGACCGCGGCTTCGTATGCGTTGCCGAAGAACCACGCGGCGCGCGCAAATCGGGCGACTGTGGCGGTCGGCGGCAGTGCCGCACCGTGCTCCGTCATGACCAGAGAATACGACCGGTGTTAACACGTGGAATTATCGTTTCACCTTTGTCCCGACCGGCGGTCACAGTGGTTCGTACACGGACTAGTTGACGTCCTCCCCACGGCTGAAGCCGGGGGATTCCAACCCGTTCATGCTGCGGGAGCAGCTGTTTGGGGGTGGAGCAGTAATCCCTCGCGGTTTCCTGCTGGTTCCTGCGTCGGTGTCCCTGCAGCACCCGCGGGTGCTGCAGCTTCTCGGCAGGCGGTGACCGCAAGGCCTGCG
>JAOPVX010000427.1 GCA_025965975.1 Mycobacterium sp. | reverse complement strand
AAACCCGCTCGCGCGCAGGTGCTTAGCTCACTGCTCGACGGGCCGCTGTTCCACACGGCAGCGGGGCGTGAGCGGTGGGAGCAGCTCGCCCAACGCAACATCGAAGACGAGATTGGTGCCCTCACCGGCTACATCTAGTCGGTCAGGGCGGCGAGCCAGTGGTCTGCCCGCCTAGGTGCCCGTCCATTTGGGCGCCCGCTTCTCGGCGAATGCGGTGGCGCCTTCCCTCGCGTCGTTCGACATGAACACCGGCGCCAGGATCTGGGCCTGCGCCCGCCACATCTCGCCAGGGCTCCAGCCGCGAGACTCGGTGATGATCCGCTTGGTCGCCGCCACCGCCAGCGGCCCGTTGGCGGTGATCCTCTCGGCGAGCGCGATGGCCGCATCCAGCGCCGACCCCGGTTCGGCCAGCATGTTGACCAGCCCGAGCTCATGGGCCCGCTGCGCCGGCAGGTTGTCACCCGTCAGCGCCAGTTCCATCGCGATGGCGTACGGGATGCGCTGCGGCAACCGCAGCAGCCCGCCGCCGCCGGCGACCAGCCCACGCTTCACCTCGGGAATGCCGAACGCAGACTCCTTCGACGCCACGATCAGGTCGGTGGCCAAAGCCAGTTCCGTCCCGCCTGCCAACGCGTAGCCTTCGACGGCCGCGATGAGCGGCTTGACGGGCGGTCGCTCGGTGAACCCCATTCCGCGGCCCTCGACCACGACGTTTTCTCCGCGAGTGAAGGCCTTGAGGTCCATGCCCGCGCAGAACGAGCCGCCGGCGCCGGTCAGCACGCCGACCGAAAGGCCGGCATCGCCGTCGAGCCGGTCCATCGCGTCGGCCAACGCGCGGCTCACCGCGGCATTGACGGCGTTCTTGGCCTCGGGCCGGTTGATGGTGATGATCAGGATCCGGTCGCGCTGCTCGACCAGGACTACGTTGTCAGTGTTGGCTTCATCTGTCACGACCGTGATGTTAGCGACCACGGTCCGAGGGGCCGCGGCGACCAGGTACCATACAAAACTAGAACACGTTTCAGTTTGCCCCAAGGGGGACACATGGCCGCGACCGATATCGAACCGTCGGAGATCACCAAATGGGATCCCGGGCTGACCGAACGCGTGATGGGCTTCATCAGGCCCCTTATCAAGGGGTATCACCGCGCTGAAGTGCGCGGACTGGAGTCGTTTCCGCCCGGCGGGGCGTTGGTGGTGTCCAACCACTCCGGAGGGCTGTTCCCGATGGACGTGCCGGTGTTCGCCACCGGGTTCTACGAGAAGTTCGGTTATGACCGTCCGGTCTTCACGCTGTCCCACGACGTCATCTTCACGGGGCCGACCGGCGACTTCTTCATCAAGACCGGCTTCATCCGAGCCAACCACGAGAACGCCGATGAAGCGCTGCGCTCAGGCGGCGTTGTGGTCGTCTTCCCCGGCGGCGACTACGACGTGTACCGCCCGACGCTCGCCGAGAACAAGATCGACTTCGACGGCCGCACGGGCTACGTCCGGGCCGCGCTGAACGCGGGTGTTCCGATCGTTCCCGCCGTCGCGATCGGCGGACAGGAGAGCCAGGTGTACCTGTCCCGCGGCGAGTGGATGGCCCGGTTGTTGCGGCTCGACAAGCTGATGCGCGTCAAGATCCTGCCCATTTCGTTCGGCTTCCCGTTCGGGTTGTCGGCCGTCCTGCCGGTGAACGTTCCGCTGCCGACGAAGATCGTCATGCAGGTGCTGCCGCCGATCGACATCGTCGCCGAGTTCGGCGAGGACCCCGACATCGACGAGGTCGACGGACACGTGCGGCACGTGATGCAGCGTGCCCTAGACGAACTCGCCAAGGAGCGCACGCTCCCTGTGCTTGGCTGACCATGGCTGTCACGGACCGACTCGCCGAGGCACTCGGCCTGGTCACGACGATGCGGCGGGCCGGCCTGATCGCGCCGATGCGGCCCGACAAATACCTGCGCATCGCCGCGGCGATGCAACGCGAAAACATGGGCGTCACGTCAGGGTTCGCCGCCGCCGCCCAGCGTAGCCCGGACCGCCCCGGGATCGTCGACGAACTCGGAACCCTGACCTGGCGCGAAATTGACCAGCGCGCCGATGCTTTCGCCGCCGCGCTGCAGGATTTGCGGAGCGGCCACCCCCAGCCCGATGTCGCCGACGGCGCGGCTCCGATGGTGATCGGCCTGATGGCCCGCAACCACCGTGGCTTCGTCGATGGGCTGGTCGCCGCCAACAGAATCGGCGCCGACGTGCTCCTGCTGAACACGTCGTTCGCCGGACCGGCGTTGGCGGACGTCGTGCAGCGTGAAGACGTCGACGTCGTCATCTACGACGAGGAGTTCACCGCCACCGTCAACGGCGCGCTGGCCGACAAACCCGACGCGACGCGGATCATCGCATGGACCGATGGGCCGCACGGTGGCCGCACCGTCGAGAAGATGATCGCCGAGCACGCCGGGCAGCAGCCACAGCGGGAGCGCCCGAAGGCGCACAGAAAAGCAAGGGTCATCCTGCTCACGTCCGGTACCACCGGAAGCCCCAAGGGCGCCAAGCACTCCGGCGGTTCCGACGGCGGACCCGGCATCCTCAAGGCGATCCTGGATCGCACCCCATGGCGCACCGAAGAACCCGTCGTGGTCGTGGCGCCGATGTTTCACGCGTGGGGTTTCTCGCAGCTCGTGTTCGCGGCGTCGATGGCGTGCACGGTGGTGACTCGTCGCAAGTTCGACCCAGAGGCGACCCTCGAGCTCATCGACCGCCACCGTGCCACCGGGCTATGCGTCGTGCCCGTGATGTTCGACCGGATCATGGAACTACCCGACGAGGTACGCGACAAATACAGCGGCCGATCGCTGCGGTTCGCCGCCGCGTCGGGTTCACGCTTGCGCCCCGACGTCGTCGTCAAGTTCATGGATCGGTTCGGCGAGGTCATCTACAACAACTACAACGCCACCGAGGCAGGCATGATCGCGACTGCGACACCGCAAGACCTGCGAGCCGCGCCCGAAACCGCGGGTAAGCCCGCCGGGGGGACCGAAATCCGCATTCTGGATCGGGATTTCAACGAAGTGCCCACCGGTGAAGTGGGCGGAATCTACGTGCGCAACTCGACCCAGTTCGACGGCTACACCTCGGGCAACACCAAGGACTTTCACGAAGGCTTCATGTCATCAGGCGATGTCGGCTACTTCGACAACGCCGGGCGGCTGTTCGTGGTCGGCCGCGACGACGAGATGATCGTCTCCGGCGGGGAAAACGTTTATCCCATCGAAGTGGAGAAGACGCTGGCCGCACATGTGGACGTGGCGGAGGCATCAGTCATCGGCGTCCACGACGAACAGTTCGGCCAGCGGCTGGCCGCATTCGTGGTGTTGAACGACGGCGCGTCGGCTACCCCGGACCTACTGAAGCAACACGTCAGGGAGAACCTGGCGAATTACAAAGTTCCAAGGGATATCACGATCCTCGACGAACTACCTCGCAGCAGCACCGGCAAGATCGTGCGCCGCGAGTTGCAGGACCGCGGCGCCCGTGCGTAGGCACTTTCCGCTGCTGCGTGCCTCAGCGGAGCTGCTCAACGCCGCCAATGGCATGCGCCCGCTGGGCCGCGAGGGATACATCACCCTGCCGGTGTTCGCGTTCGGCTGGCCCACCACTGAGATGTCGCCGCTGTATCTCACCGGGTCGGTGCTCGACGCGGTGCGCCGCGGGCTACGCGGCGACTTTTCCGGCCCGCGTGGTCGGATTGCGTTGGTGCTCACAGCGATCGCTTGGGCGCTGCTGTGGTTGATTCACCGCCGCAACGTGGCGTCGGAGCCACATTTCGAAGAGCCGCTGCGCGAGGCTCTTGGCGACGATTACGAACAGATCGCCGCGAAGTCGAACCCGGCCCTGCGGCGCAGGCTGATCGGCGTCCCGCCCAACGAATTGACGCGCCGCCGCTATGTCGAGAAGGCCGACACCGTCCAGTACGGCCCGCACCCGAGGGTCAACTTCGCCGATATCTGGCGGCGCCGCGACCTGCCAAGGGACGGCAAGGCGCCGGTGCTGCTGCAGGTGCCAGGCGGCGCATGGGCGATCGGCATGCGACGGCCGCAGGCCTACCCGCTGCTGAGCCATCTCGCCGAGCGCGGCTGGGTGTGCGTGTCGATCGACTACCGCGTCAGTCCAAGACATACCTGGCCCGACCACATCGTCGACGTCAAGCGCGCGCTGGCCTGGATCAAGGAGAACATCGCAGACTACGGCGGCGACCCGGACTTCGTCGCGATCACCGGTGGCTCGGCGGGCGGACACTTGTGCTCGCTGGCCGCGCTGACGCCAGACGACCCGCAGTGGCAACCCGGCTTCGAGGGCGTCGACACTTCGGTGGTGGCCGCGGTTCCGATCTACGGCCGCTATGACTGGCTCACCACGAAGGGTTCGGGCCGCAAGGAGTTCATCGCGTTCCTGCAGAAGTTCGTGGTCAAGAAGCGGTTCGCCGAGCACAAGCAGGTGTACGTCGACGCGTCACCCATCAAGCGGTTACGACCAGACGCACCACCGTTTTTCGTACTGCACGGGCAAGACGACTCGATCATTCCGGTTCCCGAGGGCCGCGAGTTCGTCGAAGCACTTCGCGAGGTATCGACGTCCACCGTCGCGTATGCCGAGATCCCGCACGCCCAGCACGCATTCGATTTCTACGGCTCACCGCGGGCGCACTATACCGCTCAAGCGGTCGAGCAGTTCCTGTCCTGGGTACACGCTACGCGCGACCGTGCGTCGAGTGAACTACGGCGCCATAGCGTTATCGACGACCGTTAGTTCCTCGGGAAGGCCTGCGGCGCGTCGGATCTCGACGAACGCATCGATCATCGCGTCGGTCAACTCGTGGGGGTCCAGCAGGGTGGCACCATCGGAAAGCACAGAGACGTTGAGTTGATCGACATAGCTCCACACGGTGATGTTCAGACCGCTGCCGGTGGTGAGCGGGCCGACAGAGTAAATCTCCGTCACCAGCGCTCCACCTACGCGGCCGTACTCCCGCGGGCCCGGCACATTGGAGATCGGGATGTTGAGTACCTTGTTCTGGCCGTCCTTGTTCGCAAGCCATCGAAACAGTGCCTCCGCAGGGGCGGGCGGGAAGTACGCCGACCAGCGGCTTACCAACTCTGGTCCGAGCAGATTATGGCTCTCCTTGGCGGAGGCCGCGGCGTCATGGGCGGCAAGTACGCGCTCTACCGGATCACCCACGTCGACGGGCAGGCTGACCAGGACGCCGCTGAAACGGTTGCCGGAGATCCGGTCCGGGGAGAAGTCGAAACTCACCGGTACCGATGCGAGCAGCGGATGGTCCGCGTGACCGTCGTAGCGCAGCAACAATTTTCGCAACGCGCCCGCCGAGATCGCCAGCACCATGTCATTGATGGTGACGCCAAGATGCTTTCCGGTCTGCTTGACATCCGACAAGGCCAGCGTCGCGGTGGCGAACTTGCGCTGCGCGTCGACGCGGTGGTTCATGAACGACGGCGGTGGAGTGAACGGCCGCGTCAACTCGGGCGACAACTTGCGTGAGCTGTTCCGGACCCGCCGCACGCCCTGCGCGGTGTAGCGCATCACGCCAGGGAAACGGCCAATCTGGCGCATGTGGTCGGCGAATGCCGAACGCACCAGCTCACCTTTGGACGGGGGCGGATCGGTGGCATAGGAGTCCCGCTCGGTCTGCGGCCCCGACTGCAGATCCATTCCCCGCGCCAGCAGATTGGCCGAGGCGACGCCGTCGGCCAGCGCGTGGTGAATCTTGCCGAGCACCGCGATCCGCCCGTTGGCGAGTCCTTCGATGAAGTACATCTCCCACAGCGGCCTGCTGCGGTCCAGCGGAGTGCTGGCGATCCTGCCGACCGCCTCGTCGAGCTGGCGGCGGCCGCCGGGGCTGTCGACACGGCACTGGCGGACGTGGTAGGTGAGGTCGACCTCGCAGTTCTCCCGCCACATCGGGTGGTGCATCTTGAGCGGGATAGCGACGAGTTCGTAGCGGAAGGGGTCCAGCTTGTAGAGCCGGCCGTGGATGACCTTGCGGAACTCATCGATGCCGAACTGGCGGCCCTTCAGCTCGGAGATGTCGATCACTGCCAGCTTGAGAGTGTGCATGTGCACGGCGGGCGTCTCGGTATACAGCAGTACCGCGTCCCACCCGCTGAGCCTTTTCACCCCGCACCTCCCTTGTGGAGGAGCTTATATAACCTCTTTCGCCCGCAGCAGCGTCCGGTTTCGGTGAATCTGGTTGAGGAACAGGCCGATTGCGGTCGACATCGAACCGGTGCGGGCGCCGTCGATCATGTCGAACGCGTGGCCCGCGCCAGGCAGCTCCACGTAGCTGACCACCGAGTGCGACGCCGCGCGCAACCGGTCGACGAAGCTGCGAGCCTGCTCGACAGGAATGACGCTGTCGCCGGTGCCGTGGATGACCAGGAACGGCGGTGCATCCTTGTGGACCCGCGCGATCGGCGAGGCCTTACGGAAGACGTCAGGGTGCTTGGAGATCTTGCGCCTGACCACCACCCGTTCCAGGAAATCGACAAAGCGCGCCCGCTCGACCGTCGACCGGTCCTCCCAGTCGTAGCGGCCGTAAATCGCCACCACCGCGTCGACGGAAGTATCGGAGCCGTCCGGCAATTCGTACTGCATCTCCGGGTCGTTCACGGTAAGGCCGGCCAGTGCCGAGAGGTGTCCGCCCGCCGAACATCCCGCTACCGCAACGAAATTGCGGTCGCCGCCGAACTTGTCGACGTTCGCGCGGGCCCAGGCGATCGCGGTCTTGACGTCGGTGATGTGCGCCGGCCAGCGATGGTGCGGCGCCACCCGGTAGTCGATCGACAGGCACACCCAGCCCATCTCGGCAAGATGCGACATCAACGCGTAGCCCTGCAGCAGGCGGCTGCCGTGCACCCAGGCGCCGCCAGGCACGAAAACGAGCACGGGGGCGGGCTCAGCTGGTAGATCCTTGCGGCGCCAGACGTCGAGCAGCTGGGACGGGCGGTTGCCGTAGCGCACCGACGTCCGGTACACGCTGCGGCGATGCTGCGCGAACTTCCACAGCGGGGGCGCACTCTCGGGCGCAGGCCATTCAATGGCGAGGTCGGCGGCGGGCACGACCCCGCGCAGGGCGGCGTCGGCGACGGCGTTCGTCGAGTCACGCTCGAGCTTGCGCAATTCCGCGTTTCCCGGGCTAAGCCAGGAACGGGCGGTGGCGCCGAGGAAATCCGGCATGTGGCGGTAACCCCAGATGCCTATCGCAGTCGCGGCACCAAGTGGCTCAAGGCGTTTCCCGACAACGGGCAGGGAAGCCGACGCCACGCTCATCGCGAGCATGTAGTCGGCCGGACCGGCCTTCAGCAACCACCGGGCGCGCGTCCACATGGTCGGTGCGGGGTCCGGTCGTGCCGTCATTGCGCGAGCGTACCCCGCAGTCGCGTCGATAAACGACAACATTTGGAAGATGTCTACCGACGACACTTTCAAGATCAGCTGTGACCTGCATCACGTATGTTCTCGGCTGCCGTCGGGCGAGTTAGCTTCATTTGACAACCGTCAACACCCGCCATTTTCAGAGGACTTCCACTGTGAGTAAGTCAGCTCTCGCCATCACCGAGGAACACAACGACCTGGCCGACGCCGCGATCGGGCAGCTGAGCCGGCTCAACAGCCGCGCGGCCGCCCGCGCCACGCTCGACGACGGGTCCTCCCACCCCGCCGACATCTGGTCGGCGGGCATCGAGGTCGGGTGGAACGGGCTGGCGATTTCCGAGGAGCACGGGGGTTCGGGCTTCGGCCTTGCCGAACTGGCGGTGGTGCTGGAGGCACAGGGCCGCGAGCTGTGCCCGGGCCCGTTCCTGCCAAGCGTCGCGGCGGCCGTGGTGATCGACCGCTGCGCGCCGGATTCCGTTCGTGCGCGATTACTTCCGGGACTGGCCGACGGCAGCACGGTCGGCGCGCTGACCTTGTCGGGCAGCGTGACGATCGGTTCGGACTTGGTAGTGACCGGCGAAAGCCCTGCCGTGCTGGGAGCGCCTGACGCCGATGTGCTGGTGATCGCCGCGGGTGAGGACGTCGTGATCGTCGACGCCGCAGCCGATGGTGTCACGATCACCGCACTCGACTCACTGGACACCACCCGCAGCGTCGGGTCGGTCGCACTGCGCGGCGTGTCGGTGGCCGAGGACCGCGTGCTTCGCGGTGCTGCGCGCAGGGCGCGGACCGTGTTCCGGATCCTTGCGTCGGCCGAGGCGGTCGGCGTCGGCTGGGCCGCGCTGGAGATGGCCGTCGATTACGCCAAGGTGCGCGAGCAGTTCGGCCGGACCATCGGCACCTTCCAGGCCGTCAAGCACCACGCCGCGAACATGCTCGTCAACGCCGAGGAGACCACCGCGGCCACCTGGGACGCAGCGCGCGCCGACGACCTCGACAGCGCATGGTTCGCTGCCGCAGTGGCCGCCTCGCATGCGATCCGTACTCAGGTGTTCAACGCGCAGAACAACATTCAGTTGCACGGCGGCATCGGGTACACGTGGGAACACGATGCGCACCTTTACCTGCGGCGGGCCCGCACGCTGGCGGCGCTGATGGAAGAGGGCAGCGATCCCCTGCTCGACGTCGTGGAGGGCCAGCGCAGCGGTCAGGCGCACGGCGCGTCGTTCACACTGCCGCCCGAGGCGGAGGCCCACCGCAGCCAGGCCCGCGAGGCCGTCGCCAGTTGGCGCGCGTTGCCCGCCGACAAGCAGCGCGACTTCCTCGTCGACTCCGGCTACCTCGTGCCGCACTGGCCCAAGCCATGGGGCCGGGCCGCCGATGTGCTCGAGCAACTGGTCATCGAGGAGGAGTTCAGCGGCGTCGAACGGCCCGATATGGGTATCACCGGCTGGGTGGCGCTCACGATTGCCCAGGCAGGCACTGACGACCAGCGCGAGCGCTGGGTCGAGCCGGTGCTGCGCGGTGAGGTGATGTGGTGCCAGCTGTTCTCCGAGCCCGGCGCGGGTTCGGACGCCGCAGCGGTCCGCACCGCCGCCAAGAAGGTCGACGGCGGCTGGCGTGTCACCGGCCAGAAGGTGTGGACCAGCCTGGCGCAGTACTGCCAGTGGGGGCTGGCCACCGTGCGCACCGACCCCGACGCAGCCAAGCACGCCGGGGTCACCATGATGGCGATCGACATGAAAGCCCCTGGCGTTACGGTTAATCCGCTACGCGGGATCACAGGAGACTCTCACTTCAACGAAGTGTTCTTCGACGACGTGTTCGTTCCGGACTCCGATGTGGTGGGCGACGTGAACCGCGGCTGGCTGGTGGCCCGTGCAACGCTGGGCAACGAGCGGATCTCCATCGGCGGCGGCTCGGGAGGCGCCAGCGGGTTCGGCCCGGACGACCTGATCAAGCTGCTCGACGCGTCGACTGACGCAGCCAACTATGTGCGGCAGGCCGGTGAGTCCATCGCCGAGACCCACACGCTGCGGCTGCTGAACCTGCGGCGCGCCAGCCGGGCCATCGCGGGCGCCGAACCCGGGCCGGAAGGCAACGTGACCAAGCTGCTGGTGGCCGAGGCCGGACAGCGGATGACGGAGCTGGGCATGGCGTTGTCAGGGTCGGCGACGGTGGTCGGACAAGCGCCGAAACTCTTGCGCAGCTATCTCGGAAACCGGGCAATGACCATCGCGGGCGGCACGTCGGAAATCACCAGGAACACGATCGCGGAACGGATCCTCGGCCTGCCCCGCGACCCGCTGCTGAAGTAGCCGCTGGCCCGACGATCTACTCCGGTTCACCCATCGACCGTTAGGACGACGTCGACGAGCGGCCGATCGAGCTGGTTCGCGCCGTGTACAGCGGAACCGGATCGCAGTCGAAACGCGCCTGACGTAATACTGATCTGGTGCCGAGCGACTTCCATGCCGAACTGCGCCGCATCGCCCGCTTCGCCCCCCGGCAGCTCATCGCGCCACCGACACTGCCGCTGATGCGTGCGCTGTCGCGGCTGCAGGGCCGTCGCGATCCAGACGACGTCGAGGTTCTCACCCTGACATCCGGTGTCGGAGTGCGGCTGTACCGACCGGCCGATGCGCAGGACCCCGGCCCGGCGCTGCTGTGGATCCACGGCGGCGGCTACGTCATTGGCCGTGCGGTGCAGGACGACGTCCTGTGCCGCCGGTTCGCCCGCGTGCTCGGCGCGACGGTGGCGTCGGTGGAGTACCGGCTGGCACCGGAGTATCCCTACCCAACACCGGTGGACGACTGCTACTCCGCCCTCACGTGGCTCGCCGGCCTGCCCGCGGTCGACCCGGCGCGGGTGGCGATCGGTGGCGGCAGTGCGGGCGGTGGACTCACCGCCGCGCTGGCCTTGCTTGCCCGCGACCGCGGCGAGGTGCCGGTGGCCGCGCAGCTGCTGGTGTATCCGATGCTCGATGACCGCTCGGCGGACCGCACAGATCTGGACAGCACCGGCTATCGGCTGTGGAACCGGTCAAGTAATAAGTTCGGGTGGGACTCCTACCTGGGCGACGCAGATCCCGACATTGCGGTTCCGGCGCGGCGCAAGGACCTCAGCGGCGTGCCGCCCGCGTGGATGGGTGTCGGCACGCTGGACCTGTTTCACGACGAGGACCTGGCCTACGCCGAGCGACTCAAGGCCGCAGGCGTGCCCTGCGAGGTCGATGTCGTCCAAGGGGCCTTCCATGGCTTCGACGCGGTGGCGTCGAAAGCTGAAGTGTCGCAATCGTTCTTCAACAGCCAGTGCGCTTTTCTGCAGAAGGTGTTTACGCCTGCGCCGGATGCCGCCGAAAGCCGCTGACGTCCCCACCGAGGGTAGCTACCCGCGTCTTGGCGTTTTGGTTGTGCGGCTGGCCGAGGTCGATGCGGCTGGCCTCGTCGATGCGGTCATAGATGTCCGCGCCGAGGTCAACGTCCAAAGACGCTAGATAGCTGTCTAGTTGCTCGACGGTGCGCGGGCCGATGATCGGCACCACACCGGTCGTCGATCGACGCGCCCGCTCGAGCAGCCACGCCACCGCGACCTGCCCGGCAGGCACTCCAAGTTGCTCGGCGGCGGCGAGCACCGCGTCGACCGTCGCCGCCTTGGTGGAATCGTCCTCGGTGTGCACCAACCGGTTCCAGCCGGTGAGCCTGCCGTCGCTTCCAGTGCGGTACTTCCCGGTCAGCAGCCCACCCCCGAGCGGAGACCAAAGCGCCGCACCGAGGCCCAAGGTCTCGGCCATCGGGAAGTTCTCCCGGTCCCCGCTGCGTTCGACGAGGCTGTATTCGAACTGCACGGCGGCGATCGGTGTCGCGGCGCGCAGTTCGGCCACGGCCGCAGCGCGCGCGGTCATCCACGCCGGGAAGTTGGACAGGCCTGCGTAGAGGATCTTGCCGCTGCGCGCGAGATCATCGAGGCCCCGCACGATCTCATCGAGCGGGGTGACGAAGTCTGGGAAATGCACCCACAGCAGGTCGACGTAGTCGGTGCCGAGCCGAAGGAGGCTGCCATCGACCGACCGAAACATGGCCCGCCGACCGTTGCCGGTCTGTAGCACCCCTGTGCCTTCCTCTCCGCCGAGGGCGAACTTGGTGGCGACGGTGAACTGGTCACGCCTGCCGGCCAGCATGTGGCCGAGGATCTCCTCTGACTCACCGACCTGGTAGCTCGCGGCGGTGTCGATGAGGGTGCCGCCGGTATCGGCGAACTTGTCGAAGATCTGCCGGGAGGTGTCGGCGTCGGCGCCGTAGCCCCAGCGGGTTCCAAAATTGCCAGCACCCAGCGCCAGCGCCGAAACGCGAAGGCCGTTGTTGCGGCCGAAGGTGAAGTGCTCCATGACGGGATCAACCTACGGCACGCTGAGTTTATTCGGCAATACTCAGATCGGTAGGGCCGGCAGAACTCAGCGGCGCTCGAAGACCACCTCGCCCGCGACGATGGTGGCGGCCACCAAATGGGAATCGAGTTCGCTCAGCAGCTCGGCGGGCGGGGCGGCCAGCACACACAGGTCGCCGGGCTGGCCAGGGACAACGGCACGCGCGTCGGTCGGTTGGCCGGACGCGCCGAAGAACATCGTCAAAGCCTCACGCGCCGAGACACATTCGTTGGGACCGAGAACCGAGCCGCCCGCGGTCGTCCGGTGCACCGCGGCGCGCATGCTCGCCCACGGATCGCCATCGCCGAACGGCATATCGGTGGACAGCGCGACCTTCACCCCTGCCCTCAGCAGTGAGGCCAGCCGCCACAGCTCGTGGTGTTCGGCGGCGGGGATGTCGGCCAGGTACTGGTCGCCGCGCTCGGCGACGAAGTTGGGCTGGGTCACGACGGCGACACCCAGGTCGGTCAGGTCGGCCATGCTGTCGTCGGGCACCACGGCTGCGTGTTCGATGCGGTCCTGCGGGTGGGTGCCCGCCTCGCGCAGCGCCGCAAGCGTGACGAGAAGTTGGGCGGCGGTCACGCAGTGCACCGCGACCGGGGCGTCTGCGGCGTGGCGGTCGGCGATCCAGCCGCCTAGCTCCGCGAGGTCGAGGTCGCCGTCGTGCAGAATGCGCTTGCCTGGCGCCAGACACTGCACGTGCTGACGCAGCTCGCCGCGCCGGTGTGCCTCGATCAGCTTCACGATGTCACTGACTTCGAAGTCGGGGGTGGCGTCGGTGACGGCGGTGACGCCGTACTCACTCAGCCGGCGGCTGACCTCGGCCAGTCCGCTTTCGTCGCGCTGCAGGGTGTCTGACCAACTGCGGTCGGCGCTGCGCAGCCGCCCGTCGGGGTGATCGGTCAGGCCAACCCGCGCCAGCCCCTCCGAGTTCAGCGTCCACAGCACGCCGCTGCGGTGCTGCACGCGGACCGGAACCGGCGGCGACACCTCGTCGAGCACGTCGCGGTCCAGCGGTCCCGCGACCGCTTCGTGGTAGCCGACGGCCCTGATCCAGCCGTCACCGCCGACAACGGCGTCGGCCAGCGCGCGAACCAGGTCCTCGTGGCCCCTCACCTCCGCAGGCCCGACGCGGGCCGAGGTCAGCGCGGCGGCCGCCGAGCGCAGGTGAACGTGGTGGTCGTGCAGGCCGGGGATGACCGTGCCGCCCGCGGCGTCGAGCACCTGCTCGCCCTTGTGCGGCGCCAACTCGCCGACGTCGACGATCAGCTCATCGACGCGAATGTCGGTCGGGGTGCCGTCGAGAAGCACTGCCCGCTGAATCAGCATGACGCCAACCGTCTTTCGGCCAGCAGGTGTTCGACCACGGCGTTGTCCGCACCGAGCTGCGGGGCCGGATCGGATGGCGCCGGCGTTGCGGCGCACTGTGTTTCGGTTGTGCGGTCATCCGGGGCGTAGGTGGCGGCGACGGCGGCCATCGACAGTTCGATCAGCTCGCCTCCGCCGCGGCTCAACGATTCCGCGACTCCAAGCGCGGCGTGTAGGCCGGTCAACGGGTCGGCGATCGCGTCACCACAGAACACCGGGTCGCGCTCGGTGCCCCCGACAAGGCCACCGGACACCGCGGCGTCGTCTCCGAACGCCACCCAGTCGGCTTGCTCGCCGTCGGTGCCGTGGCCGGTGATCCGCAGCCAGATCCGCCCATCGCGTCGCGCGATGTCGGTCGGGCCCAGACCCCGGCGTGCCAGCGCCGCGGGCCGCGACGACTCGATGACGACGTCGGCGGCCTCAAGCAGCCGTCGCAGACCGGCCGGCTCGTCGAAATCGACCGCGTACGAGAGCTTTCCGGTGTTCATCCAGTCGAAGAACGCCGGCGGTCCCGCGCGGGTGCCGTCGGGCCGGCAGGGGGTTTCGACCTTGACGACGGTGGCACCTAACCGCGCGAGTAGCCGACCGCACAGGGGGCCGGCCCACATCGAGGACAGGTCGGCGACCAGAAGCCCGGACGGCTCATGCGGTGCGGCCGCGGTGCTCAGCGTCTTGATCCGCGGCGACGCGGCATGTGCTTCGCCGAGGGCGGCGACAGGAAGACCGAGCAGGCGCGCCCGCCCCGTGACATCGGCGGACGCGTTGTCGGCCACCCACCGCTGCACGGCCGGCCATGGATCGTCGCCGACCGCGTCGGACTCGATCATCGCGGGAACGGCGTCGACGTCATCTCGTCGCGACAACGTGATCGCGCACCAACCGTCGCTGCTGCGCATCAGCCGGGTGGCTCCACCCGCCGATATCCGGCCTTGCGGCGACAGTCCGAGCAGCCCGGCCCGGCCGGCGAGGAGTTCTGCGGCGTCAACGCCGACGCCGGTGAGGGCGTGGAACAGCTCGGTCGCCCGCCGCGCCCGCGACAGCACGGCAACGGGAATGCGCATCGGCGTCACACGCTCATTGTCCTCGGGGTCAGTTTCCCCGGCGAGCGCGTTGGCCCAGCTCGCGCTCAGAACTGCAGTGCGGTGAACCGCCAATCCAGCACCTGCAGGTCCGGCTCACCTGCGTTCGTGCCCACGGCGCTCTTACCCCCTTGGACCGCGTACACCAGCGACCGCAGTTTCAGCACCCCGCCACGGCCCTCCTGCAGCGGCACCGCGCTGTCGACGTGCAGCTCGCTGTAGAGCGAGTCGCCCTCGTGCACCGGGCCGGTGTGGTCGCAGGACTCCCAGCCGAGGACCGTGACCAGATTGGGCAGCACCCGCGTTGCCTGCGCCAGCGCCAGCCCGATGGTGTGCCCGCCGTAGACAAGGCGCTGGCCACCGACGCGCCAATCATGGTGTGTCGCAGCGATGTTCAGCGTCAGCCGCGCGAGCTCCGGGGCACCGCTGACCACGTCGGCGGTGCTACCCAACACCGCACCGGCCAGGCCGGAATCGAAGTGGGCACCACCCACCCTGGTCCGGAACGCCTCGGCGTCCCAATCGGCCGTCGGGTCGGGCGTCGGGACGTCCTCTGCTCCGATGGCCGACAGGTCGTCGGCGTGACCGGTGCCGCCCGCGCCGTCGCTCATCGGCAGCATCGCGCAGCGATAGAAGTCGAGCACCAGCCGGCCGACGTCGTCGACGGTCGTCATCCGTAGCGCCGCCAGCCCAGTCGGGGCGCGGCCGGGTTTAGCCGAGTTCTCCTTCAACCCGACCACTTCGGTGCGGGTGAACAGGGTGTCGCCGATGACAGGGAACCGGTGAAACCGCAGGCCACGGTAGAACAGGTTGGCCTTAACGCGCTGAGTGGCCAGCGTGGTCTGCCCGATCGCGACATCACACACCAGCGCCGGGTGCGCCAGCGGCGCGGTCGAACCCGTCACGGCCGTCGCCAGTTCGGCGTCCAGTGCAAGGCGCAGCCGGTCGCCGATGATCGACTGGTGCACCGCCGCTGCCCCGGCCGTCAGCGTCATCGAGGGCGCAGAGTCGAAGACCTGGCCCACCTCCAGGTCATCGAAGTAGGCGCCGCCCACAATATGGCCGTACAAAGTCACAACTGCCCATGCTGGCATTGTTGCCGCGTACGTGTCAATATGGCCGTACATATGACTGACGAAGAAACCATGCTGGTCTCCACGGTGCGGGCATTCATCGACCGAGATGTGAAGCCGACCGTCCGCGACGTCGAGCACGCCAACCAATACCCGGAGGCGTGGATCGAGCAGATGAAACGCATCGGGATCTACGGGCTGGCGATCCCCGAATCCTACGGCGGCTCACCGGTGTCGACGCGGTGCTATGTGCTGGTCACCCAGGAGCTCTCGCGCGGCTGGATGAGCCTGGCCGGCGCGATGGGCGGGCACACCGTGGTGGCCAAGCTGCTGGCGCTGTTCGGCACGGAGGAGCAGAAGCGCACATACCTGGCCCCGATGGCGACCGGCGAACTGCGGGCCACCATGGCGCTGACCGAGCCGGGCGGCGGCTCGGATCTGCAGAACATGAAGACGATTGCGTTGGCCGACGGTAGCGAGCTGGTGATCAACGGCTCCAAGACATGGATCAGCAATGCCCGCCGATCGGGGCTGATCGCGCTGCTGTGCAAGACCGATCCTGCTGCCAAGCCTGCGCACAAGGGCATCTCGGTGGTACTCGTCGAGCACGGAGAGGCCGCGCCGGGCCTCGACATCGACCCCAGCCCCGGCCTGACGGTCTCGCGCGACCTTCCCAAGCTCGGGTACAAGGGTGTCGAAACCTGCGAGCTCACGTTCGATGACTGCCGCGTGCCTGCGTCTGCGATCCTCGGCGGCGAGCCGGGTAAGGGGTTCGCGCAGATGATGAAAGGCCTTGAGACCGGGCGTATTCAGGTGGCTTCCCGCTCGCTCGGAGTGGCGACGGCCGCGCTCGAGGACGCGCTGCGCTACGCCCAGGAGCGGGAGAGCTTTGGCCAGCCCATCTGGAAACACCAGGCGGTGGGCCACTATCTGGCCGACATGGCCACCAAACTCACGGCCGCCCGCCAGCTCACGCTGTATGCCGCGGACCGCTACGACGCCGGCGAGCGAGCCGACATGGAGGCCGGGATGGCCAAGCTGTTCGCCTCCGAGGTGGCGATGGAGATCGCGCTCAACGCGGTCCGCATCCACGGCGGGTACGGCTACTCCACCGAATTCGACGTCGAGCGCTACTTCCGAGATGCGCCGCTGATGATCGTCGGTGAGGGCACCAATGAGATCCAGCGCAACGTGATCGCCGCGCAGCTCGTCGCAAGGGGCGGGATCTAGTGCGGACCGAACCGGCGTACCAGACGCTGCGCGATCAGCTTCGCGGCGAGATCGCCGCAGGCCATTACCGCGACGGCACGCGGCTGCCCACCGAGTCCGAACTCGTGGCGCGGCACGGCTTGTCGCGGCAGACCGTGCGGCGGGCGTTTCAGGACTTGGTCGCCGAGGGCGTGGTGTACCGGGTACCCGGTCGGGGCACCTATGCCAGCGAACCGGGGCGACGCTATCTGCGTCAGCTCGGGTCGATCGAAGACCTGATGAGCTTGTCCGACGACACCACGATGGAGGTGCTGGCCGGGCTGCGGCGCCGGGTCGACGTCGACGCCGCGAGCCGACTACGGCTGGACGACGACATCGTGTACTCCGTGATGTTTCGGCGGCTGCACGACGGCGTTGCGTTCGTCGTGACCACGGTTCACCTGGCGCCGTCGGTGGCGCAGCCGGTGCTGGCATCGTCGGCGTTGTCCGACGGCGCCGTCGGTACGAACACCGTCATCGGGCTGCTCGAGCCGTATCTCGCGGAGCCGATCGCCGAAGCGGCGCAGTCGATTACGATCGCGCCGGCTGACGCCCTTGTCGCCGACGCCGTTGGATGCCGGCCAGGCCATCCGATGCTGCGGGTGGACCGGCTGTACTCCGATGTCGGCGGCAGGCCCGTCGAACTGTCGGTCAGCCACTTCCTGCCCGAGCAGTACACCTACAGGGTGACGCTGCGCAGGTCTGGCTGAGCGGGCGGATAGAAGCCGCGAGCCCACTCCCTCATCTGCCGGAAATCGTCGGCCTCCGACGGTGCCAGCGCAGGACGGTCGAGGTATCGCAGGTGAGCCCAGATGTCGATGTCGGCGGGCAGCATCCGCTTGGCCGCGCATAATCGGTCGTCGTAGTCGAGGTCTTCGGACACCCAATAGGTGGCGAAGATGTCGGTCGTGGTGTCGTCGACCGGTGTGGGGCAGATGGAGATGATCTGCATTCCGTCGCCGTTGTCCTCGTAGGTGAAGCTCAAACCGATTCCATGCCAACATATTTCGACGGGGTTCAGGGCGCCGACGCCGATCGTGGCATGCCAGCTGGAGTCGTCTGCCATCGCAGCGAGCACTGTCGGGCTGACCGGCACCTTGTGCACGAATCGGTAGTGCTGGCGGTCGACCGAGCTTTCGGCTACGACCTGAGGATGCACCGTCACGCCGGCGAAGAACTGCTTCTCGTCCTGCCCCACTGGACGGAACCAGGTGCTGCCGATCCGATCGCCCAGTCCGCCCCACGCGTCGGGAGCTGGCCAGAACGGCGCGCGATGCCGAAGGTCGTGCCAGACGTAGATGCACTCGTTGAATTCGGCAGTGGGCCAGCACCGCACCCGCCTGCCGTCGTCGGCGTGCGGTTCGTACGGGATGCGGACGTTGCGGCCATCGCCGCCGCTCCACACCCAGCCGTGGAACGGGCATTGGATGCCGCCTTCGACCACGCAGCCGCCGTGGGACAGGTCGGCGCCCATGTGCTGGCAGTGCGCGTCGAGTACGCGGATCGCCCCGTCGAGGTCGCGAAACGCCACGAGCTCCGCGCCGAAATAGTGCAGGGGCTTGACGTCGCCGACCTCGAGATCGGCGCTCCAGGCCACCTGGAACCAGCCAGTGGGTCGCATGCTGGGCAACCCCATGCGTGCCAGCCTGCCACTGTTGGCGGTCAGGCGCTGAGACGCTCGTCGACCAGACCCCACCGCAGCGCTGTGGCCGCGTCGATCGTCTGGCCGGAGAGCACCAGATATGCGGTTCGCCATCGGCCGATGCGACGGGTGATGCTCACCGTGCCGCCCGCGCCGGGAATCAAGCCGAGGCTCAGTTCGGGTAGGCCAAGCACCGCGTCGGGATGCGCCCGCACCCACCCGCAGTAGGCGGCCATCTCCAGCCCGCTGCCCAGCACCTGGCCGTGCACCTGTGCACGGCACCCACGGCCAAGCCGGGCGGTCAGCTCATCGAGCACCAACGCCGGGCTGTGTCGGGTGCGGGCCAGATGCGCGCTGGCCGGGTCGGCGAACGTGCCGAACTCGGCCAGGTCGCCGCCGCTGCAGAACGACGGGCCGTTGCCGGTGAGCACCACCCCGGTGATCGACGGGTCGAGACGCGCGACCTCGAGCGCCTCGAGCAGTGCGGCGCGCATGTCCGTGGAGAACGCGTTGTGCCGTTGTGACCGGTTGAACCGGATGTGCAGACGGTTGCCGTCGCGGTCGGCCTGCACAGGGTCGGGGATGTCGGGGACGGTGGCGGGCCCGCGTTCGGCCAGCCAGCGCGCGAACTCTGGACCCGACTGCAGCGTGGAGTAGGCCAGCGATTCGGTGATCACGCCGGCTCGTGTCGGTCCGGCCGGATCGATCGAGCGCAGCACGTCGTCGCAGACGGCCGCCGCCTGCGGCCACGATTCGCAGCGCTCGGTGAGCTCGGCGAGGGCCTCGGATACCGATGGGACGGTGATGGCCCTGCGGTCGTCGCACTCGTCTTCGGTCAGCGCGAAGGTCGCGTCGTCGGAAGGTGATCCGACCGCGACGACCACGCTGCCCGCGACCTCGACCCGTGTCACGAGTACTTGTTTATCAGCTCCTGCTTGTACAGCTTGCCGGTATCGGTGCGCGGCAACTGCGCCTCGAACGAGATCGACCGCGGACACTTGTAGTGCGCCAACCGCTCCCGCAGCCAGCCGAGCAACTCATCACCGAACTCCTCGGTGGCGTCGGCGGCCTCGATGGTCTGGACGACACCCTTGACCGTTTGGCCCATTTCGTCGTCCGCGATGCCGAACACCGCGGCGTCCATCACCTTCGGATGAGTCACCAGCATGTTCTCCGCTTCCTGCGGGTAAATGTTCACCCCACCGGAGATGATCATGTGGTGTCGCCGGTCGGTCAGATAGAGGTAGCCCTCTTCATCGAGATACCCGATGTCGCCAACCGTTTTCCAGCCGTGCTTGTCGCGTGACTTGGCGGTCTTGTCGGGGTCGTTGAGGTACTCGAAGTCGAAGCCGCCCTCAAAGTAGATCTCTCCCGCCAGGCCGGGGGGCATTTCGTTGCCGTCCTCGTCGAGGATGTGCAGCGCGCTCATCATCGGCTTGCCAACCGAGCCGGGGTGCGCCAGCCAGTCCTCGGCGGTGATCAATGTCGATCCGATCGCCTCGGAGGACGCGTAGTATTCGTCGACGATCGGCCCCCACCAATCGATCATCTGTTTCTTGATCTCCACCGGGCACGGCGCCGCCGCATGCATCACGCGCTTCAGACTGGATAGGTCATACGAACTGCGCACTGCCTCAGGAAGTTTCAGCATCCGGATGAACATCGCTGGGACGAACTGACCGTGGGTGACGCTGTGGCGCTGGATCGCATCGAGACAGCCCTCGGCGTCGAACTTCTCCATGACCACAGTCGTGATGCCGGCACTCTGAATCGTCATCGACCACACCGACGGCGCGGTGTGATACAGCGGGGCCGGGCTGACATAGACGGCGTTGGGGTCCAGCCAGAAGCCGACCAACGCCGACATCATGCCCGGCACTTCGGCCGGCGGCAGGTGCGGAAGCTCCCGCTTGATGCCCTTCGGCCGGCCGGTGGTGCCCGATGAATACTGGAGCAAGTCGCCTTCGATCTCATCGTCGATCGGTGAATCCGGTTGATCTGCAACGCATTCAGGGTAGCGATGCCAGCCGTCCAGGTCGCTCCAGCCGGATGTCGCCGACGATTCGGCTCCGTCGGCGATGATACGCAAGTCAGGCCGCGTGTGGTCGGCGAGGTTCTCACATGTCTTTCGCAACGCCGCCGAGCCGACGATGACTTTGGCGCTGCTGTTGTCGATGATGTAAGCAGCCTCGGCCGCAGTCAGGTGGGTGTTGATCGGGACGTAGTACAGACCGCAGCGGCGCGCCGCCCACATGACGGTGTGGAAGTGCTCGTTGTTCTCCATCAGGATGGCGACGGCGTCGCCCTCGCTTAGACCGTGCTGGCGGAAGAAATGAGCGAGGCGGTTGGCGCGCGCCTCCAGCTCGGCGAATGTCAGCACAGTCCCCGACGGATGGATGATGACGGCAGGCCTGTCGGGATGGGCCTCTGCGTGCTCGCGAATCTGCATGGGCCGACTTTACGACGGCGACATTTGACAGGTGTCAAGTGGTCGCATTCGTGCGATACCGGCGCGACCGACCTAGCATGAATCCCCAAAAAATCGGGCGCGGGGCGGTGACTGGATGAACGGCGGCCAGGGTCGACTCGGTGCTCGGAGGCCCCTGCTCCTGTGGATCTGCGACAAACATCTGTGCAAAACGAATGTGCGTACCGATGGCGGGAGTTTCGAACGGAATCATCTAGACGCTAAGAAGGTTGCGATGGTCGGCCAACGAGTTCGCGGGTTCTTCGCGATCGTCGGCGGGAGTGCTGTCGCTCTTGCTGCGGCAGTGGTCGTTTTGACATCGGCAGCACCGGAGCGTCCGATAAATGTGTGTGACCTGGCCCCCAGCATCCAAAGGGTGTACACCGCCACTCAATGGGGAATCACCACAGCAACACTGTCGCTCCGCCCTCGGTGATTCCGCAGGACACGGTCAACGCTCTTCCCAACCACTGAGCGGCGTACTAGCGCACCGGCCCTGCGTAGTTCGGTGACGCAGATGCCGGTGTGGCGACGAGCGTACGCACTATGCCAGCACTGGCGGCGAAGCCAGCGGCTTCGACGGCCGAGCCGTCAATCGGCTTCGACGGCCGAGCCGTCAATCGGCTTCGACGGCCGAGCCGTCAATCGGCTTCGACGGCCGAGCCGTCAATCGGCTTCAGCCAGGCGGTGCTTGAGCGCGTCGAACTCGTCCTTGATGCCGGTGGGCAGCTTCTCGCCGACGAACTCGAACCACTCCTCGATCAGCGGCAGCTCCTCGCGCCACTCGTCGGAGTTGACCGCGAGCGCCTCGTTGACGTCAGACGTATCGACGTCGAGGCCCTCGAGATCCAGGTCCTGCGCGCTCGGCACGATGCCGATTGGCGTGGTGCGGCCGTCGGCCTTGTGCTCGATCCGCTCGATGGCCCACTTGAGCACGCGGCTGTTCTCGCCGAAGCCCGGCCACAGGAAACGGCCGTCGTCGCCGCGGCGGAACCAGTTGACGAAGAACACCTTCGGCATCTTGGACTCGTCGGCGTTCTTGCCGATGTTGATCCAGTGCTGGAAGTAGTCGCCGACGTTGTAGCCGAGGAAAGGCAGCATCGCCATCGGATCACGGCGCACCGTGCCGACTTTGCCCTCGGCGGCCGCGGTCTGCTCCGAGCCGAGCGTGGCGCCGATGAACACACCATGCTGCCAGTCGCGGGCCTCCGTGATCAGCGGCACCGTCGTCTTGCGGCGGCCGCCGAACAGGATCGCCGAGATCGGCACTCCCTGCGGGTCGTCCCACTCGGGCGCCAGCGTCGGGCACTGCGAGATCGGGGTGCAGTATCGGGAGTTCGGGTGGGCCGCCTTGACGTCCGAGTCCGGCGTCCAGTCGTTGCCCTTCCAGTCGATCAGGTGTTGCGGGTCGCCCTCAAGGCCTTCCCACCACACATCGTTGTCGTCGGTCAGTGCGACGTTGGTGAAGACCGTGTTGCCCGCGTCGATTGTCTTCATCGCGTTGGGGTTGGAGTCCCAGTTGGTCCCGGGCGCGACACCGAAGAAGCCGAACTCGGGGTTGACGGCGTAGAGCCGGCCGTCCTTGCCGAACCGCATCCAGGCGATGTCGTCGCCGACGGTTTCCGCGCGCCAGCCCGGAATCGTCGGCTGCAGCATCGCGAGGTTGGTTTTGCCGCACGCCGACGGGAACGCCGCGGCGACGTAATACGCCTTGTTCTCCGGTGAGATCAGCTTGAGGATCAGCATGTGCTCGGCGAGCCAGCCCTCGTCATGGGCCATCGCGGAAGCGATCCGCAGCGAGTAGCACTTCTTACCCAGCAGCGCGTTGCCGCCGTAGCCGGAGCCGTAACTCCAGATCTCGCGGGTCTCAGGGAAGTGGGTGATGTACTTCGTGTCGTTGCACGGCCACGGCACATCTTGCTGGCCGGGCTCCAGCGGGGCACCGACGGAATGCAGACACTTGACGAAGAATCCGTCGTCGCCCATCTTGTCCAGCGCCGCCTTGCCCATCCGAGTCATGGTCCCCATCGAGATGACGACGTACTCGGAGTCGGTGATCTCCACCCCGAGCTTGGGGTCCTCGGCGCCAAGTGGGCCCATGCAGAACGGCACCACGTACATGGTCCGACCGCGCATGCACCCCCGGTACAGGTCGGTCATGAGGCCGCGCATCTCGGCAGGCTCCATCCAGTTGTTCGTCGGGCCCGCGTCGACCTCACGCTCGGTACAGATGAAGGTCCGGGACTCGACACGCGCCACGTCCGAAGGATCGGACAGCGCAAGATATGAATTCGGCTTCTTCTCTTCATCGAGCTGCTTGAAGGTGCCGGCTTCGACCAGTTGCGCGGTGAGCAGAGCGGCCTCTTCCTCCGTGCCGTCGGCGAACACCACCCGGTCCGGCTGCGTGAGTTCCGCGACCTCCGAGACCCAGGCAAGCAGCCCCTCGTGCTTCGTCGGTGCGGTGTCCAGACCTGGAATGGTCGCTGCGGTCATCAAAACTCTCCTGCGTAGGTTTCTGCCAGGACGCGGGCACCGATCGCGCCAGCCAAGCCTGAACGGCAGCGCCTACGGCGTCCCTGTACAGAGGTTAACGCGGGTGAGATACCCACGGTAAATCGGGAGTATGTCCGATCACTCACAGGAACGATTCAGAAGCACGTTCTTGGCAGTTTTACCGATTCAGTTTGCGGGCTGATTTCTCTCCTAGCGGTCCGTGAAGCCCACATCAGTCGGAAATGACCGCTCGGCTAGTGAATCCCCCGTGGTCGTCTTCCTACCGTGGAACTTGCT
>JAOPVX010000414.1 GCA_025965975.1 Mycobacterium sp. | reverse complement strand
CCGGACACCGAGGCGCGGGTGGGGGACTTCACGGATCTGGTCGCGACGGCGATCGCCAACGCCGAGACCCACGCCGAACTCACCGCGTCTCGGGCCAGGATCGTCGCCGCCGCCGATGACACGCGGCGTCGCATCGAACGCGATCTGCACGACGGCGCCCAACAGCGGTTGGTCTCGCTGGGCCTCGAAATGCGCACCGCGGAAGCGTCGGTGCCCCCCGAACTGCACTCAGTCAAGGAACAGATTTCACACCTCGTTGTAGGTCTGGCTGGCGTCTCAGAAGACCTCCAAGAGATCTCACGCGGGATTCATCCCGCGATCCTGTCCAGGGGAGGACTGGGCGCCGCGCTCAAGACGCTGGCCCGCCGCTCGGCGGTCCCCGTTGAGCTCGACGTTGGTGTTGATCGACGGTTGCCCGGCTCTGTCGAAGTGGCCGCCTACTACGTCGTCGCCGAAGCCCTCACCAACGCGGCCAAACACGCACAAGCCTCCGAGATAACGGTGCGCGTCGAAGCCGAGGGTGCCAACCTGCACCTCTTGATTCGAGACGACGGACTCGGCGGAGCTGACACCTCCAAGGGATCCGGACTCACCGGCCTCGTCGACCGCGTCGAGGCCCTCGGCGGCCAGATGACCATCTCGAGTCAGCCCGGACGTGGGACGCAACTGCTCGTCAAGATCCCGCTCGAACTCCAGTGATTCACGCTAGAGCCGGGGAACCGATGTGTGACAGCGGCAATGACACGGGTTTGCCGACGCAGAAAAATTAGGGCATCGGCGCACCGGGCCGCCGGCACAATTGGACCGTTTACGACTGTGCCGAATCCGCTCACCATGGAGGGCACGCGGCACGTCTTCGGTCCAGGCCCTGAACCCGCCTACCGGCTCGGCCAATCCATCTGCGGCGTCCTCAGCACGAATCACCCGTTCGGATCCGTGGTCCAGTCGCCGAAATTGCAAGGTAGACATGGACGACTTGGGCGGGGATCGTACAGACTTAGATCGCGAAACCCAGCTCGCTGAGCTATGACTCGCAATCTTCAACTGGACGAGACAACCAGGGGCTTGCGCGCTACGTTTCTCCTGGTCAAGGACGGCCGAGCTTCTCTCGGATCCGGTCGGTGAGGAAGCGGCCGGTGGACACCGGCCGGAACGCGCGGGCGGCGTCAGTGAGGGCGTCGCGGGAATGAGTGCTCAGTCCTATGTCGGCGGCGGCGACGTTGAACTCGAGTTGTTCAACGCTGGACGCTCCGGGAATCGCGACCACGTTCGGCAGGCTGATCAGCCAGGCCAGTGCGACCTGCGCCGGCTTGGCGCCTACGTCGGTCGCAATGTCGCGCAGCGTCTGGAGCAGCGGCTCTACTCGACGCAGATTTTCGGTGCCGAACAGTTGGTTCGCCGCCCGAATCCCGCCGGGCCGGTTGGCGACGCCGTACTTGCCGCCAAGCAGTCCCTGCGCAAGCGGGCTGTAAGCCATCACGATGCGGTTCTCGCGCTGGGCGAACGGCACGAGGTCGTCGAGCGCACCGGGGCGGGCTAGCGAGAATTGCACTTGATTGCTGATGACCGGCCGCCCGAGTGCAGCGTCGGCCTTCTGCCATCGCGCGAGCGAATAGTTCGATACGCCGGCCGCCCCGATGTCGCCGCTGTCGAGCAGGCTGCGCATTCCCGGCATGATCACCGAGTCCGGAACGACGGGGTTGGCCTGATGGATCTGGTAGAGCGGAATGTGGTCCAGCCGCAACCGCCGCGCACTGGCGCGCTCGCGCTGTTTTATCACTGCGGGGAAGGGCGCGATCGGAAAGACCTTGCTGGCCACCGCAACCGCGGAACGCGCGTCGCCCAGTGCCTCGCCGAGGATGCGCTCACTCTTGCCCAACCCGTATACCTCGGCCGTATCGAACAGCGTGACCCCCAAAGCAAGGGCGCGCGCCACGATGTCGCGGGCGGCACCCGTGTCGTAGCTGTCCCCGTAACCCCACTCGCGTGAGCCGAACTGCCAGGTGCCTAGACCGATCCGACTGACTTTTCCGATTCCGTCGACGTCGAGATACTTCATGCGCTCTACGGTACGGACACCGCGGCGCGCCACCCACGAATGCCTGACGTGAGATTGCCCGCGTCATGGCCGGACAGCATTGGCTGTCAACGCTGTGCCCCATGCGCTTTCCGCGCCGCGCTTCATCGCGTCGGGATCGCCCGTGGCGAAGAACGCTCGCGACGCAAGGCGTAGGGCCGTCCTGGTGTGCGGATGTCGCTCGGCCACCGCGGCCGCCAGCCGCTCAGCCGGGTCAATCAGCAGTGTGTCCGGCAGCGCGGCAGCGAACCAGCGGCTCGCGGCCGGGTAGTGGGTGCACGCCAGCACCAATGCGTCGACCCGTCGCAACGGCGCGAGAATCCGGGTCAGGTCGGCGAGGAAATGCGGGGAGCCGGCGCGGCCGCCCTCGATATGCGCGGACAGCGGCTGCGCGACGCGGGACAGCACCATCCGGCCGGGCCGGGCCAGGCCGCGCCGATAGTGACCGCCCGCGATCGTGCGCCGCCCACCGACCACACCGACAGGCCCCGCGATCTCCTCGGGAACAGAGGCCACCCCGTGGCCGATGATTCCCTCTACCGGAACCGGCGCCGTACCAAGGCGTCCGACCACCGTGCTGGCCGCGTTGCACGCCAGCACCACCTCGGTGGCCCCCATCTCGGCGAGCGCCGCGACGACAGAGGTGAGCCGGGCGGTCAGCTCGTCGGTCCCCATCCGGCCGTAGGGGGTGACCCCGGTGTCCGCCCAGTACAGCAGCGGTAGTCCGGGCGCCAACTGGTCCAAGGCGCGCACGAGGCCGACCCCTCCGATGCCCCAGTCGACAATGCCAAGGCATGAGTTCGCGGACATCGGCATCACGGGTAGGTGAGGGCAGCAGTGTGGCCCTTGGGCAGCGGCCCCGAATCGAATGCCACCACGCGCTGAGACAGGGTCGCCGTCAACAAATCAAGGCGCGTGCCGGGGAAGCGGCTGGCGAAATACCAGCGATACTCGTGCTCGGCGCGGATTGGATTGTGCCGCAGCATATCCCGCCAGTCAGGATGCGTCGTCAGTGCCGCAAGATCTGCGGCGAACTGCGGTCGAGCACGTCGCGTCTGCACGTGCGCGATGACCGACCGCGCGAGCACACCCAGCTCCCGCACACGCACCGGGTGTTCAATCATGTCGATCACCCACAGCCGTCCTCCAGGGGCGAGCACCCGCCGGATCTCGGCCATCACTGGATCCCAGTCCAGGTACCGGAAGGAGAGAAACGAGATCACCACATCGACGTGGTCGTCAGGAACATCCAGTGCTGGACCGTTGACCTTGCCGAACCGCAGTCTGGTCCGGCCCTGGCTGCGCTCCCGCGCCAAGGCGAGTATCTCGGCGGAGCTATCGACCCCGATCCCGAAGTCGATATCACCGCGGTCGTCCGTGGCGCGAAGCAAAGCGCCATTGCCGCAGCCGATTTCCAGCACTCGCAAGGGCCTGCCGAGCTCGGCGCGGGTGTGGGCGACACGGTCGGCCACCCACTGCCACTCGGCACCGCGGACCCTGATGTCGGCGTAGGCACGATCGTAGAGCTCCGCCACCCGATCGTAGGAGCGCTGCGGTTTCGTCGCGGCGGGAAGGCTTCCCACCAGCGGCTCCGCCTGGCAGCCGAGATACTTGCGTACGCTTCCGGCCCAACCGTGTGATTTTTTGCCCGGCGCGGCGATCAGATAAAGATCCTGTCGCGCAGTCGGATTGGGGCCAGCCCACGCGAAGCGGTCTTTCCGAGCCGAAACGGTGGTGTAGTTGTGGTTGCCGAATGCGGGAACTCCGAACACGTCGGCGAAGAAGGGCGTGAACCAACGCGCCGACCGGCAGGCGTGGAAATATGCCTGCCCGTTGGGGGTGAACGGAATCGCCATGGCCCGCCACTCGTGCGGCGAGAACTGTTCGGGCCAGTCCGTGGAGCCGAACATCGGGCCGTACATCCCCGCATGGCTGATCAGGTGCAGCTGGCTCAGCACTCGGCCCGAGCCCGCGAACCGGGCCATCTCGGCGGCAAAGTCCGCCTTACGGCGCAGGCCGGCAACAACCACCTCAGCGTAGGGATGCGCGACGGCCAGCTCGCGGGCCATCGTGGCAGCGGCCAGCGCGAACTCGGCAGACCCACCGCGGTAGTGGGTGGTGTGGGCCACCCAAATCAACGGCGCTGCCTGACCTTTGGGTGCGATGTGGGCAAAGGGGACGCGCGGGTGATCACCCTCGGGAATCCAGGCGCCGTAGTCGCCGACCAGCTCCAGCGCCTCGGCCCGTTCCAGGTCGAACAACCGCATACCGGGCGCCGGCGGGTTGTACAGATGCAGGCTCAGCCCGCCCGCCTGCGCGCCCATGTCGTGGATCACGTCGGGCGTGATGCGAATCGCGTCGCCCTCGGGCCGCGTGGTGGTCTCGGTGACGACCAGCTGCGCACCGTCCCAGCTGAATCGGCGCTCCTGGAACGTGCCCTCGACAGCGACGACGAAGCCGCCGGAGCCGCCGTGGTCGTGCGGTGCGCAACGGTGTCCCGGACGCCAGCGGGCGAGCATGATTTCAATTTCGTCGTCGACCCGCAGGATCGACCGGGAGTAGGGCTCGCCGTCATTGGGAAGTTGTGCGGCTGCTGACAGCAACGGCCGGGCCTGCGCGACGCGGGCCAGCAACTCGGGGCCCGGCACCTCGCCGCGCGCAGCGACGGCGGCCAAGGCGTCGAACAACGGCGCCAGCTCGGCGAGCCTTTCGCGCGCCATGGGCGGCTCTCGGTGCGCAATCTCGGTCATGTCGCTGTCCTTTCCGACGAACATCGGCGGGTTGAATGCCGCGATGGCTTGGATTCGTCGCTAGTGCCGGGCGTTGTGCCCGTCACGGAAAGGATGTGTCGGAGGCCTTGGCGGATTCTTGGCGGATTCTTTGTTACGGGTTCGCTGGATCTGACGCGGTCACGGTGCCGAGCGGGTCAAGTTCCGCGCGTGCTGGCTTCCGCGGCAAACTGGTGCATCGCTCGGCCGCGGGCGAGATACTGCGTCTGTACCCGAAGCACTCAGGGGGATGAAATTGGACTCGCGCGTCGGTACGACGTTCGGCAAGTACAACGTCACGCGCCTGATCGGCAAGGGTGGGATGGGGGAGGTGTACGAGGCCTACGACACCGGCAAGGGGCGGACCGTCGCGCTGAAGATACTCGCCGATGAGTTTTCCAATGACGACACGTTTCGGGCCCGGTTCCAACGCGAGTCCCAAGCCGCGGCGATTCTGCTAGAACCACATGTCATTCCGATCCACGACTGGGGCGAGATTGACGGCCTTCTCTACATCGACATGCGGCTGGTGCAGGGGCAGACCCTTGAGGACCTGATCGCGAAAGGCCCGCTTGCGCCGTCGCGGGCGGTGGCGATCATCAGTCAGGTCGGCGCTGCGCTGGATGCCGCACATGCCGCGGGGCTTATCCATCGCGATATCAAGCCGCCGAACATCATCGTCACCCCAACCGATTTCGCGTACCTGGTCGACTTCGGAATCGCCGAAGCGAGGGGTGCCACCCGGCTGACGATTGCCGGAACTCAGATAGGCACCTTGAATTACATGGCGCCCGAACGGTTCAGCGACCATGTGGCCACGCTCGCGGTCGATGTCTACTCGCTGGCATGTGTGCTGTACGAGACGCTGACGGGAGAAGCCCCGTTTGTCAGTGACAGTGTCGAGAGTCTGGTGGCCGCCCATATCTACACGCCGCCGCCGCGACCCAGCATGGTCAACCCACATGTCGCGGCCGCCTTCGACGATGTCATTGCGCGTGGCATGGCCAAGGATCCCGACGACCGGTACGGAACGGCAGGCGGCCTTGGCCGCGCGGCGCACCGGGCCCTTGCCGCGGGCGGACCTAACCTCGTCGACGGAGCCGTGCCGCCGACCGGTGGACGTACTGTGCCGCCGCTAGCGGGGGGTGCCCCGCCGCGATATGTGGGCCCGACCGCCGTCAAGTCATCCGGCGCCAGCGCCGCACCGGCGGAGCCCACCGCGGTGCGTGCCGAACGTGATTCGAGCCAACGCGGGCGGAGGTGGGTGTTGCCAACCGTGATCGCGGTCGCGGCGGCGCTGATACTGGGCGGTATCGGTGTGGTCATCGGGCTGCTCACGCAGGGCGACTTCGGGCGGACCGCGAGTCCCACTTCGTCGACAACGCCAACACGGGGCGGGCTTCCTCCGCTGGTGACGGGGGCCGACCAGACCGGTCTGCATCAGTCTTGCGATCAGGGCTTCACGATGCCGACCGGCAGCGGATTTGCCACCCACGCCGGGCGGGGCACCCCCGAAACGTCATGCCTGTTTACCAACAGCGTGCTGACGTCGTACTGGGCCGAATACGGCAACGCCAGCCCCTTACCGCGGGCGGTGTCGGCGCCGGGTGCTGTTGACTGCAGCAGCGTGCCTGGAGCGCAGTGCAACGGCTCGAACTTCCTCATGCAGTGCCAGCAGTACACGGGAGACAGCTGGATCACGTGCACCGGCGGAAAGAGCGCACGCGTCTACTTGTGGTGAGTGCACCCTCAGCGACCACATTGGCCCACCGACAACGAGCCGAGATGGGCGGTGAGCCAGTTTGCCATCTCGGTGAGGGCGGCCGTTCCGTCGTCGAACTTTCCCGAAGCGGGCTGCGCGGCCAGGGCGACGGCAATCATTCCGTCCGGGGCGGCCAATACGCCCACCTGCCGGACCAGATAGCTGCCCGTTGGTGACGGCCCCCAGCCGCCCTTGAACCTGGCGCCGCCAACGGTGCCGATGCCCCATCTCTGATCCGGTTCGACCTCTCCCATCAACGCGAAGATCGGCGCGTTTGTGCTGTCGCACACCGCAGATGAGATGAATCGCACCTGGTCGATCAGCGGCCAGTCCGTCTGACCGAACGCGGTGAACTCGGGGCGCACTCGTCGCGATTGGACCGTCGTGGGGTCGCCGGCTTGTCTCAACACCGCGTCGACCTTGTTGGCGGCGGTGACTGGATCGCCCAATGTGGCCCAGATCGATTCGGCTGCCGCAGTGTCGGATTCGGTGATGGCGGCGGCCATCGCATCGGTGACTCTAGGCGGGTTCTCTTTGTGCAGCGCCGCGATGATCAACGGAACCTTGATGGTTGACCAGGCGGGGCCACTTTGCAAGTCTCCCAACGCCATTGGCGCCTGCCCATTGCCGACCGCGCTGACCGCAATGCCCGCAGCCGCATGCAGCTCGGTTTGCAAGTGGGCGAAGTCGGCGGCCAGTGCCGCCGGCGCCTGGACCGGGGCGACGATCGTGCCGGGGCCGGGTGGTGCCGACGTGTGAATGCCCAGCTGACGCCCCACGATCATGCCTGCCGCCAGCGCCATCGTCGCGAACGCTGCGATGGCGGCGATCAGCCACACATTCCGGCGTCGGGCGGACCGACGCCGGGGCGCGGGCGACGTCACGTTTCGACGATCCGGCACCGGCCGTCGGCTGTCAACGAGGCGATCCGGTTTGCGCCAGAGGCGATCGGAGAGATTGTCTTCATCGGTGGTTTCCGGAATGGAATTCCGGCGCTATCAGCCAAGCTGATAAGGATCGCGCGATGCGCGGAAGAAGTGACCGGTGCAGGCGTGTGCGGTGGCCGGGAGGACGATGGCTGCCCCGACCGTCGCCGTGGCGATCAATGTGAGCTTCGTGATCGTTGTTCTCATGTCGATTTCCGTTTCTCCGCTTGGGCGTTGGGGTCGTGTGGGCTGTGGATCCGCGTTAGGCCAGCAGTGAGGCGAGTTCGGTGCGCGGCACTTCGACTTGGAGTGGCCCGTCTTCGTGCGGCAGCAACCCGTCCTGGTTGAAGAGGAACGTCACCGCGTCGTCGGTTATCGCGAAGTTCTGGTACGCCTTCACGCCGAGATCGTTCAACGACAACGCGCCCGCGCCCCCGTGTTTGTCCAACTGGCGCTGGACGATTGGATTCAGTACCTCCAGCGGTTGAGTGCCAGGTTTGAAGAGCGTCTCGAACGTGATCGCGGCGTGCTTGCCCAGGTCGTAGTTGAGCGCCTTGTAGGTGGTCACCGGGTGGATGCCGGTGTCGCTTCCCATGTCGACCGCCAGGCTTTGCGTACCTGAGGCCGGCGTGCCCGAGTGATACGCCGTCCCGACGATGTCGAGCTCATGGGGAAACCAGCGCGGGACGGACTTCGCGACCCAGTTGACGAACCCGTCGCGTTTCTCCTTCAGGGCGTCGTTCAGCGCCTGCTGGTCGGGATAGTCGACGGGAAAGCGGAAGTCGAGCGTGTAGGTGGGCATGGCACTGTGGAGATGACAGGTCTGGTCGGGGTCGATCGTTCCGCCGATCTCGGCGCACGCCGATTGCGCGGCAGCCGCGGACGATGTCATCGCGGTTGCAGTGCTCGATGTGTTCGCGTTTGAGGTGCTTGACGTGCCGCACCCTGCTGCGGCGGCCATCACGGCCGCGCTCGTGAGCGCGATCAACACGTTGCGAATCGCCATGACGCGTCCCTTCTCTGTTCGCGTCTCTGTTCGCGGCTACTGCCCGAACGGCTCGACAGCGATAGGCATCGATGCCGTTGGGCTCACGCCGATCGCGCGGTTCGTGGTGACGTTGGTCATCGTCACGTCGATGGCGGACTCGCCCTTGCCGACGGTGAACCGTTGGTCGGCGTCGAGCTGCATCTGGAGTTGATAGGTGATGGTCTGACCGTGATCGAGCACGAACGGTGGGACGAGCGTCTTTTCGATGAAGTCCATGCCGGTGCCTTCGCTGACGTACGGCACCGTCACCCACGCATTGGTGTCGGCGTCGAGCATGCGCATTGAGCCGGCGGGCATCAATCGGGTCCCTGGCGGGCTGCACGAACAGTGGCCCATCGACACAACCATCCCTACCTGGGCGAAGCTGGTGGTTGTGGGATTGACCACCGTGATGCTAAAACGCATCGGCGGGCCGCCCGGCCAGACAGTGCTGCTTCCCTGTGCGGCAACAGTGACGTCGATGCCGCCCGCCGACCCGCTGAACCCAGGATTGGGCACCTGCGCGGCAGGCGAGGTGACCGCACGCTGGCTCGACGGCGAGGTAACGGCCGGCTGGCTCGACGGCGAGGCGGATTGCGCGGCCGCGGTCGTACCGGAACCTATCGGCGTAGGCGTGCCGGAGCTCGAGCAGCCGACAAGTGCCGCAACCGTTGCTGCGCCGACCAATGCGGCGACCATAGTCAAAGGACTGTTCGGGATCATTTGTGTTCCTTTCCCGGGGTGGCGTTGTCCTCAAGTGAGGCAACCGAATCGGCTCGTGCGCTGCGCGGGACAGAAACATCTGGTGTCGGGATCGGCCAGTGCGGTCGCCGTCGCGATCAGCGCACCCTTCCTGCGCTTCAAGTCGGTTTCCTTTCCGGCGCACGTGTCCGATGTTGTGGAGATGCATGAATGGTTCGTCGCTGGTCGGCCTTTGGGGCCGTGCACGTAAAGGTTGTGGCGGACGCCTTGGTGGATTCTTGGTGGGCTGGTGCGCGGCAACGGAATCCGAGATCGGCGTGCTTGTAGCAAGGCGTGGGGAGTGTGCTCCGGCCCGCGCAAGAAATATCGATCCCAGTCCATCAAAGGATTCCACAGGAATTGTGGTGTTACTTCACAGTTTGTCTGAAGTCCCTTGGTGCACAAGCAGACGCCCCGACGTCCAGCGGAGCACCCGTGACCGTTCTGACCCTGCCGCATAGCGGCTTAGACGTTGAGCCGAAGACCGCGGTGCCTGCTCCAGACGGCGACTAGACGCGTCGCGCGGCGAAATCCGCGGCTTGATCAACCATGCCGTTCGTGACGTACTGCCCGTGCGCGGCTGGGTTGCTCCCGTCGAGGGAGCACACCGGGTCGTCGGGAATGCACTGCTGGATGGTCTTCGCGGCATAGAGGGGGCCGACGGCAATCGGCGGTGCGTCGATCCTGTTCAAGAATGTGCTCGATGGCTCGCCGAAGAGCGCGACCGCCGCGACGTGGTTGGCGACTTCGGGTGGCATCGGCCCGGTGATGCCCGGTGGCAACGCGTACCCCGCGGGTATTGCGGCCGCGGTGACATAACCCATCACCGCCGCCCCTTGGGAGTATCCGCCGAGGATCATCTTGGTGTTGGGACACTTCGCGGCCATCTCGCGGACTCGATCGGCCGCGTCGATCACACCTTGTGCGGCCGTCGGCCAATCTGTGCTTGCGGGGTAGTCAACCGCATAGGTCCAGACGGACTTCTGGCCCATGTGCGATTGCAGTGAGTCGACGAAGGCCTGCCCGATCCCGCCGACGCCAGGCGCTTCGGTCGTGCCGCGTGCGAAATCGACCTCGACGTCGGGGCACGCGGCTGTCGGAGCGGACGAAATGGGGTCTGCCGACGCCAGCGGGGTCAGCAGCATCGAAGCTGTCACCGCGCCAACACCAACCAAACACGCAATCCTGGCTACCCGCACGTCTCCGCCACCACCTCAAACGGCCCAATTTGTTAGACAGTCTGAATACTATTGTGCCGATCCGCGCCGCGCTCGTCGGGCGGACCTGGGACACGCTCGGCCAAATGGGGGGCTGACTGATCGGCGGTCGACGGCAAATAATGGTTCTTGCGCCGCGTTCGTCCGCTGCTTGGGCTGCGCGTTGTGGGGGAGCGCCGCCAGCAATCGGGAGTGGACCATGAACATCACCGCAGGTTTTGCCGCAGCCGCAATCTTCGCCGGCGCCGCCGTCGGCTTTGCGGGCCCCGCCCGCGCCGACGATTTCAGCGGCACCTACATCCCGAACGGACCCGGTCTGCATTCCACCTGGGTCGTCACGCCGTGCGGGCCCGACTGCGCCCACATCGCGGATAGCACTGGCTGGGGCGTCGACGCCCACCCGTTCGGCGGACTCTGGCGATTCGTGGTGGACCTGCCGGACGGCACCAAGTGCAACAACGACGGCACGGCACCCGGAACGGTCACCTTCAAGGTCGATGCGCCACGGCAAGAGGGCACCTTCATCAACGCAACCACGAATCCGGCGCAGTGTCTGCTCGCACCCGGCTACTCGAAAGCGGTCTATTTCTCGTTGACCCGAGTCTGAGGCGCCAGGGGAGCGATCGGGATTGACCGCGCCCGCTACCGGCCTTACCGGCTCAGCGGGCACGATGGGCAAACACGCAACGGGTACCCGGCGGCAACAAGACCCGCAGCGAACATTCCCGACTTGACTGGCATCGCGGTCCTCCTGACCTGCCGGGCTCCCCCTCCGGCCTCTCCGTGAAGATTCCCGCGTCGTCGCGGCGGCTGTAACAGTTCTGTCGAACCAGCGATGAATCATCTGAGTGCGGGACGGCGCCACGGCTACGTTCCCGCACCTAAAGCGCCGCAGCAGCTGCTGGACCAGGCCCAGCGTTGGGGGAGATGGCTGCGGTTGGCAGCAGTGGCGGATCAAACCGCCGTTGCTCCGTGAGGTAAGAGGAGTCGCTGCACATGGGTGCACCGCTTGAAACCTGCTCTAAGCGAAGCGTTGTCGCCGTTCTGGCGTCGGGAGTGGTGATCTCCCTCACAGCGCTCACTGGAGGAATTGCGCCTGCGTTCGCCAAGCCGGACACGGATACCGTCGTCACGACGACGGCTCCGGCTCCGGAGCCGAAGGTGGCCGCTCCGGAAGCGACCGAAGCGCCGTCACAGGAGGCGCCGCCGAAGGCGCCGGTAACGCTGCCGGCGGCCCCGAGCGTCGAGTCGCCACCGCAGACGCAGCAGGCGGTTGAACCGCTGGCCCCACCCGTCACGCAATCGACCGCCGCGCCGGTCGTCACGTCCGTCACCCCCGCTTCGCCGACAACAGCGGTGAACCCGCCCGTGACAAAGGTCGACTCACCGGCGCCGCGCGTCGTCGCACCGCCGACCTCTGAGGCCCCAGCGGTGACCTCGACCACGACCGCGCAGAGCCCGGCGACTCAGGCGCCTTCCGCCCCGTCGTCTCCTGCTGCCACCAGCGCTTCCGCAACGGCGTCGGTCGGCTCGGTGCCCCCGTCCGCGGCGCTGGTCGCGCCGGGCTCGGCAGCCAATGACGTGCCGCCACCGAGCAGTGCCGCGACGACACCGTCCAGCGGGTCGGCAACACCTGGAACTGAGCCAAAGGGAAGCGAGCCAAAGGTCGGTGCCTCTGACAGCGCCTCCGCGGTAACCACGACGGGGTCATCGACCGTTTCGCACGCCGCGAAGGTCATCCCGCCGTCAGAACCGCAGACCCTGCAGGCGCCCAAGGAGGATGTCGAGCTCGCCAGGAACGCGAAACCCGTTGAGGTGAAACCGGATCCGGCTCCGAAGCAGGACGTTGACGCCATCTCAAGCTCGATCGGCTTGAACCTGGACGCCAAGGGCCCACTCGGCGTCGACGCCAGCGCAAAAGCTGACGTCCGGCTGGCCAGCGACCGTGACTCGAACCGCAATATCCGCCAGTGGAGTCCGGACTGGGTGCAATACGACGAGTACTACCGGCCGATCATTGTCAATCCATATCGAGAAAGGGTGCGGATCGTCTACATCTACGAAAACGCCCCTCGGATCGTGTGGATCTCGCCGCTGGCGCAGGCCGTCCTCGACGTAGCCCAGTTCGCGGCGTACAGCTTCACCGCCGTGGTCGACACCGCGGCCAACCTGGTCAACGCGGCGGTCGATACGGCGGCAAACGTCGCCGTCGGCAGCTTCTTCGGCGGCGGCTTTGTCCCCGCGTTTGGGGAGCCGCTACCGCCGCCTCCGCCACCGGTGTTGCGTTATGACAACGTCCCCGTCCAGGTGCGCTACTCGCAGGCGACCTACGAGCCGTTCCGCGTTGGGCGCATCATCGACGTCGGCGACGACCCCCGCTTCGGGGAGCGCAAGGTGCTGCTCGACGGTGCGACTCCTGCGTGGGGTGAGTGGACGCAGACACCAAGCGGCGAACGGCAATTCGAGGTCCACAAGACTCAGCAGTTCCCGGGCCTGGACGATCCGCAGGAGGCTCCGCTGCCCGGTGACTACCAGCTGAAGCTGGCCTCGGCCGAGTCACCGCCCGGTACGTCCGGAAGGGACATCTTCCTGTACGTCGCCGCTGGGGTGACGGTGGCACTGGGCTTCGGCGCAATCGCGCTCGCCGTGTTCCTTGGACGTCGCCGACCACAGCACTAAGACTAAGGAGAGCGCGCAAACGAAAGAGGGGCACCCGCAGCGGGTGCCCCTCCTCGTATGTTGCTGTGTCAGCGGCTCTGATGCACGCTGGTATCGACCTGCGGGACCGTCGCGTGCGTGCCGATGTTGTCGACCCAGTCGTGGTGGCCGATGTCGGCTTGGGCCGGTCCGGCCAGCGCGAGCACCGCGGCAGTCAGTCCGCTGGCGATGATGGTGGCAAACCCTAAGTTCTTCATTGCTCTGTCCTTCTCTTGTCTGTTCGAGCCGTGGCGCGAAAGTCGCGGTTCGGACGGTCTTGGTGCCGGTGTGGATCTCTTCTTCGCCGATCTGTCGGTATGAACGCCAAGGTCAGAGCTTTAATTCCGATGGCAGTAATTGATCGGTGGTTGGCAGCAATCGACCACATGTGCGCGTCGAACCCGCATCGATTCGCAGCGGCGGATTACCGAGGTCACCGAACCGCTCTGCGCGCATTCGGCAACCGTCAGTCGCCGAAGAGGCATGCAAGATACAACGCGATTGCCACTGCGGGCGCGCGGGCGTCGCGTGCGGTCAACCGGGATACCTTGTCGAGCCGGTAGATGACCGTGTTGCGGTGGATCGCCAGCCGCTGCGCGGTGGTCACGAGATTGAAGCCGCATTCGCACCAAGCCACGAGCGTTTCCCGCAGCGCGGGGAAGTCGTTCTCACGTGATAGCCGCACCAGCTGCGACCGTGTGAACCGCGCCCGCGCCACGTTGCTTGTCGAGTCGAGCAATTGGCGCACCCGTAGGTCCGAGATCTCCCGTATCTCGACGGCGCCGTCCCCGGCCAGCTGCAGCGCGGCCGTCGCGTCGGCGCAGGAATCGGCCAAAGCGGCTACCCCCGAGCCGCTTTCGCCGATGCCGATATGTACGACCACGCCGTGGCGTTCACGTAGTAGCGCGGCCGCGCGGCGGGCGAGCGACCGCAAAGGTTCGGTGTCGTCGGGCGACGGATGGTGCAGCACAACGTATCTGCCGGCGGCCAGCTCGGCGACGATATCGGTGCGGGCATCGAAGACCTCGCCGATCGCCCGCACCGACGACGGGTAGCTCTCCGGGCCCGGCTGCACTTCGAACATGATCGCACCGCGTTGCTGCCCCAGGTCGTAGCCGAGTTCGACACCGGTCGCGTGGATGATCTGCTCGTCCACGATTCGCGGATCGAACTCGACGATGTCGCGGGCGAGCTGCGTCAGCCGGTTCTCACGAAGTAGGCGCGTCCTCTGAAACAGCGACTCGCGCAGCAGGATCTCGGTCTGGCGCTGCACCAGCCGGCCAAGCCGTACAACCTGAGCCGGTGAGCCGGTGATGCCGACTGTCCCGACGACCGCGCCGTCCAGCACGATCGGCATCGTGATCCCCGGGCGGACACCGACGAGGGCCGCGGCCTCCGCGGCGTTATGGCTCGCCGCCACACCGCTCTTGACGACGGCCACTGAGGCTTCGTGGATCGTGCCCACCCGTGAGACGTCTCCGCTGCCAATTACCTGCGCGTTCTCATCGGTGATGAGCACATTGTGTCCGAGGATGCGGGTCGTTTCGTCGGCGATCTCACCCGCGAGTTCGGCCGATAGAACCGGAGAATACATCTGGGTTAGGACCTTTCATACATTTTATCGCCTAAATTCCCCCGGTAATTAGTACGATACATCTAGTGACCTACGGCACACTGCTTACTATGGTCGTGCCGCATGACGACAACAACAGCCTCACTCGAACGCACTCGGGCGTCGCGGACCCAGTGGCTGATCACCCTCTACGCGGGTGGTGGCGAATTCTGCGACGGCTACATCCTCAGCATCATCGGCGTCGCCCTACCGCTACTTACCGCCGCCTTTTCATTGACTGCCGTCGAGGCGGGCCTTCTCGGCGCGGCCTCGTTGGTGGGCATGTTATTCGGCGGTCTGATCTTCGGCGCCGTGACGGACAAGTTCGGCAGGCAGAAGGTGTATATCGCCGACCTCGCGTGCTTCGTCGTCCTATCGGCGCTGCAATTCTTCGCAACTGAACCGTGGCAGCTAATCGTCCTGCGCACCCTGATGGGCGTCGCCGTCGGCGCCGACCTCGCCATCGCTGGCACGATCGCCGCGGAGTTCGCGCCGCAGAAGTCCCGCGGTCCCTTGCTGGTCGTCCTGGTCACCATGTTCTCCGTTGGCGCGGCCATTGCGTACGCGGTCGGGTACTTCATGCTCAGCCTCGGACCCGACGCCTGGCGCTGGATGCTGGCCAGCAGCGCGATCCCTGCGTTGCTCATCCTCACGATGCGCCTTGGCACCCCGGAGTCGCCGCGCTGGCTGTTGAGCAAGGGTCGCGCCGAAGAAGCCGAAGCCGTGCTGAAGCAGATGCTCGGACCCGACGCGTCGTTGGCCGACATCGAAGAGCCCGAAGACAGCCCGACGGGCTACATGACGATCTTCCGCCCCGAGTACCGGCGACGGACGCTGTTCGTCGCGCTGTTCTGGGCATGCCAGCTGGTGCCGATCTATGCGATCGCCACCTATGAGCCCGCCATTCTCAAGCAATTCGGGCTGGCCGAGGGCAATACGGCCTATCTGGGCGCCGTGATCATCCAGATCTTCTACGTCATCGGCTCGCTGTCGGGCGCGCTGTTCATCAACCGGGGCCGACGCAAGCTACTGCTGTGGAGTTTCGCGATCTCCGCGCTGCCTCTGCTCGGGCTCGCGATCGTGGCTCATCCGCCGATGTGGCTGGTGCTCGTGCTGTTCTGTGTCTTCGGTATCGCGATGTACTCGGGTCAATGCCTCGAGGCGATCTACCCGTCCGAGCTGTTCCCCACGGGTGTTCGCGCCACCGCCAACGGTTTCGCCACGGGCGCAAGCAGAGTCGGCGCAGCGATCGGTGTCTACGGCGCCCCGCACCTGCTTGCCTACTCGGTACAGCTGACCATGCTGGTCGGTGCCGGCGTAGCGGGGGTCGGCTGGCTGGTCACGATGCTGCTGGCGCCGGAAACCAACGGCAAGCTGCTCACCGAATCCAGCGCCGTCTCGCAATCCGCGACCATCCGTCCGGTGAAATCGACTGTCGTCGCCGATGATGGTCGAGCCGAGGCCGCGCTGTGAAGATCGCCGTCCTTGGCGCCGGAGTCGTCGGCGTTGCTTCCGCCCATGCGCTGGCCGAACGCGGCCACGAGGTACACGTCTACGACCGTCGCAGTGACATTGCCTCCGACACCAGCGCCAGCACCGCGGGCCTGGTCGCTCCAGGGCACTCGTACGCATGGGCGTCGCCGAAGGCGCCCGCGATGCTGGTGAAGTCGTTGCTCGGCGAGTCAACATCGATTCGGGTCCGCCCTAGGGCCGACGCCGAGCTGCTGCGCTGGGGCGTACGGTTCATCCGCGAGTGCACGCCGGCGCGGTCGCGTACCAACACTTTGGCGAAACTGCGACTTGCCCGCTACAGCCAGCGGCTGATGGACGAACTGGCCGCCCGTGAGGGGCTGCAGTACTGGCAGACCCACACCGGCGTCCTTTACCTGTTCCACGAGGAAGCCGATCTCCGCACCGCCGAACGGAATTCACGACTGCTGGCCGAACACGGTCGACGCCAGGAGGTCCTCGACTTCGGCCGAACCGTCGCGCTCGAACCCGCGCTGGGCCACGGACACGGGCGGTTCGCCGGCGCGATCCACGACACGTCCGACGGCACCGGTGACCCGCAACAGTTCGCGCTCGGCCTCGCCACGGTGTGCGAGCGACTCGGGGTGACGTTTCACCTCGGCATGTTCGTTGCCCGACTCGACACCGACGGCTCGTCGGTCACCCGAATCATGACCTCCGACGGGCCTATTCACGCCGACGCCGTCGTCCTCGCCGCCGGGTCGGCAAGTCCGCTGCTAACCCGAACGATGGGCCATCGCATCCCCGTATATCCAGCCAAGGGCTATACGCTCACGGCGACGATCAAGGATCCCGACCGCGCCCCGCGCATCGGCGGCATCGACGAACGCTCCCTGGTCGCATGGTCGCGATTCGGCGGCGAGCTCCGAATGTCGGCGACGGCCGAGTTCGTTGGATACGACCGCAGCAGCACGCCTGCCGACTATGCCGACATCATCGACACCGGCAACGAGTTGTTCCCCGACGCCATCGACTGGGACACCGCGCGCTACCGAACGGGGCTACGCCCGATGACCCCGGACGGACCACCGCTGATCGGCCTTGGCCAGCACGACAATCTGTATTACAACACCGGCCACGGCCACGTCGGTTGGACGATGGCGTGTGGGTCGGCGCGAATGCTCGCCGACCTGATCGACGAACGACGCCCCGACATCGACCCGGCGCCGTACTCGCCGACGGGCCGCAATAGACATCGATGACCGTTAGTCGGCGCCCTTGCCGTTGTCGACGCGGTAGACCGCGCCATGAATGGCCGCCGCGTCGTCGCTGGCCAGGAACGCGATCGCCTTGGCCACGTCGACCGTCTCCATGAATCCGCGGGGCGATGCGATGCGCATGATCAGGTCCCAGTCGGCGTTGTCGGGAGGGGTGAACTCAGTGGACTGAGCGGTCGGCATGCCGCCGGGGCACACCGCGTTGACGCGGAGCTTCTCCTTCGTGAACTCGATGGCCAACGCGCGGGTCAGTCCGATCAGCCCGTGCTTGGCCGCGCAATACCCCGCCGAGTAAACCTCGCCCTCCACACCCGCGATCGACGCGACGTTGACGATGTTGCCGGCACCCGCCAACAAGTGCGGAAGTGCGGCACGGCACAGGTAGAACGGTCCGTTGAGGTTGACGGCGAGGTCCATGTCCCACTCCTCGTCGGTCATCGTCGGCGTGTGGCGCATCTGGTGGAAGCCGGCGATGTTGGCCAGGATGTCGAGGCGACCGAACTCGGCGATGCAGTCCGCGACCGCCTTTGTGCATGCCGCCGGATAAGAGACGTCCACCGACGAGTACCTGCCGCCCGGCACTTCGGCGAATACCTCGGCCATTCGGTCGGCGTCGCGCGCTATCCCGAACACGGAGGCGCCCCGTTCGGCGAACAGCTTCGCGGTCGCGGCGCCAAGTCCCGCCGATGCGCCGGTGACCAATGCGACCTTGTCGCTGAGCTGAGTCATGGCAAGACCCTCTCACGGGCCATCGCCGGGTTAGACAGCGGCGCGCGGTCGCGCGGGCGGGACCGCCGCCAGCAAGGTGCGGGTGTAGTCGTGCTCGGGTTTGGCGAACAACCGCGCTGCGGGCCGGTACTCGACCGCCGCACCGTCGCGCATGACCAGCACGTCGTGGCTCATCTGTTGGATGACCGCCAAGTCATGGCCGATGAACAGATACGTCAGCCCGAACTCGCGCTGCAGTTCAGCAAGCAGGTCGAGGACATGTGCCTGTACCGAAACGTCCAATGACGCAGTGGCTTCGTCGAGGATCAGCAGCTCAGGCTGGGCGGCCAACGCGCGGGCGATGCTCACGCGCTGTCGCTGTCCACCGGAGAGTTCGTGCGGATATCGGGACGCGAACGACGTGGGAAGGCCGACGAGTTCGAGCAGCTCCGCCGCCCGCGCCCGACGGGCACGCTTGCCGATCGCGAGTCGGTGCACGCGCAACGGTTCATCGATGGCCGTCTGCACCCGCGCGCGTGGGTTCAGCGATGAGAACGGATCCTGAAAGACCAGACCGATCCTGCGGCGCAGCGCCTTCTCGGCGACACCCCGCACGCCGAATACGTCCACACCGTCCATCTCTGCGGTGCCCGCGTCCGGTTCGACGAGACCGGTCAGCGCCCCGGCAACCGTCGACTTGCCCGAGCCCGACTCGCCGACGAGTCCCAGTGTCGTGCCGCGCCGAATCTGGAACGAAAGATCCTTGACGGCATGGACGGTCGACCTGCCGACCGGCGTGGTCACCGCGAATCGCACGTCGAGTCCGTCGACCCGCAGCAGCACCCGCGCGTCGTCCGGCGGGGGCGCTGGCTCCGACCGGCCCACGAGCGGGCGCGCCCGCAGCAGTTCGCGCGTGTAGGTGTTCTGCGGCTCATCGAAGACCTCGAGGATCGGTGCCTGCTCGACGATTTCACCGTCGCGCAACACTGTCACGTCGTCGGCCACCTGTCCGATGACCCCTAGGTCGTGGCTGATCCACACCACCGCGGTGCCGAAATCCCGTTGCAGCCTGCGGACCACGTCGATGATCTGGGCCTGCGTCGTCACGTCCAGAGACGTGGTCGGCTCGTCGGCGATCAGCAGTTCGGGATCGCAGGCCAGCGCGATCGCGATCATCACCCGCTGGCGCTGGCCGCCCGATAGCTGGTGGGGATACGCGTGCAGGCGCGTCTGCGGATCCGGCAGGCCGACCGCCTCAAGAAGCTCGAGAGCCCGGTTGTTCGACTGGCGGCGCGTCATGTTCCGATGTGTCTCAAGCGATTCCGTGATCTGGCGCTCCAGTGTGAGCAACGGATTGAGCGATGTCCCCGGGTCCTGGAACACGAAACCGATCCGGCCGCCGTGCACGCTGCGCAGCAGCCGCGGGGAGGCGCCGATCAGTTGGGTGGCCGCCTCGCCGCCCAGAACGCTGCTGCCGTTCACGACGGCACCGGGGGTATCCAACAGCCCGGTCGCCGCCAGCGCGGTCATCGTCTTCCCTGACCCGGATTCGCCGACGATGCCCAGCGTCTGTTCGCGGTGCACGTCGAAGGCGACACTGCGGACGATCTCACGCCTGCCGATCCGTACCTGGACGTCGTGCACGCAAAGGACGGGATCGGTCACTGTTTGCTCCTGGCCTCGATCATGGTGCGCTGCTTGGGATCCAGTACGTCGCGAAGCCCGTCGCCGGCCAGGTTGAAGGCCAGCACGATGACGAAGATCGTGGCGCCGGGCAACACCGCCATCCACCACGCCATCGTCACGAATCCCTGCGAGTCGAAGATCATCCGGCCAAGCGACGGCCGCGGGGGCTGGATGCCCAAGCCCAGGAACGACAGCGCCGCCTCGGACAGAATCGCGAACGCCAGCGACAGCGATGTCTGCACGATCAGCGGCCCGGCGATGTTCGGAACGATATGGCGGGCAAGGATATAGAGGTTTCCCGTGCCCATGGCGTGCGACATCTGGACGAACGGTTCGACGCGCACGCTGAGTGTGCTCGCGCGGGCCACCCGCGCGAAGATCGGCGTGTAAACGATGCCGATCGCCAGAATCGTCGTCGTCGTTCCTGGCCCAAGGATCGCGACGACGGCCAGTGCCAGCAGCAGGACGGGGAACGCGAACATGACGTCGACGGCGCGCATGAAGACCGTGTCGACCCAGCCGCCGCGGTAGCCGGCGACGATGCCGACCGTCACGCCGACGATGACGGCGAACGCCACGCTCACGACTGCGACCCCGATCGACGCCTGAGTCGCCACCAGCACGCGGGACAGGACGTCGCGGCCCAGTTCATCAGTGCCGAACCAGTGGTCGCCACTTGGCGGCCGCAGCGCGCTCGGCACGTCGACGACGTTGACGCCGAACGGGGTGATCCAGTTGGCCGCCATCGCGACGAACACGACGACGCCCAAAACGACTGCGCTGACGACGGTCACCGGGTTGCGCAACAGCAGCCGCCACGAGGCGACCCTTGTCGTTTCGGCAGCGATGGTCGTCATGCCAGCCGGATCCTGGGATCGACCACCGCGTACAGCACATCCACGATGAGGTTGATGAGCAGGAACAGCGCGGCGATCAATAGCACCGCGCCCTGGATCACGGGGTAGTCGCGGGCCGCCACCGCGTTGTACACCAGGCGGCCGAGACCCGGCCAGGCGAACACGACCTCGACGACGATGACACCGCCGAGGATCGTCGCGAGCTGGATCCCCGTGATCGTCAGCACCGGCACAAGCGCGTTGCGAACGGTGTGCCGGAAAGTCACCACCCGCGGCGTCAGGCCTTTGGACCTGGCGGTGCGGACATAGCCCATCGACGCGACCTCGAGCACCGCAGCACGGACATAGCGCGTCATGATCGCGGCGGCCACCAAACCCACTGTCAGGCCAGGCAATACGATGTGACGCAGCCAGCCCGCCGGGTCCTCGAACAGCGGACGATAACCCGACGTCGGCAGCCAGCCCAGCGTGGTGGCGAACAGCGCGATCAGCAGGATCCCCAACCAGAAATCGGGAATCGACACACCGAACTGGCTCGTGACGCGCACGATCGCATCGGAGACGCGGCCCTCGTGCAGCGCCGACCAGATGCCGGCAGGCAGCGCGATCAACAACGCGATCACGATGCCCACCAAGCCAAGTGACACGGTCGCAGGCAGGCGCTCGAGCAGTGTGACGGTGACGGGGTCGCCGTTGCGGAAGCTGACGCCGAGGTTTCCGGTCAGCGCGGAGCCGATGTAGCCGAAGAACTGCTCGACGATCGGCCGGTCCAGACCGCTTGCCGACCGCAGCGCGTCGTAGGCATCCGGTGTGTAGCGGGTGCCAAGGGCGATGCGCACCGGGTCGCCGGGCACGAGATGAACGAGCGCGAACACCACCACGAGCACACCGAGAAGCACCACAAGGGAATAGAGCAGCCGTCGCGCGATGAAACGGACGATGGGTTGGGTGAACACGGCCATCAGGCGGCGCCACCCGACGCCATGCTCGCGGTGCGGAACCGCACCGCACCGTCGCGGCGTGCCTCGTAGCCCGACAGTCTTGTCGTCCAGGCCTGGATCACCGACGGGTTGTATAGGTAAATGTAGCTGACCTGATCGGCGATGATCGTCGCCGCCTTCGCGTAGTCGCCGGCACGCGCGTTCCGGTTGGTCTCGACCCGTCCGGCATCGAGCAACCGGTCGACCTGCGGGTTCGAGAATTTCTGCGCGTTGCTGCTGCCGTTGGTGTGGTGCTGGGCATAGTAGAAGTCGTCGGGGTCGATGTTGCCCAGCCAGCCCATCATCAGCATGTCGAAGTGGCCGTTGTTCTGCTCGTCGAGCCAGGTGGCGAAGTCGACGGTGCGGATATTCACGGTGATGCCAAGCGGTGCAAGGTTATCCGCGATGATTTGCGCCGCAGTCACCGTTTCCGGGTATTCGTTGGTGACCAGCATGTCGAGGCTCTTGGGGGCGGCCCCGGCCTCGCGCAACAGGCTCTTCGCTTTCTCGATGTCGTGGCGGTACGCGTGGTACGGGGTGTGCCACGGATTGCCCTTCGGGATCGCCAGCTGATTGGCGACGGCCGTGCCGTAGCTGGTCGCCTGCACAATGGCGTCCCGGTCGATCGCGTAGGCGATCGCCTGGCGGACGCGCACATCGTTCCACGGTGCACGCGTCTCGTTAAGCGCGAGGTACCAGTAGTCGTTGCTCGGCGTCGTGGCGAGGGTGATGGAGTCATCGTCCCTGAGTTGTGCGACGCGTTGGGTGGGAATGGAGTCCGTCCAGTCTATCTCGCCGGCCTGCAGCGCCGAGAGGGCAGTGGAGGGTTCGGAGATGAACCTAAACGTGACACCCGAGACCTTCGGGGCCCCACCCCAATATCCGGGGTTGGCCTTGAGCGTGATCGAGTCGCCGCTCTTCTGACTCTGGAACGCGAAGGGTCCCGTGCCGACGGGATGCGTTGCGATCTGGCCGCTCTCGACGTTTTTGCGCTGGACGATCGCCAGCCCCTTGAAGCCGCCGAGGTTGGTGAGCAGATTGGGTGTCGGCTGTTTGAGCGTGATCCTGACGGTCGACTGGTCGGGTGCCGTGATCTCGGTGACGGCGCTGAGCTTGTCGGCGTTCGCCAGCTTCTGATCGATAATGCGTCGGTACGAGTACACGACGTCGTCAGCGGTGAACGGACTGCCGTCGTGGAACGTCGCGCCGTGGCGCAGATGAAACGTCCAGGCGAGTTGGTCGGGGCTCACGTCCCATGACGCGGCGAGCGCGGGACGCATCTCGAGCTTCGCGTCCGGCTCGACGAGCGTGTCAAAGACGTTCTCCAGGATCTCGAAGGAGAAGTACGCGCTGGTTTTCTGGGGGTCGAGTTGGTCCGGCTCACCGGCGATCGCTGCGACGAGGTTTCCCGAGGAATCGCCCCCGAGGTCGACCCGTTCGCCGGGTGAACAGGCGGTGATCGCGGCAACCAGCCAGGCAGCGATGACGACAGCGGCCAGCACCGCTGGTCTCGTCATCGCCATCACCCCGGAATCGTCTGCACTCGGCTCTCTACCCCCTTGGCGGCGCTTTCGAAACCCCTCGCGACCTCAAAGCCGTGACTTTGCCGAACGAACACTGCGATAATCCGCGGCGTGAGAACCATGCGCGGGCTCGCGGCGGCCGCCATCCTCGCCTGCGCTGCGCTGGGGTTTGCCGGTCCCGCCCACGCGGACCAGGTCATGCAGGGCATCTACAACTACACGCCGCAGGAGGGCGACAGCGGGACGTGGACCATCTATCCGTCGTGCGTTCCGGTGGTCGGTGACCTGCGAGTGGCGCTGGACCTGCCGGTCGCCTGCCGGCTGCACGTGTCCCCGTCGGGAGGCCTCACCGGCGGCGACGCGAACCTCACCGGTGGCCTGTGGCAGTTCACCTCGCCGAAGAAGGACGGCATGCAGTGCCCCGACGGCAGCTCGGCACCCACCGTCGAAACCATCAAGTTCGACGACGTCTCGATGACGGGCACCCGCAGCATCAGCCACAACGACGTCTGTGGTCTGCAGCCCGGGATCGTCCGCATCCCGTTCACGCTGTCCTACCAGGGGCCGTTGCCGATCCCGGTCGATCAATATCCGCTCTACTGCGAGCCGGGCGGCCTGCGGCGCTGCTTCTAAGGCCGAACTCCGATGTACTCCGAAACCGGTGGAGCCCTTTCCGGCGGGTCGGGCCGATGCACGGCTGCGAATCCAGGCACTGATCACCGCAACACGCGTACAGCGCTACTGCCGCCGGGCAGGCTGGAGTTGGCGATGATCAGCAGACGACCAACCGAAAGGCCGAGAACATGCCGCGACTGTTTTCGTCAGTGGGCAGGCGCGCGGGTCAACGCCTGCGAACCGGTGACCGCGCGATCGCTGCTGTCCCGCTGCTCAACGGCAAGGTCGTCGACCTGACCGGCCCGCGGCTCACGGAGCGCTGGGGTGTCACGTGCACCGATCTGGGGGCGTCGGTGATCGCACCCAACGGCAAGCTGGTGTCGGTCTTCGGCGACACCTTCTCGGGTCGCAAAGTCGGCCAGGGGGATTGGCGTTCTCCCGTCGTCCTGATCGGTACCGGCGACGCCGATCATGAAATCGCCTACGAGCGCGCCGGGGGAGACGACCCGAACTACGCTCACCAGCTCTGGAATTACGTCCACGATGACGCCGCCACCGGCTGGACGCACGGAGGCATCAGCACCGTCATCCCGTCCGACCTGCTGCGCGTCGACGACTCGATCTACTTACACGCCATCGTCAATCGCGGGTTCGGCAACGTCATCTGGACCGAGATCTGGAGATCCGACGACAGCGGCATCTCGTGGTCGCACATGGGCGAGGACGCCAAGTTTCCTGCCAACCTGCACGATGGATACGCCCAGTGCTGGTCGTGGGACTACGAGCCCGACGACGGCTGGGTGTACGTGGTGGCGACGGGATTTCAACGCGACAAGGGCATCATCTTGATGCGCGTCCGGCCTGAGCACATCGGGCGGCGGTCGAAATATGTGCCCTGGGGCTTCACCGACGGCCATTGGGCGTGGGGAGAGGCGGCCACTCCGATCACGCCCGAGGGCGAGAAGTGGGGAGAGCTGACGTTTCGCCGGATGGCGCAAGGCACATGGATACTCGGCGGATTCCTGGCATCGAAGTATGCGCTGGGTTACCGGGTGGTGGACTCACCCGTCGCCAACATGCACAGCACCGAACTCCAGATGCCGCTGGTGGGCTCGGCGTGGACCGCCGAGAGTCATTCCGAGAACAAGGTCGCACAACTCTACGGCGGCTATGTGCTGCCTGGCTCGCGGTTCGACATCAAGGGCGGTTTCGGGCTGGTGGTGTCGCAGTGGCACACCACCGGCGGATGGCCTTATCGGGCAATGCAATTCAAAGCCGCGCTCAGGGACACCACCAAGACGGTGCATCCACCGGATCAGATCAACCTGTGACAGTCAGACCGTGAAACCACCGTCGACGTTCCAGTTGGCGCCGGTGATGTAACCCGACTCCGGGCCGGCCAGATAACTGACTGCGCTTGCGATGTCGCGTGGTCGGCCGTATCGCCCGAGCGCCATCACCTGCCGCATCGAATCGGCGAATTCGCCTTCCTCCGGGTTCATGTCGGTCGCGATCGGGCCGGGCTGGATGTTGTTGACCGTGATGCCTCGAGGTCCGAGTTCGCGGGCCAGCCCACGGGTCAGGCCTGCGACCGCCCCCTTGGTCATGGCGTACACCGAAAGGCCGGGACCGGGCACCCGGTCGGCGTTGATGCTGCCGATGTTGATGATGCGGCCGCTCTCACCGAGATGGGGAAGCGCGCGCTGGATCGCGACGAACGCGCCGCGAACGTTGATCGCCACCGAGCGATCGAACTGTTCCAGCGTGAACGACCCGGCATCAGCGATGTATGCGACGCCCGCGTTGTTGACCAGGATGTCCAACCCGCCCAGCTTCGACACCGTGTCGTCGACGGACTTTGCAACCTGAAGCGCGTCGGCGCTGTCGGCCTGAATCGCAACCGCGGTTCCGCTGTTCGCGGCGACCTCGGCGACCAGCGTTTCCGCCTCGGCGGCCGACGACCCGTATGTGAACGCGACCGCGGCGCCATCTGCGGCCAGCCGCCGGACGATCTCAGCACCGATGCCCCGTGATCCGCCGGTCACCAGCGCTCGCCGTCCCGCCAATGGTGCTGCCATGTCCCTCTTCCCTTCGGTGGCGGCTCAGCGTATCTGCATGCGTATCAACCGCGTCACCAAATGTTGACCCGCTTGAGAAAGAGTGGTGTTCGGATCGGGCGACGATAGCTCGCCGGACGGCTATGGTCAGCGGTTGATGCATCCGCAAACGCGACTCGCCCGCTTCGAGCACCACACAGAGTGGCCACTGGCGGCCATCGCGCTGGCCTTTCTGGGTCTCTACTCGGTTCAGATCCTGCTTGAACCCCGGGGCCCCACCGCCGAGGCCGTCCGCGGTGCCATGTACGCGCTGTACTTGGTCTTTGTCGCCGACTACCTGGCGAGGTTGTATCTCGCCGACCCGCGCGGAAAGTGGTTCCTGCGGCATCTGTTCGATCTCGCGATCGTGGCGCTGCCGTTCCTGCGGCGGCTGCGGCTGCTCAGCCTTGCGGTGGTCGTCGACGTGTTTCAGCGTGCGGTCGGCGACACCATCCGCGGCCGGGTCATCGTCTACACGGTCTTCGGCGCTGTCGTCATGATCTATGCAGCGTCGCTGGCGATCCTGGACATCGAGCGGCACGTTCCCGGCGCCCACATCACGTCGTTCGGCGATGCGCTCTGGTGGTCTATCACGACCGTCACCACCGTCGGCTACGGCGACCTCACGCCCGTCACTGGCGGGGGGCGCGTGGTCGCCGTCGCGATCGGCGGTATCAGTCTGGTCGGTGTCGTGACTGCGACGCTGGCCTCGTGGATCGTGCAGCGCGTCGCCGAGGAAGACACCACCAATCAGGCGGCGACCAGGGCTCAGATCGAGGAACTCCGAGAGGAGATCCAACGACTGGCGAAGTTGGTCACCGATAATCGTGAGCCCGCCTATGGTGAAGGCCGTGAAGGATTCTGAGACTAAGCGCATCGTCGTATGGGGCACGGGTTTCGTCGGCAGGATGGTGATCGCCGAGATCGTCAAGCATCCCATGTTCGAACTGGTCGGCGTCGGGGTGAGCAACCCCGAGAAGGTGGGCCGCGACGTCGGCGAAATCTGTGCTCTCGGCCTCAAACTGGGGTTGGCCGCCACCGACGACGTCGACGCCCTCATCGCGCTGAAACCCGATGCGCTGGTGCATTACGGACCCACCGCGGCACACGCCGACGACAACATCGCGCTGCTCACCCGCTTCTTGCGGGCCGGGATCGACGTGTGCTCGACGGCCATGACGCCGTGGGTGTGGCCCACCATGCACCTCAACCCGCCGAACTGGATCGAGCCCATCACCGAGGCCTGCGAACTGGGCGAATCATCGTGCTTCACCACCGGCATCGACCCGGGTTTCGCTAACGACTTGTTCCCGATGACGCTGATGGGTCTGTGCTCGGAGGTCCGCAAGGTGCGCGCATCCGAACTGCTGGACTACACCAACTACGAGGGCGACTACGAATTCGAGATGGGCATCGGCAAGCCGCCCGAATACCGCCCGCTGCTGGAAAACCCGGACGTGCTGATATTCGCGTGGGGCGCAACGGTTCCGATGATCGCACACGCGGCGGGCATCATGCTCGACGAGATCACCACGACGTGGGACAAGTGGGTGACGCCCATCGAGCGCAAGTCCGCCAAGGGCGTCATCCAGCCAGGAAACGTTGCGGCCGTGCGATTCACGATCAACGGCAGGTTCCAGGGCGAGACCCGTATTCAGCTCGAACACGTCAACAGGATCGGCAATGACGCCGCACCGGACTGGCCGTCAGGCAACGAGAACGACGTCTATCGCGTCGACATCGAGGGCACGCCGAGCATCTTCCAGGAAACGGCGTTCCGGTTCACCGACGGCTCGGGGCGCGACGCGGCCGCCGCGGGCTGCCTGGCAACCGGCATGCGCGCGCTCAACGCGGTGCACGCCGTCAACGATCTTTCGCCGGGCTGGGTGACAGCTTTGGATTTGCCACTGATTCCCGGTGTGGGAACCATTCGCTAGTAACGCCAACACCGTCAGTGAAGATTGAATACCGGATAGGGTTCGATCGAGACGGAGTGAGATGTCTGACGGGGTAGGGCTGTCGGTTGGCGCCACCAACCTGGCGGCCGTCGTGGTGGGCCGGACCGCGGTGACGCGGTCCCCTGTGGTGACGCTGTACCCGCACCGACCGTCCGAGGTGGGCGTGCCAAGCGAAAACCCCAACCTCAACGAACGCGGCCTGATCATCACCGACTTCACCGACCGCGTCGGTGACCCCGTCGGCATCGTTGCCGCCGACGGCTCCACCCATCCGGCCGACAAGGTGCTCGCCGACGCGCTTCGGGCCATGCTGTACGAGGTCGGCCGCGGCAGGCCCCCCGCCGAGCCCGTCGCGGTCACCTATCCAGCACACTGGCGACCCGCTGCTGTCGATGCGCTGCGCAACGCCCTGGCCGCGGTGGCGGAATTCCAGCAACCGACCCCGGCGCCGCTCATCTCCGACGCCACGGCGGCGCTCACCGCACTGCAGGACGACCCAGGCGTGCCCACTCGCGGCGTCATCGCACTGTGCGACTTCGGCGGCACCGGCACCAACATCACGCTCGTCGACGCCACCAGCGGTTTTGCGCCCATCGGACCGACCGTCCGCCACACCGACCTGTCCGGCGATCTCATCGACCAGGCGCTGCTGACCCACGTCATCAACGACCTGTCGGCGGCGGGCACCATCGACTTGTCCGGCACGTCGGCGATCGGCTCGCTGACCCGGCTGCGGGCCCAGTGCCGCGCAGCCAAGGAGCGGCTGTCCATCGCTGCGGTCACCTCCCTGGTGGCTGAGCTGCCCGGGCATCGCGGCGACGTGCGGCTGACCCGCAACGAGCTCGACGAGGCGATGCGCGCGCCGCTGGCCGACTTCGTCGCGGTCGTCCAGGAGACCGTGGAGCGCAACGGAATTCGGGCCGCAGATCTCGTCGCCGTGGCTTCGGTGGGCGGCGGCGCCCGCATCCCGATCATCACCACCACACTGTCCGAACACTTCAGGGTGCCCGTCATCACCACAGCACAGCCCGAGCTGACCGCCGCGATCGGCGGCGGCCTGCGGGCAGCACGCGGCACGGTGGATGAGGGCAGCACGTCGATGGCCGCCGCTGCGCCGGGAGCGGTCGCCGCCGCAGCCGCAGCGGCGACCGCAATGGCGCCCGAGGTCGGCCCGCAGGACGCGCCCGCGTCGAGCACGTTCCTGGCGTGGTCGGATGCCGACCACGTGCCCGACGTGGCGGCCAGCGACCCGTACGAGTACGGCGGTGTGGCCGACGGCGGCTTCACCGACGCGCGCCCGCCGATGCAGTTCGAACACGAACAGTCCGAGCTCCAAGCCGCGCCGTTGCCGTGGTACCGCAGGCCCGTGATGGTTCTTGGCGCGGGTGGCCTGGCGCTGCTGGTGGCGCTTGTCGCCGCGGTGTTGTTCGTGATGCGCAACGACACCACCCCGACGCCCGCGTCGACCACCGCGCCCGCCGCCACCAAGGCGACGCCGACAACGACCGCTGCAGCGCCGCCCCCGGCCGCACCGGCGTCGCCGCAGACACAGGCGCCTCAGACTCGCACCATTACCCGGCAGGCGCCGCCGCCCCCGGTGACCATCACGCAGGCCCCGCCGCCCCCACCGCCGACAACCGAGGCCCCGCCGCCCCCGACCACCGAGGCGCCGCCAACGACGACGGAGCCACCGCCAACGACGACTCAGCCGCCGTGGAGTCCGACCGCGCCGTACCCGACGATCCCTGGCCTGCCGTGGGTCCCGGCGCCGCAACTGCCACAACCGGCTCCCTAAGGGTTGACCCGTAATGGGTCATGCAGCGCCAATCAGCTTGGGGGCTGGTTGTTTTCGACTGGTTCCGCGACGTCCCGGCTCGGGGCCTGGTCTGTTCGGGGGTAGGCCGAGTGCTGCTTGCTCAGCAGAGGCCACCGGGTGGTGGCTGCCGGTCCTGGCCGTTCCAGCATCAGGGGATGCTGGTGGCTGGTGCCGGTTGACTGAGCCCTCCCACTCTTGCTGGGAGGCCAGCGACGCCCGTAGGGCGTGGGCGAGTCGGTAGTCGACCCGCGCGGTGCGCGGATCATCCGGATCGGTGAGCTCGACGCAGGAGGCGTATCGGCAACACCACGTCCCCGCCCGGCAGGCCGGTGAACACCACCGCCAACGCTGCGGTGTGATCGGCCCACTTCCCAGAACCGGGTTGCGGCCGGGACGCGAGGTGGTTCGGCTGGGCCAGAATCGATGTGCCCACTGGCCGGCCGGCCGCGTCTGGCGCGGTGCTCACCGAGGTCGGCAACTGCGGATGACGGTAGGCGGCCAGATGCCAGTCCAGTGTGCCAACCAGCCGGTACGTTTCCCACACCGGCCGTTCTTTGGTGTGCGAGCGGGCCCGGCCGGGATTACGGGCGAAATCCCACCACGAGCCGATCCGCGGTGGGCCGTGGCGGC